>JADGOW010000218.1 GCA_017882765.1 Frankiaceae bacterium
GTTGTCCGGCGTCGAGGCGGTGCTGGGCCCCATCCCGGACCTGGGCGAGCACACCGACGCGGTGCTGGCCGAACTGGGCTACGACCAAGCCGCCGTCACCGCCTTGCGGGCGGATGGGGTGGTGTGAGCCCGGGCGAGACAACCGGTGAGAGTAGGGTGCCCTGCCGCCGGCTGCGTGCGCGAACCGGTCGGCGTGCGGACGCGCCGGAACCACCCGAAGGGTCGGCGACGAAAGGGGGCCCATGGACGTCCAGACAGACGTTCTCGTGGTCGGAGCCGGGCCGGTCGGCCTGACCGCCGCTGTCGAACTGCACCGGCGGGGTGTGTCCTGCCGCATCGTCGACTGGCTCGATGCGCCCCTGCACTTCGCGAAAGCGGTGGGCATCCAGCCCCGGACGCTGGAGATCTGGGCGTCGATGGGGCTGGTGCGGCAGGCGCTGGATGCCGCGGTGCAGCTGCGGGGCCAGATCGCCTACGTCAACGGGACGGAGGCCGGGCGGCTGGCGCTCGACGTCCCGCCGGACGTGCCCTACGGCTTCGTCGCGCTGCCGCAGTATGACGTCGAGCGCATCCTCACCGACTACCTGACCGACCACGGGGTCGCGATAGAACGCGGGGTCGCCCTGGCCTCGTTCGCCCAGGACGGCGACGCGGTCACCGCCCGGCTGGAAGGCCCCGGTGGTCGGGAAACCGTACGCGCCCGATACCTCGTCGGCTGCGACGGGGCGCACAGCATCGTCCGCAAGGGACTCGGGCTGGCTTTTCTCGGCGACGCCTTTCCAGAGCAGTACATGCTCGGCGACGTCGAGGTGGACTGGTCGCTCCCGCCCGGCTGGGCGGTGCGCTCCATGCACCAGACCGACGGGAAGGTCGACGACCTTCTCGTGTGCATCCCGCTGCCGGGTCGCGGGCGGTACCGCATGTCAATGCTGGTCCCGCCGGACCTGCAGACCCCCGCGGGGCGGCGCGACGACGTGGCGCACGGGTTAGAGGCCGACCGCCCCGCGCCGACGCTGGGCCACATCCAGGCGGTGCTCGACCGGCTGTCCCCCGAGCCCACGACCGCCGGCAACCTGCGCTGGTCGTCCGTGTTCCGCATCAGTCACCGGTTGGTCGAGCGCTACTCGGTGGGCCGGGTCTTCCTGGCCGGTGACGCGGCCCACGTGCATCCGCCGACCGGTGCCCAGGGCATGAACACCGGCATCCAGGACGCGTGGAACCTCGCCTGGAAGCTCGCCCTCGCCGTGCACGGCGACGCTGCCCCCGACCTGCTGGACAGCTACAGCCGGGAGCGGTGGCCGGTGGGGGAGGAAGTGGTTGCCCGCACCGTGCGGCACGCCCGGGAGGGGTTCGACGAGGACTCGTCCGACCCGTCCCTGCCGATCCGGCGCGAGGCTCAGCTGCTCGTGGGTTATCGCGGCAGTGCCTGGGTCGGACGCGACATGCCGCGTGGCGCCACCCACGATCCGCATGACACGGAGCCGGAGGTTTCGTATCCCGGCGCCGGGCGGCACTGGGGCTGGGGACCCCAGCCGGGCGACCGGGCGCCCGACGCGCGCGAGCTACGGCGTCCCGCTCTCACCTTCCCCGTGCGCTTGTTCGAGCTGACCGGGGGCCTGAACCACACCCTGCTGGGCTACGCCGAGAACGCCCGCGAGCTCGCGGCGCTGGAGGGGGTCGCGGCGCGGGCGCGGCAGTGCGCGCACGGCCGGCTCGACACGTACGCGGTCATCGCCGCGGACGCAGCCGGCCTCGCCGAGGGCTGCGTGCTCCCGCTGGTCGTCGACAGCGCGGGCGAGTTCCGCTCTGCGTACGCCGCGACGGGCGGGTCGGCGTTGCTGGTTCGCCCCGACGGTTACCTCGGCTATCGGACCGACAGCGTGAACGCCGACCGGCTGGCCGCCTACCTGGCCCGGGTGTTCGCCGCGCCCGCCTGAGCCGGCTGCGGCGTGGCTGCTGCCGGCTGGGCCGCCCTCGCGCGGGCGAGCAGCGCCGACATCCCGTCCTCGATGCCGCGGGCGAGCACGCCGAGGTCGGCGGTGCTGGCGTGATCGCCGGTGATGCCGAAACCCACCTGACCGTTGTAGGTGAAGATCGCGACGGCGATGCGAACCTTGTTCGCGATCGGGCAGTACGGGATCACCTCGACCACGGGCCGGCCGAGCATGTACAAGCGGTGCCGCGGCCCCGCCACGTTGGTGGCCACCGTCACGATGCTGCGGTGCGGGACGTGGGCGATCGAGCGCAGGCCGGTTGCTATCAGCGGGAACGGCTCGTGCTTGGCCAACGACGTCATCGCTTCGCCGGCCTCGGCCTCCTTGCTGCCCTTCAGAGCGACCATCTCGGCGTGGACGGCGGCCAGCCGCTCCACCGGGTCCTCGAGGTGCACGGGTAGGTCGGCGAGCAGCACTGAGACGCGGTTCTCGTAGAGGTGCCGCTCGCTCGGTGCCCGCACCGAGACGGGGACCATCGTGCGAACGGTGTGCGGCCCGGGTGGCTCGCCGCGGTGCTCGAGCAGTGCGCGGAACCCCCCGCTGATGGCGGCGAGGAAGACGTCGTTCACGGTGCCCTCGAAGGCATGCCGGATGGTGCTTGTGTCCGCCATGGACCCCCGCGCCGAGGCGAAGCGGCGGTCAGGTCCGATGCGCCCGAACAGCGAGGAGGCGTCCGCCGGAAGTATCGCCCACGCCATCGTGACCAGTCCCCGGCTCGTGTCGAGCACGCGTGTGACCAGCCGGCGCGGGTTCAGCAGTGCCCGACCCAGCGTACGGACCTGGTGCACGGGGTTGAGGGCCAGCGTCCACAAGGCCGCCGCGGACAGCGCCAGGGTGGTGGGCTCGGGCGGGGCCTGCCACGCGTCCCCGGGATGTGGATGGGCGACGGGTGGGGCTGCGGCGTCATCGAGGAACGTATCGAGCAGGGTAGAGCCGGACACGCCGTCGACCATGCAGTGGTGCGTCTTGAGGACGAGCGCCCAGCGGCCGCCCGCGAGCCCCTCGACGACCCAGTTCTCCCACAGCGGGCGGCGGCGGTCGAGGCGCCGCGACATGAGCCGGCCGACGAGCGTGCGCAGCTGCTCGTCGTCACCCGGGGCGGGCAGCGCCGTGTGGCGCACGTGGTTGCCGATGTCGAAGCCGGGGTCGTCGACCCATACCGGCGGCCCGAGGTCGAAGGGCAAGAAGCGCACCTTCTGCCGGTAGCGGGGCACGAGCGGCAGCTTCGCCGCGAACGCGGCTACGACGTTCTCGTAGGACGGTGCCGGCCCGTCGAGGATGGCGACGCACCCGATGTGGAAGGAGGTTGCCGGGTTCTCGTCCTCGCTGTCCAGAAACGCCGAATCCTGCGGGCTCATCCGGTCCATGCGCCTGACCTCCCGGTCGCGGGCGTCAGGCCAACTGACGCTGGTGGTGTGAACTGTGCCTCGAACGCGGTCTGACAGGCAGGGCCTCCGGTACCCGGCAGGGCAGGCCCATCGGCCCGCGATCAGCGAGCGCCCGCGATCGTCTGGCCCCGGCCGTCGCCGGGCACCACACCGGCATCGGTGTTGAAAGCGACCTGCCCGATGACCCTCTCGCAGGCGATCGGAATCTCGCCCACCGGACGTGAAGCCACGAAGGGGTGGCACCAACCCGCCCGGATGACAACCTCTGCGACTGCCGCGCTTGGCGTGCCGGCTTCACCACGCTCAAGCGACACCGCCCTCGCCGGGTGATGCCGCCCATCCGGTCCAACGGATCACCCCCAGCGCGATCACCGGGCCGGCCGGGGGTGCGCTCGCGTACTGCTCGTACTTGGCCGCGAGCAGTCCCACGGCGTGGGCCGCCTGCCGGCCGGGGGCCAGCACGCTCGCGGAGGCATCAGCTCGTACCCACCACAGTCGCGACCAGTCCTCGTCGTAGGAGTCGGCGAGCAGGCAGGCCCGGCCGGTGGCCCGGATGTTGTCCAGCCGCTTGAGCCGGGTCGTCCGCTTCGGCTTCGCATCCACGGCGGTGAAGGCTTCGTCCCCGGCGAGGAGGAAGGCCACCGGTACCAGGTGCGGGACGCCCCGCGCGTCCACCGTTGCCAGCCGGGCGACGCGGGCAGTGCCCAAGAGCTGCCGGCATTCCTGCGGGTCCACGTCGGGCTAGCGCCGCGGCGGCACGGGGTTGGGCGGCAATCGGTCCGAAGGTAGGGCGGGAGTCGGAATTGCGTGGGCGTGGGACTCCGTCACGAGGACCAGAATCCGGCCGGCGGGGAGACCGCGGAGGGTTTGACCCACATGGGGTTGACAACTGCGAAGCCGTGTGGCCTCGGGGAGCCCGGTGGGCTTGGCGTAGCTGGCGGTCACTCGCTGCACCGAGCGCAGGAACCGCGGGGGCCAATGCCGTCGCCTCCGGACGCGTCGGCGCG
>JADGOW010000003.1 GCA_017882765.1 Frankiaceae bacterium
CGGTGATGGGATCCATGACCAGGCCCGCATCTCCGACGAGTGCCCAGCCGGGCCCGAACGGCCGCCGGAACGCGTTGGGCAGGTCGGGCGTGGCGCGCACACGCTCGGCCCGCCAGCGGTCGTGGCGTCCTCCGAGGCGTCGCTTGAGGGCGTCCGCGGGTGGCAGGTGCTCGGGAATGCTGCCATGATCGCTGAGGCGGCGGCGGCCGCAGGCGATGAGCCCTTGTGCTTGCGCCTCTACGACAAGTTGGCTCCTCACGCCGGCGACATCGTCGTCACCGGGGGAGCAGTGAACGTGGCCGGCCCCGTCTCGCTCTACCTGGGGCTGCTCGCGCCGTGCCTCGGCCGGCGCAGCGACGGGCGGCCCATTTGAGGCACGCGATCGACGCGAGCGAGCGGCTGGACGCGCGGCCCTGGGCGGCGCGGGCTCGTTTCGAGTTGGCGCGCCTCCCGCGCCGCGAGCCAGGTGATGCGGACGGGGTCGAGCACCTGGCCGGCGCTTCAGCCGGTGCGGCGGAGCGGATGGGCATGACGAGGCTGGCGGAGCGCGCCCGTGCGCTCCTGCCGGTTGGGGCGGGCGCGGTCCGGACGGCGAGGCCGACCGTGCCAGCCATGCCGACCGTGTCGACCGTGTCGACCGTGCCAGCCATGCCGACCGTGCCAGCCATGCCTTTGGCGCCCTCTGCGTCCCCTGTCCCGGACGCCGTGCCTCCGGCGCCCTCACCATCCCCTGCCGGGAACGCGTTCACCAGCCAGGAAAACGCGTTCAGCCGCCAGGAAGACGTGTGGACGCTTGCCTTCGCCGGGTCCGTGATCCGCCTTCCCGATGCGAAGGGTCTGCGCGACATCGCCCGCCTGCTTGCGACGCCGCGCCGCGACGTCGCCGCGACTGCCCTGCTGGGCGCGGGCACCGAGGTGGAAGCGGCGATGGGAGCCGACGTCCTGCTCGACGAGGAGGCCATCCGTTCGTACCGGTGGCTGCTGACGTCGCTGGAGGCCGAACTCCAAGCCGCAGATGCGGCCGGGGACGAGGCCCGAAGCGCCCAGGCACAGTCCGAACGGGATGCGCTCGTAGCCGGGCTCAGCAGCGCCCGTGGCCTCGCGGGGCGACCCCGGCGGCTCGGTGACTCCGGGGAGCGCGCGCGCAAGGCCGTCACCGCGCGGATCCGGGACAGCCTGAGCCGCATCCAGGCACGCCACCCCGCGCTCGGCGACCATCTGCGCCAGTCGATCGTCACGGGCACCTACTGCGCCTACCGCCCGGACGCAGACATCGACTGGCGCCTCTGACCCGACGTCGCGAGTCCGGCGAGGTGGCGGGGATCGGGAATGTTCCGTCAGCGCACGCAGCAGGCTGCGGACCCCTGGTCTGGGAGCTTCCCAGTCATGACATCTACGGCAAGCAACTTGCCGCCGCGGTCAACGGGGCTATCGGCGAGGCGGGAATCACCATCGAGGATCTTTTCGGTGAGGGCGACCGAGTGGCAGCCCGCTTCACGCTCAGCGGGATCCATGGCGGCAACACTGCGGCCCAACCCGCTCCGCCGTCCTGCAACTCAGCCGTACTGCAGCGACCCCGGCGTCGTCAACCGCTCACCCGTCTCGAGCCAGGTCTTCAGGCCGGACAGGATCATCGGCCAGCCGCCGTAGAGCTCAGCGTTGGCTCCCTCGCGAAGTTCGTCGTGCGTCACGGTGAGGCGGCAGGAGTCGCCGACGGGCTCGATCTCCCAGGTGACCCTGGATGCGCCCTCGCGCTTAACGTCCTCGCTCCAGAGCGCGACCATGCTCTGAACCAGCCGGCGCGGCGGGTCCACTTCGAGGTTCTCCCCTTCGCCCACCAGCCCGGGGGCTTTCGGACTGCCCATCTCGAAGCGGGAGCCCGGCGTCCAGTCGGAGCGGATGCTCGCGCCGAAGTTGTACTTGCTTCTGATGTCAGCGTCCGTGATGGCCTCCCAAAGGCGCTCCGGGGTCGTGCGGATGTAGATCTCGTAGACCTTCTCCATGGGACTCTCCCGTCTCATCCAGACCACTGGGCGCTGCGGCTCAGGGTGCAGCGTGGCTGCGGAGTTGCTCGGACGAGCTTCCGCAAGGACGGGCCGCTCACGCCGCGGCCGTGCTCTCGAAGATAGGTGACTGTTTGGTCACATGTCAACCGGCCGCCGAGGCTGCCCTCATTTGCTCGGGGCGGCGCATTCGCGGCGCCCGACACACAGCTGCACCGCCAAGTCGAAATGTCACGGTTTCCGAACCACCACACTCGGTGCAATTGGGACTGATCTTGTGCAGGTGTGTGCTCGGCGGCGGGACGAACTGGGGTATTAGGGACTGATCTTGTGCAGGTGTGTGCTCGGCGGCGGGACGAACTGGGGTCTTACGGGATCAGGGTCCTGACCCCGGGTGTCGCTCGACCCGCGTGGACGCAGCCCGCCTCGCAGCCAAGGGCGCCATGGGTGTGTGCGAACTCACACCCATGGCGCCATTGTGGAATCGTCCGGATAGTCCCATTCGGCGCAGCCCTGTGCGAGAATGATCGCTGAGAGCGGGAGAGCCGAACGGTGTCCCCGACTTTGGTCCACGGCACGTCGTAACCCGGGAAGTAGCGAGGGTTGCGACAGGATCAGCGCGTGTCCTGCGCCGCCGCCGCCACAACCGCCGGAGGGCTCGTCATGAACACCGGCAGCGGTGGTTGCCGCCTGTGACCACCCGACAAGAGATCGCTATCCCA
Organism: Frankiaceae bacterium; assembly: GCA_017882765.1. Classification (GTDB taxonomy): domain Bacteria; phylum Actinomycetota; class Actinomycetes; order Frankiales; family Frankiaceae; genus JADGOW01. The sequence goes on from JADGOW010000003.1 coordinate 2,726, forward strand.
GCGCAGGTGGGCGAGCGGGCCCTCCGTAATGCGCCCGCGACCCCGCGCGCCCGGCCCGGGTTCCTGGAGCGGCTGGGGTCGTTTCGGCTCGCGGCCGTCGGCGCCCTGGCCGCGGTGACCTTCGTCTGCCTGTTCGGGCACACCCATGTCGTGCCGGGCCAGATCCCCCCGTCGAGCTGGTTCGGGCTGCTGTCCGTGCCGGGCAGCGTGGCGACCCGCGGTTTCCTGTCCATCGCTGCGTGGATGGCCGCAATCCTGCTGGCATTGTGCTGGTACGGCTTCATGCGTAACGCCCTCGCCGGTCGCCTCTCGGTACGCGTGGCCGCCGCGACAGCTGCGGTCTGGGCCGCACCGTTCGCGATCGGCCCCCCGCTCACCAGCCTCGACATCTACAGCTTCGCGGCGCAGGGCAAGTTGCTCCAGGGTGGCCACAGCCCGTACGTGCGGGGCCCGGCGGCTCTGGGTCAGGGGGATTTCCTTGCTGCCGTGGACCCGAGGTGGCGAAATGCCTTGTCGCCCTACGGGCCGGTGGGCTTGCGGTTCGAGTGGCTGAGCGCGCTGCTGGGGCGGGGTGACGCGACGGCTACTGTCGTGTGGCTCCGGGTCCTGACGATCCTGTGCGTCGCGGGGGCCATCGTCCTGGCCGTCGCGCTCGCCAGTCCCGCCCGCCGGCCGCTGACGGTCGTCCTGCTGGCAATGAACCCGCTTCTGCTTGTGACCGGGGTGTCCGCCGGACACCTTGAGGCGCTGATGCTGGTAATGATGCTGGCAGCGGTCCTGGCCGAGCGAAGGCACCGACCGGTCCTGGCGCTGGTGCTCTCGGTTGCCGCCGGGCTCGTCAAAGCGCCGGCGCTGCTGCTGACGGTCTTCCTGGTGGTCGAGCACCTACGTGCTGCCGCGCCCTACCGCGCCCGCCGTTTCACGGCACTTCGTGACGGCGCCGCGGTGGTCGGGGCGTTGGCGGCGGGCACGCTCCTCATCCCGAAGGGATGGGGATGGATCGGCACCGCGGTGCAGACGCCCGCCAGCGGGCGTGCCCTGTGGACGCCGAGCACGGCCGTCGCCGAGGTATTCACCGCCTTCGGCCGGTGGTTCGGCGTCGACCCTTCGTTGGACCACGTCCTGTCGGTCACCCGCCTGATCGGTGACGTCGCCGCGCTCGCCGTCGTGATCATTCTGCTTCGGCGCCGCGGGAACTACGAGGCACGACTGGGCGCGGCTCTGGTAGCCGTTGCCGTGCTCGGGGTGGTGTTATATCCGTGGTATCTGCTGTGGGGAATCCCCATCTTGATCGTGAGCGCGAGGCGCCGCCTGACGAGCTTCGTCACCCTCGCCGTGGTGGTATTCGCAACCATCTACCTGTGGCCTGAGCCGAAGGAGGCGGTTGCAGCCGGCGGAGCCTTGGTCGGGACGCTAGGCAAGGATCCGCTGGTGGAGCTGCTGTTCTTGGTTACCGTGGCGGTCGCCGCGGCCCAGTTCCTGCTCTGGCGACGGGTGGTGAACACGCGGCTGGCCGCGCTTGCCGACTAGCCCCGCCGACTAGCCCCGCCGCGCGCCTGCGTCCCGGCTCAGGTCTGACCAGGTTGCGAGATGGGCTCGGGCGGCAGGGCGGGCCACGGTGGCGGCGTGTAGGTGAGGTCCAGGCCGGTGGGCTTCTTGAACGCGGTCTGGATCTGCTCGTTGGTCGGCTTGTTGCCGCTGCTCACCCATCCGTCGAGCAGCTGGATCAGCGCCAGACGTTCAGTCGCCGTGAAATTGCAGTGCCCCGCACCATAGGGAGCCGTCTGGTAGGACGCGGGGGGCTTCGTGTAGAGCTGCACCAAGCTGTTGGTCTTGCCGTTGTCGCTGACCCGCTGTTTGAAGACCGATTCCTCGTAGACCGGCACGGCTGGGTCATACTCGGTGTGCAACGTGATCGTTGGAACCTTCAGCACCCCGGTCGGGTTCCCCATCTTGGTGTTTGCCGTCACCCTGGGTGCCTGCTCGAACTGGACGCGCTTGGCCTGATCGAGCTGGCTCAGCCACTCGTTCGCACTGCCGGGCCCGCCGAAGGCGTCGATCTGCTGCTTCTCCGCGGCCGTCACGCGGTTGGCGTAGGTGGCCTGCTCGTTGGTCGAGAAGTTGCCGCCGACCTGCGACTCGATGTTGGCCCGGCCGAGCGTCCCGAAGCCGAGCCCGGTCAGCAGCGCCTCGGCCTGCGCCTGCAGCTTGGACGCGGTGTTCGCGCCATCGGCCGTCGTCGTCTTGGTGGTGGCGTCGACGATGGACGCGACGGTGAGCAGCTTGCCGAGGTTCTCTTTGTTGAGCGTCTTTGCGCTCTGGGTGACGAGGTTGTAGACCTGCGTGAAGGCTGCGGCCGCCTGCTGCGAGTCAGCGTAGCCGTTGATCTGCAGGTTCGGCAGCAGCAGTTGCTGGACGCCGAACGCTCCGTCGAGGGCGAGGTCCATCGTCATGTTCGTGCCGGCCAGTACCCCGCATTGGGGGGCGGCCGCGGTGACCCACGGGTACTGCTCGGCTACCAGCTCGGTGATCAGCCCTCCGAGCGACTCTCCCCACACGTAGGTCCGCTTCGGCAGGCCCACATGCTCGACGAAGTAGTTGTATAGGTCGTTGGCCTCAGGGACGGCGACGGGCACGGCCCAGTTCTGCTGGCTGTAGGCGGAGCCGGCGAGGGCGTAGCCCTGGTCGAGCAGCGGCCCGACAACGGACCGGTCGTTCGGGTCCTTGGACGGCCCGTCGGGCGCGTAGGTGTCCGCGGGCTTGGCGTCCGGCACCGGGGGCGGCGGATCCAGCCGCAGCCCGTGGTTCCAGACCAGGAGCGTCCCGTTCCACTGGTTCGGCAGCTCGATCAGGAATTTGGCTCCGTTGATCTCACCTGCGCACGGGATGTTCTGGCAGTTTGGTGAGCTGCCCGCGCTTGCGGACCCGGTGCTCGTGGGCCCGGCCGCCGGATTGCTGCTGCTGCCGCAGGCCGCGACAATCAGGGCGGACGACATGATTGCCGCCACGGGGAGGGTCGTGCGACGGCGAATCGCCATCGGTACTCCTTGTTCGGCTCAACTGGTCGGGCTCGCCGAGCCGGCAGCCCCAAACCCAGGCTAGAACCCACCCTTTCGGGCATTTCGGTCGGCCCCTGACAAACCGGCCGCCCGTGTCCGGAGCAACCCGGACGTCCACGCTGACGCCCGGCGCCGGCAGCCGGCCTGCTTCGCCTCTGCGGAGGATGCGAGATTCGAACTCGCGAGGGGTTGCCCCCAACACGCTTTCCAAGCGTGCGCCCTAGGCCAACTAGGCGAATCCTCCGAGGTGATTCTAAGCGGCAGCCGTAGCGGCGCCAGCGTGCGCGCGACTTCGCGGAGTGGGGAGCGTTAACGGTGCCAGAGCCCCGCTAAGTCTCCCCACTCGCGTGGTGGGTGCGTGCGTCACGGACCGAAGCGGCTCTGGCCGACCAGCGCACCCGCGGCGGTTACAGTGACAGTGGCCCCTCGCGCGGCGCCACCCCTGTGAACCCCCCCAGGGCCGGAAGGCAGCAAGGGTCAGCAGGCTCTGGCGGGTGCGCGAGGGGTCCTCCTGGTGCGACCCCCAGCGCTCGCTGTCCCCCGAAGATGCTGTCCCCCGAAGACGCGACGGGGCCTGCCGCGGGCCGTTCGGATGGCAGGCTGTGCCCGTGGCCCTCTACAACCGCCACCGACCGCGGACGTTCGCCGAGGTCATCGGCCAAGACCATGTGACCGATGCGCTCAGACAAGCGCTGCGCACCGGTCGCGTCCACCATGCCTACTTGTTCAGCGGTCCCCGGGGCTGCGGGAAGACCTCGAGCGCGCGCATCCTCGCCGCGTCCCTGAACTGCGTGGACGGCCCCACGCCGGATCCGTGCGGCGAGTGCGACCACTGTGTGTCCATCCGGCTCGGCTCGTCCCTCGACGTGATCGAGATCGACGCCGCGTCGCACGGCGGCGTCGAGGACGCCCGTGACCTGCGCGAGCGTGCCTACTTCGCCCCTGCCTCGGCCCGCTACAAGGTCTACGTCGTCGACGAGGCGCACATGGTGACCCGGGAGGGCTTCAACGCTCTGCTCAAGGTCGTCGAGGAGCCGCCGCCGTACCTGAAGTTCGTCTTCGCCACCACGGAGCCCGAAAAGGTCATCTCCACGATCCGCTCCCGGACGCACCACTACCCCTTCCGTCTCGTCCCCCCAGGAGCGCTTCGGCGCCACCTGGAGATGATCTGCATCCGGGAGGGTGTCGACATCGACCCGGCTGTGCTGCCCGTGGTCGTTCGGGCCGGCGCCGGGTCGGTTCGCGACGCCCTGTCGGTTCTGGACCAGCTACTGGCGGGCGCCGGCGCGGAGGGTGTCACCTACGAGCGCGCTGCCGCGCTGCTGGGCGTGACCGACGCCGAGCTGCTCGACGAGGCGGTGGACGCGCTCGCCGCCCGCGACGGCGCCGCCCTGTTCGGTGTTTCGGGGCGGGTCATCGAGGCGGGCCACGACTCCCGCCGGTTCCTCGCGGACCTGCTGGCCAGGTTGCGCGACCTGATCATCATTGACGCCGTCCCGGATGCGGAGGAGCGGGGGCTGCTGGAGACCTACGCTCCCGACCAGTTGGACAGGATGCGCGCGCAAGCCGGCCGGCTCGGCCCCGCTGAGCTGTCACGGGCCGCGGACGTCATGCATGCCGGGCTCGTGGAGATGCGGGGGACGGCCAGCCCGCGGCTACTGCTGGAGCTCGTACTGGCCCGCGTCCTGCTGCCGGAGGGCGGTCGTGACCAGGCGGCCCTTCTGGTGCGCATCGAACGGCTGGAGCGCAGGTTCCAGCTGGCCGGCGACACAGGTGACGCCGGTGGGCGTTCGCGGGGCAGCGTCGCACCCACGGCACCGCGCGCCGCGTCCGCCACCCCCGCGCCGGCGATCGCAGCGGGGGACGACCGTCCCGCGCAGCCGGTGCCTCAGCCTGAGGCGAACCGTCCCGAACGCGATGGCCGGGACGCCCCACCGTCAGCTGGACGGGATGGCGGGCCCGCGGCGGGCGGTGCCGTCGACGCCACCGGGCTGCGTCAGGTGTGGGAGCAGGTGCTGGCGGCAGTGCGTGCGCGCAAGCGCACCACCGAGGCCCTGCTGGCCCACGCTCAGGTGACCGGCGTGCGCGGTTCCGAGGTAGTCGTGCGCTTCTCGACGAGCCATATCGCGCGGCTGTTCGCGACGGGGGTGAACCTGGACGTGTTGGCCGACGCGCTGCGTGAGGTCGTCGGCGGCCAGTGGCGGGTCGTCATCGAGGGCGGTGACGAGCCAGGCGGGCAGTCCGACGCCGGCCGCAACCGGGCTCCCGGCCCGCGTGGCCCGTCCCGGGGACGTGGGTCACCAGTTCAAGGAACGCCAGGTCAAGGAACGCCAGGTCACGGACAGCCGACCCACGGCAGCGCAGGTCGCGCGGACGCGACGGACGTGGGGTGGCCCGTTCCCGGCCCGCCAGCGCCCTCGGCGCCTTTCGACGACCCGTTCAGCGAACCTGGCAACGGCGACCCGGGCAACGGCGACCCGGGCGGTGCCGGCCCGGGCAACGACGACCCGACTGGCCACGGTGACTCCCACGCACAGGCGATGAGCCTGCTTCGCCAGGGGCTCGGGGCGCACGTCCTGCAGGACTCTGCGGGCGACCCCACCCCCTCCTGAGTCGCCGGGACGGGAACCGAGCCACGCCTCAGCGAGGTCCGGAGGTTGGCCGAGGAGCAGTTAGGCTGGCCGCGCAGACGATCCGAGGGGGAGCGGTGCCCGACCCGAGCATGCCGTCCGGCGAGCAGCCCAGCATGCAGGGGCTGCTTCAGCAGGCGCTGAAGATGCAGGCCCAGCTCACGGCCGCCCAGGATGAGCTGGCCGCGGCCGAGGTCGAGGGCAGCGCGGGCGGCGGGCTCGTCACCGCGCGGATGACTGGTTCCGGCGAGCTGGTGGGGCTCGTCATCGACCCCGGCGCGGTCGACCAGGAAGACACGGAGACGCTGGCCGACCTGGTGCTGGCGGCTGTCCGGGACGCTAGTCGTGAGGCGCGGCAGCTCGCCGCGGAGAAGATGGGCGTAGTGACCGCCGGCCTGGGCGCCCCGGGCGGGCTGGGCGCCCTCAGCGGCCTGGGCGCCCCGGGCGGGCTGGGCGCCCTCAGCGGGCTGGGTGGGCCCGGCGAACTCGGTCGTCTCGGCGGGCTGGGCACCCCGGCGGGCTCAGCTTCCCTGCCCGACCCCCCGTGAGGCTGGGGCCGTGTATGAAGGGGCCGTCCAGGACCTGATCGACGAGCTGGGTCGCCTGCCGGGGATCGGGCCGAAGAGCGCGCAGCGCATCGCCTTCCACGTTCTCCAGGCGAGTGCCACCGACGTCAAGCGGCTTGCGGCAGTCCTCGTCGACGTGAAGGACAAGGTCCGGTTCTGCAAGGTGTGCGGCAATGTGAGCTCGGCTGAGCTGTGCCGGATCTGCGCCGATCCCCGCCGTGACCCGGCGCAGATCTGCGTGGTGGAGGAGCCGAAGGATGTCGTTGCGGTCGAGCGCACCCGCGAGTTCCGCGGCCGCTACCACGTCCTGGGCGGGGCGATCAGCCCGATCGACGGGGTGGGGCCGGACGACCTGCGGATACGCGAGCTTCTCGCCCGGCTGGCGGATGGAACCGTCACCGAGGTCATCCTCGCGACCGATCCCAATCTCGAGGGGGAGGCGACCGCGACCTACCTCGCGCGCCTCGTCAAGCCCATGGGCGTGCACGTGACGCGCCCGGCCAGCGGGCTGCCGGTCGGTGGCGACCTTGAGTACGCGGACGAGGTCACGCTGGGTCGCGCCTTCGAGGGACGCCGCCAGATCGACGTGTGAGGACACGCCGTTCGGCCGCCCTCCGGCCCCGCGGGGCTGTTACCCGCCCGCACCCGCACCCGCACCCGCACCCGCACCCGCACCCGCACCCGCACGGCGCCCCCGCACCGCGCACCCGCCCGGTCCGATTGGTCCGTTTCCCGGCACACAGCAGCACAAGATCGGTCCCGTTCGCGACGAATGCCCCATCTGAAGACCGGGACAAATCGCCTTCGTGGTGCCGACGTGTGTCGGCACTGAACGGACTGACATTCCGAGCGGCCCCGGTCGGGTGGGCGGCCGTGCAGTGGCGTGCACCACCCCCGTGTCGGTGGAGCAGGCCCAGATGCGCGCCCACTCTTCCGCTCGCCAGCTCGCGCCGTCCGTCTCGGTGCCGTCAGGTGTGCTGCTCGCGCTGCAGCGCCTTCTCGGGCGGGGGATGCCATGCCAGGTGATGCCCTGATTTATTGCGTTCGGCCTCCGCCTTGATGCTGCACAGCGAAGTGAGAATGCCTCGGCGCTGTTTCTTGGGGAGGCGGCACACCTTGTAGAAGAGCCTTAGGCTACCGGCGCCCTTTCTCGGCTCGATCACCTGCATCTGGTGCTCCAGGCGCGTCCCGCCGCCTTCAGGAATCAGCCCGTAACGCCAGAAGACGCGACCACCTTCGCCTCTGTTGCGCTCCTTCATGGGAGGGAACGACACCCATCGGAGCTCGCGCTCCGGATCCACGGCGAGGATGTCGGAAGGGGCGTCGAATCTTTGCGGTCCGAATCGCTCATGCGCCACGAAGCTGCGCCCGGGCGCGACTGGGCCGTCGAACTCGACGGCCTTCGTGATGCTCTTGGGCCCCGCGAATTCGGGATGTCGCCGGATGTCGGTGACCAGTGCCCATACGGTGGCCGGGGGGGCGTCCACGAGCACGTTCTCGGTGATGTCGACCAGCATCGCTATCTCCCGGGTCCGGCCGGTCACTGGGGCCATTTCCGAGTGTGCCTTACCGCTCCCGTACCGGGTACGCCGGGCGGCTGAGGACTGTGCGTACGCTCGTCCGCACGGGACCGATCGCGGGTGTCCGCGCGTGCGGCGGGGAGGGTGACGATGTTGGTCACGACCCACGTGTTCGTCGGCGCCCTGATCGGGCTGGCAATGCCCAACCCGGTGTCGGCTTTTGCCGCCGGGGCCAGCAGTCATCTCGCACTCGACGCCGTGCCCCATTGGGGGCCCCTGCCCGAGGCGGATTGGTATCCCGTCGCGCGCGCGGACGGGCTCGCCGGGCTGTCCTCGATCCTCACCTGCGCCGTGGTGACCCCCCGCCGCCGGCTTCCAGGTGTGCTTGCTGGCATCGCGGGCTCGGCCGTGGTCGACATGGACAAGCCGATGGGCTACTGGTTCGGACGCAGCCCGTGGCCGGGCTGGTTCGATCGGTTCCACGTCTGGGTCCAGCGCGAGGCCCCGACCAGGCTGCCTCGCGACGTGGCGGTCTGCGCGGTGGTCGGCGGGGTGACCGTGGCGGTGTTGTGGCTGTCCGGCCGCCAGGCCCGAGCGAGGTGTCCTTGAGGGTGGGGCACGAGGTGGCGAGCAGGATGACCCGCCGGTTCCCGAAGTCATACCAATCGGGCAACCGGCGCAAAGGGTGCAAAGGGTGCAAAGGGTGTGGTCACGGTGGCGGTTGGGACGAGACCTTCGCCGGCCCGGCCAGGCGAGGCTTACCGCGGCAGGGGCGCGGCCGCGCTGCGTAGCCTTGTCGCCGTGGGCTTGGTGGTACAGAAGTACGGCGGTTCGTCGGTGGCCGATGCCGAGCGCATCAGGCGTGTCGCCGAGCGCATCGTCGCGGTGCGCAAGCGCGGGGACAGCGTCGTCGTCGTGGTCTCCGCGATGGGCGACACGACCGATGAGCTGCTCGCCCTCGCTCAGCAGGTGTCCCCGCTGCCCCAGGCGCGCGAGCTGGACATGCTGCTCACAGCGGGCGAGCGGATCAGCATGGCCCTGCTCGCCATGGCGATCTCCAGCCTGGGGCTGAAGGCCCGCTCGTTCACCGGCTCTCAGGCCGGTATGATCACCGATTCAGCGCACGGCCGGGCCCGGATCATCGACGTCACTCCCGGCCGCATCCGTGCCGCGCTGGAAGAGGGTGCGATCGCCATCGTCGCCGGGTTCCAGGGGGTCAGCCAGGACACCAAGGACGTCACGACGCTCGGCCGCGGCGGCTCGGACACGACCGCCGTCGCTCTCGCCGCATCCCTGCACGCGGATGTCTGTGAGATCTACACCGACGTCGACGGGGTGTTCACCGCCGATCCGCGCATCGTGCCGCACGCCCGCAAGCTCGACCGCGTGTCCTACGAGGAGATGCTGGAGTTGGCGGCGATGGGGGCCAAGGTCCTGATGTTGCGTTGCGTCGAGTATGCGCGGCGCTACGACGTGCCGGTGCACGTCCGCTCGTCGTTCTCGGCCCACGACGGCACTCTCGTGACCGCGAAGGCAGCCATCCAGAGCACGGAGGAGACCGTGGAGCACGCCATCATCAGCGGAGTCGCGCACGATCGCAGCGAGGCAAAGGTGACGGTCGTGGGGTGTCCCGACAAGCCGGGCGTCGCGGCCTCGGTCTTCCGCGCGCTCGCGGACGCCGGCGTCAACCTCGACATGATCGTCCAGGTCGGCAGCGTCTCGGTCGGGACGGCGTCGCAGGCGGGCCGCGCCGACATCTCCTTCACCGTGCCCGAGGCGGACGGCGCCCACGCGATCCAGGCGCTGGAGAAGGTGCGGCCGGAGATCGGGTTCGAGCGGACCGTCTATGACGAGCACATCGGTAAGGTGTCGCTGATCGGGGCGGGGATGAAGTCGCATCCCGGGGTGTCGGCGACCTTCTTCGGCGCCCTGGCGGACGCCGGGATCAACGTCGAGATCATCTCGACGTCGGAGATCCGCATTAGCGTGGTGGTCAGGGATTCGGACGTGCCCGGCGCGGTGCGCTCGGTCCACGACGCGTTCGAGTTGGGCGGCGAGGACGAGGCGATGGTGTACGCGGGGAGCGGGCGATGAGCGCCCGGCCGGGCCCACGGCTTGCGGTGGTCGGTGCGACCGGTGCCGTCGGTGGGGTGATGCTGTCGCTGCTCGATGAGCGGCCCGCGCACTGGGGCGACATCCGGCTGGTGGCCTCCGCCCGCAGCGCCGGCCGGCGGCTGAGCGTGCGGGGCGAGCAGGTCGAGGTCAGGGCTCTGTCGCCGGAGGTCTTCGACGGGGTCGACGTGGCCGTCTTCGACGTGCCCGACGAGGTGTCAAAGCAGTGGGCCCCGGTGGCGGCAGCGCACGGCGCGGTCGCGGTCGACAACAGCGGCGCGTTCCGGATGGATCCGGACGTTCCGCTCGTCGTTCCCGAGGTCAACCCGCAGGCGGTGGACGATCGTCCGCGCGGCATCATCAGCAACCCGAACTGCACGACCCTCTCGATGATCGTCGCGATCGGCGCGCTGCACCGGCGCTACGGTGTCGAGGCGCTTGTCGTCGCGAGCTACCAGGCGGCCAGCGGGGCCGGCCAAGCCGGCATCGACACGCTCTACGACCAGATCGAGGCGGTGGCCGGGGCCCGTGACGTCGGGCAGGTCGCCGGGGACGTCCGCAAGAGCGTCGGCGGCGCGCTGGGGCCCTTCCCCGCGCCGCTGGCACTCAACGTCGTCCCCTGGGCGGGCTCGGCGAAGCCGGACGGGTGGACCTCGGAGGAGCTGAAGGTCCGCAACGAATCCCGCAAGATTCTCGGGCTTCCCGACCTGCGGGTTTCGGCGACCTGCGTGCGGGTGCCGGTCGTGACCACGCACTCGCTCGCAGTCCACGCCGAGTTCGCGAGCGAGGTGTCAGCCGCGGAGGCACGCGATGTTCTGCGGGCCGCGTCAGGGGTCGTGGTTCTCGACGATCCGGCGGGGACGGAGTTCCCCACGCCGGCCGACGTCGTCGGGACCGACCCGACGTACGTGGGTCGCATTCGGCGGGCGCTGGACGATCCAAAGGCGCTCGATCTGTTCCTGTGCGGCGACAACCTTCGCAAGGGGGCCGCGCTGAACACCCTCCAGATCGCCGAGATGGTCTCCGGCGGCTGACTCGGGCGGGCATCGCCCGCACGGCGGTGGGTGCGCTGACCTCGCCTGCCTATCGTTCGGCGACTCGGCTGAGCGCATTCGAGACGAGCATGCCGTTCTGCGAGAGCACGTCGAGCCAGTGGTTCATCCGCTCGGCGTTCGTCGTGTCCCGCCAGTGTCGGAAGAGGTCTCGGGCATCGTCGACGGGCAGGCGGCCGGGAGGGTCGTGGATCTCAAGCGTGAAAGAGGCGCCCTGCGGGCCGCGCGTTTCGGCGGCCGTCGTGACGATCGCCTCCAGGCCGCCGGCGCCGTAGAGCAGGTCGAGCGATCTGCGCCCGCCGAACGCGAAGGGCACCGGCAGCCGGGTGAGGAAGCTGGCATGGTCGGCAAGCCCCGGGCGCAGTGGATGCCCGTCATGCAGGTGGAAGTGCAGCGGCCCGCCGAGCAGAGCGAGGCCTCGGATGAGGTCCAGGACGGTGCCCAGCGCGGAGCGCACGGCGGCCTGGACGTCGTCGACCAACTCCGGTAGCCGCGGGTCCGTGGTGGTCAAGGTGGTGACATCGAGTCCCGGGTGCCGGTGGCCGAACGTGGTGCGGGCCGCCCGGATGCCGACGTGGCCGACATCCAGGCAGATGCCGGCCGTGGGAATCGGCGCGAGCCGCTCCGCCACCGCAAGGAACCGGCCTGGATCGAGCCCGGCTGCGTACTCGAGCCACAGGCGCGGTGGCCCCGGCAGGCTCCGGAACCGGCCGTCGAGGTAGGAGACGGCCTCGGCTAGATCGTCGATGCGGTCGGCCATCTGCGCCCGGTCATGGGCCACGAAGCCATCGACCCGCCCGGCGAACCGGACGGCGAGCTGTTCCACCTTCTCGCGGTCGCGCGGCACGAGCAGGTTGATGCCGCGGCTGAGGTGCACGACCGGCGCAGTCGCTGCCGCCGGCGCGTAGGTGAGGACCCAGGAGAGTTCGTCGGCGTTGTCGGCGTAGACCTCAGCGGCGAGGCCTGCCTCCTCGAATCGTCGCCGGGCCAGTTCGAGGAGCGCGTCGTCCCCGCCGATCCGCTTCTGGAACAGGGCACGGATCACTGGCGCCGTCATCGGCCACCAGATGTCGCGCTGCTGTGCCGGCGTCCCCGCATCGGGGCGGCCTGTTCCCCAGACGGGTACACGAGTTCGGCTGCCTGCTGCGTCGACGGGACGGCGAACAAGTGCAGCGACTGGTCCTTCTTCCGGCACCGTGCGGGTTGTGTCGGCTTCGCTTTGTCCGAGACCACGGCGAGGCGGTCGGCGCCGAGCCACGCGACACCCTCCGGGGTTGCGTACACCGTCTTGCCCTGCGCATCGCGCGGGAATCCGAACACCGCGCCCTCGTCCACGACGTCCCAGCCGGACGCAGTCAGCGTCCCGAGCCAGAGGGCCGACGAGGCCTGGGAGACGACCGCCACGCGCTCGCCGTCGACAGCCAGGCTGCTGTAGTCCTCGAAGGGCAGCGATTTCGGGAGCCGAATGGTGGCGGCACGAGCCCAGTCGCGACCTTCCCTTGCGAAGACGTGCACCCGCCCGCCGCCGGTCCGCCGCCCCGCCGCTCCGCCCTTGCACCTGTTGCCTTCGCAGGAGGCGAGCAAGAACCGCTCGCCCTCGCGGCTGACGAGGGTGAGCCCCTCGATGCCCTTGTTGGGCGTCTCGAGCGGCAGGTCGAGCCAACCCGAGCTGACGTGCCGGAACGTTGAGTCGTATTCCCGAACCTTCGCCATGAATCGGTTGCCCCGGCGCCGCGCCTCGACCAGAAGGAAGAAGTCGCCGGTGGCAGGGTCGTGGGCGATGTCCTCGTAGCCGACGTCGCGCCCGCGCCCGGCGTCGATGAGCACGTTGTCGGGCGCGGCGGGTTCCAGCTCGGTGGATATCCGCCCGACGCGGGTCGTGTTGTCGAAGATGATGTAGCAGACGCTTCCCACCGCAACGACGCCACTGGCCTCGAAGCGCTCGGTGTCGGGCGCGCCCAGCAGGCGTGCGATCTTCGCCTCACCGAGCAGCTGCAGCGACCCGGCATCGGCGGGTGCAGCCATCACCGGTGCGCCCTAGGGAAGGGCTTCGAAGGCGGCTGGGAAGGTCGCGCCACTTGCGCCGCTCGGGTACTCGGCGCGCAGTTTCTGCAACTGCTCTCCTGCCCGGTCCCGGCGCATGTGCACGTAGTGGACAACACCTTCGATTCTGGCGCCACCCTTGGAAAGCTCCTCGTGCTTGCAGCCGCACCGGTACACCTCGTCATTGGTGAATTGCCGTCCGGTGGACGCGGCCCCGAACGGTGTGGCCGACTCGGCGAAGGCAGCCTTCGAAACCCGGGCCCACAGCCCGCCTGTGTCGTCGAGGCCGGTCTCGGTGGCGATGGCATCCGGGGTGAACGACGTGCTCACCATGTGCTCGACGTAGTCGAGGTAGTACTGGCACAGATCGTGGTTGCGCAGCAGGTTCTGTACGAGCGGGATGTGTGAACGGCGCGTTCGCGAGTTGTTGGCCCGCCAATAGGCGGCCGTATTGCCGGCGGGATCGAGGAGGTCGGTGTACTGCCACGGCGTCCCGAAGAAGTCGATCCCGAAGCTGTTGTCGTAGTCCCACGGGATGAAGGTGAAGTACGGCGTATTCATGAAGCCGTCGGGAGCGCCGCTGCGGCCCGAGTTGTAGAGGTAGTAGTTCGCGGGCGTGGCGAAGTAATTGTCCCAGCTGCCGAGTAACACGTTCGTCGCCGCCCACCGTAGGAAGGCCTTGACGTTGAGGACGCTCTCCAGCGAGGTGCGGAACGCGTCGGTGCCGAATCGCGCATCGCCGCCCGGCAGCCCGATGCCGTCGATGGCCCTGGTGAGGGCGGCAAGGTCGTCGTAGGTGTTGGCCGCAGATTCGTCCTCGTTGGTCTTGAGCCGGTACGCGCGATCGTCCGGCTTACCGGAGAAGTACTGGCGACCGCTGTCGTCGCCGTTCGCGCCGACGCGGTGCTCCAGCGTCGCGCAGCCGATGTCGCCGCAGTAGGCCTTGTACAGGTTGCCCTTGTGGTTCTTGCCGTAGTGGTCCTTGAGGAAGCGCTTGTCCACCTGCTCGATCAGCGAGAACAGGCCGCGGTAGCCGCCGTTGATGGTCAGCTTGGCGTAGGTGTGCCGGGCTGCGGGGATGCCGGCCGCTGCGAGGTAGCGCCAGGCCAATGCCTCGCGCATCTGGGAGGGGTCGTTGTACATGGCCTTGAGGTTGAAAGTGGCCTGGCCGCCCAGGGCGTCGCCCGGACCGTCGAAGCGGGCCTTCCACGAGCGCTTCGGGGCTCGAAGGGTTCGGTTGCCGCTGTTCATGAGGGAGAACGTCGTTGTGGCAAACAGCGCGGCGTCGGGGAGGACGACGGGAATGGTGCTGTCCTGTGGGTCGGCCGCGGCCACGAGCAGCCGCGCCGCGCCCGATGACTGCACCGGCTGCTCGGGGGTCAACTTGTCCGCCGGCCAGTCGCTGACCTGGACGAGGTACATCGCCCCGCCGTAGAACCCACCGGCTTGCTTCGCAGTCTCGCGCTCGGCCACCGCCACGCCGCCCGCGGCCGTCTTCCGGGTGCCGGCCTTCCCCGCAGGTCCTGACCTGCCGCCCCCACCGCTCTTGCCCTGACCTGCAGCAATGTCCGTCACGGCAGCCCTCCTCGAAGCGTGTGAACCGGGCTGCGGCCCCGGGAAGGCGACAGGCTCGGCGGTTTCCTGCAGCAGACCGTGCGCCATCGTCGACACCCGCACTCCTCGTGTCAATGCCCTTGCGACGGCGGCCCGCGACGGCGCCGGGGAACCCAAGCAACGCAGGACATCTGGGCGCAGCCCGGACGGCGGGACAGGGCGCCGACGGCTGATCGCCGCCGCTGCTCAGGGGAGGCGGGTAACCACCCGTACGGTGCCCGCCTGCGGGCCCGAGCGAGCCTGCACGATCTCGAATTCGACCGTCTGGCCTTCCTCGAGTGTCTTGAACCCGTCCATCTCGATGGCGCTGTACTCGACGAAGAGATCCTCGGGGAGCCCGCCCTCCATGCGGATCATTCCGTACCCCTTCTCGGAGTTGAACCACCTGACGGTGCCGTGCGACATGGCCCTCCATTCTTCTTCCCGCCCCAGTGTCTTCCCGCCCCGCTGACGGGAGCGGCACTCTCTCACGCCGCTGCCCACACTGCCGAACCGTGGACGCACGCACTGCCAGACGCGCCGCCGTCGATACCCCCGTCCGATGCCCCATTCGTACCGAGCACCCAGCCAGAACGCGCCCGCGGGTCAGTCCGGTGGCATCTGGCGCGCGAGGAAGTCGAGCTCAGCGCGCATCTGGCGCACCCGCTCCTCGAGCACCAATGAGCCGTGACCGGCGTCGAATCGGTAGATCTCGACCGTCCTGCCGATCCCGCGCAGCTGCTCCACGTAGCGTTCGACCTGCCGGATGGGACATCGCGGGTCGTTGTCGCCGGCCAGGATCAGCACCGGGGCTCGCACGCTTTCCGCGTACGTGATCGGGTTCGCCTTGCGATAGGCGTCGGGGACCTCCGCCGGCGAGCCGCCGAACAAGGCCCGGTCGAACGCCCGCAGCGCCTCCATCTCGTCCTCGTAGGCGGCCACGTAGTCGGCGACCGGCACCGCCGCGGACCCGGCCGCCCACAGCTCGGGCTGAATCCCCAGCCCCAGCAGGGTGAGGTACCCGCCCCAGGACGCTCCGGCGAGGGCGGTCCGCTGCCCGTCCACGCCACCGTCCGCGACGAGTGCGGCTCGTACCGCGGCGACGTCCTCGAGCTCGGTGTTGCCGGGGGCGGCCTCCAGGGCATCGCGCCAGGCGGTGCCGTACCCGGTGGAGCCGCGGTAGTTCACGCAGACCACCGCGTAGCCGGCATCGACGAGCGCAGAGACATCCGGTGCGTAGCTGTCCTGGTCGTGGGCTTCAGGACCGCCGTGCAAGAGGAAGACGGCGGGATGGGGCGGCTGCCGCCCGGGCCGCGCCAGCAGGGCATGGATCGTCCCGCCCGGCCCCGGCACGTCGACGTCGACGAAACCCGCTCCCGGCGGCGGCGTCGGGCCCGCGGGGGCCACCACCACGGTGCCGTCGAGGTCGAGCACCTGCGGGGGTTGAACCCCCGAGCTGAACGACAGCCATACGGCGCCGTCCGGGCGCGCGGTGGCCGCCGCAATCACTCCCGGCGGTGTATCCAGCCGCTGCAGGCGCCGGGCGCTCAGGTCGTACCGGTAGAGCTCGGTGCGGGCCCGTACCTGGTGCGACAGGAGAAGCGCGCGCCCGTCCGGGTACCAGGACGCGTCGACCTCGCCGGGCAGGTCGAGGCCCAGTTCGTCGGTGACACCGGTGTCGGGGTCCCAGATGAGCACGCTCGGCCGGCCTTGCCGCTCGTGCCCGACAAGGAGCCGGTTGTCGACCGGCGAGAAGCCCTCGACGGCCAGCCCCTTGCCCGGGCCGTCCCACAGGTCAGCCAGCGTGCTGCCGTCCAGGCGCAGGACCCGCACCGCCGGGTGCCGCGAGTCGCCGTGCTCGCTGTGGGAGAAGGCAAGGAGCCTGCCGTCCGGGGAGATTTCGCCCGCCGCGGCGTCCTCCCGCGAGGAGTAGACGAGCGTGGCGATCCCCTCGCCCCTCCGGTCGCTCTGCTGCCGGTCGCCCTTGCGGTCGATCAACCACAACTGCGTGCCCGCGTCGTCCACTCGGCCCGCGAGCGCCATCCCGGCGGGGCCGAATCCGAGCCCGGCGGGGTAGCCGGGCGCCAGCTCGGGCGCGGCCGGGACGGGTGGACCTGATCCATCGAACGGCTCGGTCATCCAGATGCCGAACTCGTCACCGTCCTGGTCCGCGAACCACCAGATCTCGGCTCCGGACGGATCGACAGCGGTGAGGTAGGTGCCGTGCGGCCGCGAGGTCACCTGCCGCCGGGTACCGGCAGCCGCGTCCCAGGCGTAGACCTCCCAGGTTCCGCTCTCGCTGGACTTGAGGACGCATATTTGCGGCGCGTGCAACGCCCACTGCGGCAGGGTCATCCGAGGGGCGCGAAAGCGCTCCTCCCACATCACAGCCTGACCTCCGCGACCCTGACCCGCCCGACCAAGGTGCCTGCTGCACCGCGCCCAGCCGATACGAAGACTCAAGGCCGCCCGCTGCCGGAGCGGACGGCCTCCACCGTCGGGATGGCGGGATTTGAACCCACGACCTCCTCGACCCGAACGAGGCGCGCTCCCAAGCTGCGCTACATCCCGAACTCTGCCGCCGGGCCGAAAACGGCCGGCGACCGTAGTTTAGCGAACTGCGGGGTCCGCTCGCTGTGACGACCTGGTAGCGCTGGGATCCGGGACGAGGCGGAGCAGGGTTGCCTCCGGCCGGCAGGCGAACCGCACGGGGGCATACGGCGAGGTCCCCAGCCCCGCCGACACGTGCAGCCACGCGGTGCGCCCGCGGGTTCCCCAACGGGACAGTCCCCGGGCGCGGGTGCGGTCAAGACCGCAGTTGGTCACCAGCGCGCCGATTCCGGGCACGCGGACCTGCCCGCCGTGGGTGTGGCCCGCCAGGAGCAGATCGACACCGTCGGCCGCGTAGGCGTCGAGCACCCGCGGCTCCGGCGCGTGGGCGATTCCCAGCCGCAGCGCGGCGTCCGGGGCCGCCGCGCCGGCGACCTTCGCGAGCCGGTCCCGCCGTGTGTAGGGGTCGTCCACCCCTCTGATGTCGACGTCACGGCCGCCGATCCGCAACCTGGCCCGGACGTTGGTGAGGTCGTGCCAGCCGGTGTCCGCCAGCCGCGCGGCGAAGCCACACCAGTCGAGGGGGCGCTTGTGGCGGAGGGGGTCGCTGCCGGTGAAGTAGCGCACCGGGTTCTTGAACTGGGGGGCGTAGTAGTCGTTGTTGCCGGGCACGAACGCCCCGGGGAAGTCCAGGAGCGGCCGCAGTGCGTCCAGCACCGTGTCGCCCGCGTCGTCACTGCAGATGACGTCGCCGGTGAGCACCACGAGATCGGGAGCGACGCGGACCAGGCCCGACAGCCATTCCGCCTTGCTCCGGTCGGAGGGCAGCATGTGCAGGTCGGACAGGTGCAGCAGGGTCATCGGCGGCGTCCCGGGCGACAGCACGGGAGCCTCGGCGCGCCGCAGGGTGTACGCCCGCGTCTCGTAGAGCCAGGAGTACGCCAGAGTTCCCAATCCGAGGGCGGTCAGGCCGCCGAGCGCGTCGGTCATCCCCACCCCGTTAGTCTGACCGGCTTGTGAGCGAATTGTCCGACCGGCTGCATGCCGACCTGACCACGGCCATGAAGGCCCGTGACGAGCTGCGGGTCTCCACCTTGCGGCTGACGCTGGCTGCCGTCCGCACCCAGGAGGTGGCTGGCGACGTGGCCCGCGAGCTCACCGACGACGAGGTGGTCACGGTGCTGCGCCGGGAGGATCGCAAGCGCCGGGAGGCTGCGGACGCGTTCGGGCAAGCTGGCCGGACCGACTCGGCGGCGCGAGAACGCGCTGAGGCCGAGATCATCGCGGAGTACCTGCCGCGGCAGCTTTCCGACGACGAGCTCGACGCGTTGGTACGGAAGGTGCTGGCCGATGCCGGCCTGTCCGGGCCGAAGGCAATGGGGGCAGCGATGAAGGTCGTGACCGCCGAGGTGGCCGGCCGGGCGGACGGGCGTCGCGTGTCGGCGGTCGTGCGCCAGGTACTGGCATCGACCTGACCCGCGGCTTCCGGCGGCCCGGCGGCTCAACGGACGAGCATCACCACCGGGCTGCCGAGGTTCACGGTGCTCCCGGGGCCGGGCACGGTGCGCACGACCCGGCCGGATCCGCCGTACGTCGTCCCGTAGGTAGTCGTGCCGACACCGCCGCCCAGGGGGTTGAAGCCCTCGGCCCTGAGGACGCCCTCCGCGGTCTTGACATCCATGCCCGTGACATCCGGCACCTGGTTGGGGCCGCCGGTCGGGGCCGTCGCATCTGCTGGCGGCATGTACGCGGCCGAGTAGTTGACCAGGGCGTTGCGCATCTCGTTGGACCAAATCATGGCGGGCAGGTCGCCGCCGTACACGTGCGCGTAGGACCCGACGGGGACTGTCACGTTGTTCAGCGGGAATTGCACGGTCGAACGCGGGTCGCCGACCCACACCGCCGCCGCCATCTGCGGGACGTAGCCGACGAACCAGGCGTTGCTGAAGTTGTCGGTGGTGCCCGTCTTGCCTGCTGCCGGCCGGCCGATCGGCGCGTTGGCCGCTCCTGTGCCCTGGTTGATGACGCCCTCGAGGACGCTCGTGACCTTGTCGGCGACCTCCGGCCGGAGCACCGGGCGGCACTTCGGCGGCGCGGTGGGCACCAGGCCCTGGGCGTCCGCCATTGCCACCACGCTGCGCGGGTCGCAGCGGATGCCGTGGGCTGCGAGCGTGGCGTAGGCGCTCGCCATGTCGATGACGCTGACCTCGAACGTGCCCAGAGTCAGCGTTCCGTCCTTGGACCAGACACCCTTGGGGGTGCGGGGCTCCACGCGGTAGGAGGTCACGCCCAGCCGGCGGGCCATGTTCGCCACGTTGTAGACGCCGACCTTCTCCTCGAGCTGCACGAAGTACGTGTTGACGGAGTTCCAGGTCGCCTGCGTCATCGAGAAGACGCCGCCCTCGCCCTCCTCGGCGTTGTGGTAGCCGATGCCGTCGGGGCTGAACGGGGTGACCGGGCAGTGGCCGTCCGGGTTGTGGAAGACATGTGACTGGTAGCACGGCGGCGCCTTCAAGGTCAGGGACAGCGGCAAGCCCTGCTCCAGGGCCGCAGCCAGCGTGAAGACCTTGAAGGTCGACCCGGGTTGGAACGCGTCGCTCGTCGTCGCCAGCGGGAACTTGGTGTGGGTGAAGTCGGTCGTCGTCGAGGCCGGCTTTCCGTCGTCGGCAGGCCCGTAGATCCGGTTGGTGGCGATCGCCAGCACGTTTCCGGTGCCCGGTTCGATGATGACGCTGGCCGTGGCGATGCGGTTGCCCGGCGGGATGATCGTGTTGACGGCGTGCTGGGCTGCTTCCTGGATGTCCGGGTCGAGCGAAGTACGGATGACGAGCCCGCCTTCGAACAGCCGCCGCTGCCGCTCCTCCGGCGTCGGCCCGAACTCGGGGTCGGACAGCAGCTGAGAGCGCACGTACTGGCAGTAGAAGGGCGCCGACGAGCTTTGGCAGCTGTCGGTGGCGGCCTTGCGGGGGTCCAGCTGTAGCGGTCGCCCTTTGGAGAAGGTCCAGAACATGTCGGGCAAATGGCCCAGCTCGTGCATCCGGTCCAGCACCCCGTTGCGCCGGTCGCGGGCCGCGACTGGATGCAGCAGCGGGTCATACCTGCTCGGGTTCTTCACGATGCCGGCGAGGGTCGCGGCCTCGTCGACGGTGAGCTGGTTGACGTCCTTGCTGAAGTAGTGCTGGGCTGCGGTCTGGACACCGTACGCCCCGTCACCGAAGTAGGCGATGTTGAGGTAGCGCTCCAGGATCTGCTGCTTGGTGAGCTGGTGCTCCAGGGCGATCGCGTACTTGGCTTCACGCAGCTTGCGCGACACCGAGCGTTCGGTAGCCGCTTGCCGCTCCTCGGGAGTGTTCGCCGATTCCAGCAGGACGTTCTTGACGTATTGCTGTGTCAGGGTCGACCCGCCCTGCGTGAACCCGCCGGACTCCTGGTTGGCGACGGCTGCCCGGGCGAGGCCCTTGAAGTCGATGCCGTGGTGCTCGTAGAACCGCGAGTCCTCGATGTCGATGACGGCCTGCTGCAGGTAGCGGGGGACGAAGGCCAGGGGCACCACCTGCCGGTCCTCGCTGCCGTGCAGGTAGGCGATCACGTGCCCCTTGGCGTCGTACATCTTCGACGCCTGCGGCAGCGGGGGGGTGAGGAGGTCGGTGGGCATATCGTTGAAGGTGTTCGCGCCACGCTTGGCCGTCACCGCGAACAGCCCCACGATGGGCCCGGTGAGCCCGGCCAGGACCAGGCCGCCGACAACGCTGAGGGCCAGCATCCTTGCGCCGGTGGACATGAGCCGGCGGCGGGAATGGAACCGGGACGGCGAAGGGGCGGGCGCGACGCTCACTGCGGGGCTCTCTCCATGCCATGCTCGGGTGGCCCGTCCGGCAGGCCCGCGGACGCATCCACGGTCCTGTGTCCCGATTGGGCAACGTGTGACGAACGCCTCAGCGTACGGCCTTCCCTTTCCCACGGAAGCCTACGAGTATCTGCGAGGGACCGGCTGCGGTAGTTGTCCATCACCCGGACGGGGGGTATGGAAATCACCCATGCGGATACTGTCTGCGCTCCAGGCAGTTTCATACGGTCCAAGTTAACCGGCGGGTTCCCCGCCTCCACTTGCTCGGGACCCCCGACCCGGCTCGATCTGAAGGAATCCGGTATGCTGCGCACGACGACACGTGTTCGCCGTCGCCCTGGTTCGCCCGATCTTGTTGCTTCCCCCATCGACGGTGACTGGACCGCGCTCGGCGCCTGCCGGGACGCCGACCCTGACGAGTTCTTCGTGCAAGGGGCGGCCCAGAACAGAGTGAAGACCCGCTGCTTCGGCTGCGCTGTACGTACGGAGTGCCTCGCCGATGCCCTGGATAACCGCGTCGAGTTCGGCGTCTGGGGCGGCATGACCGAGCGTGAGCGTAGGGCTCTGCTGCGTCGCCGCCCCGATGTGCTGTCGTGGCGGCAGCTTCTCCTGGACGCACGGGCCGCCCACCTGGCGTCTGCTGGCTGACCCGACGGCCTCCCACCTTCCCGCTCCCGCGGCGTGACCGAGTTGCGGCTTCGGCCGATATCCTGTCCGGGTCTCTCCCGTCCGGGTATCGGCCGGGAAGCGTAATTGTCTGGCCGGGCGCGTCGGCGGTCGCTTCGGCGTACTTGCAGCCAAGCTGGCGGCGTACTGGCGGGTCCGGGGGCGGCTGACCGCGAACCGGCCCCTGCTGACGGAATGCCGGTGGGATACGACGAGGGGGATGGGATGCGTTCCTTCGCGCTACCCGGGCGCGGCGCCCACCCGTACCAGCGGGGAGGCGTTGATGCCGTTCGGGCCCGGGCGGTCCGCCTGGCATCGACGTTCCGCAGCGCCGACGAGGGCCGCTCGACGGCCCTCGACGCCCTGCGGGCCATCGCCGCCCTGCTGGTCGTGGTCATGCACACGGTGCTCATCGCGCCCGAGCCGGTGGCCCACAACCCTGCACTGCACTTCGTGCGGTCCCACCTGTGGGTCGGGGTCGACATCTTCTTCGCGCTGTCCGGGTTCCTGATCGCCGGGCCGTTTCTTCGCTCGCTCCTGCGCGGCTCGGCCCTGCCGAACACCGCCGGGTACGCCGTCCGCCGCATCGCCCGCATCGTGCCCGCGTACTGGGTGGCCCTGACCGCGGCCGTGCTGTTCGTGGCCCCGCGTCCGATCGGCTGGGGCTCCGTCATCTCCCATTACCTGTTCCTGCAGAACTGGGTGCCGGGGGAGTCCCGAAGCGACATCT
Source organism: Frankiaceae bacterium (assembly GCA_017882765.1). Lineage (GTDB taxonomy): Bacteria > Actinomycetota > Actinomycetes > Frankiales > Frankiaceae > JADGOW01. The sequence continues at coordinate 25,094 of JADGOW010000003.1, forward strand.
ACGTGGTGGCCTGGACGCTGGGCATCGAGGCGCTCTTCTACATCATCGTCCCGATCGGTGCGGCCCTGCTCCGCGCCCGGTTCCCGGGCCCGATCCGGGCCGACCGGCTGATCCGCATCCTTCTCGGCGTGTGGGCGTTCAGCCTCCTCTGGGGCTTCCTGTGGGGGGTCGCGTTCGACTACATCCCGGTGCTGACCGACCACCAGGACACGTGGCGGACCGTCGTCGCCGACAACCTTCCCACCCAGCTCGGCTTGTTCTGCCCGGGCATGATCCTCGCGGTCGTGTTCGCGAAGGAACGCCGGATAGACCTGGGGTCCCCGGCCGAGGCGCCCCGCCTCCACGGGCTGCTGGGCGCCCGGTCGAGCCTCATCCTCCTGTTGTCCTTCGGCTTGGCGGTCGTCGGCATCGGCGTGGGCGGGCGCGGCCGCACGGGCCAGTCCGTGCGGGAGGGCCTGTTCCTTCCGCTGGCCTGTGGCCTGCTGCTCCTGCTGTTCCTTCGCGGCGGCCCGTACATCCGGGCGATCAGCCGCTACCTCGCACCGCTCGGCGTCATCTCCTACGGCATCTACCTCTGGCACTGGATCGTGGCCCAGTGGCTCGCCGACCGCGGCTTGGAGATCACCGTGGGTGGCCAGTGGTTCGCGTGGGTCTTCGCATTCGTTCTGCTGTGCCTGATCACCTTCCCGCTAGCGGCTGCGAGCTGGCTGTTCGTGGAGCACCCGGCGATGAAGCGCGCAGCCGACTGGAACCGGCGGCGGGCCCAGGCGCGTGCGGTGCCGGGGGGTTCAGCCGCCCCGGGTGCCCCAGGGCGCCCAAGGGGCCCAGCGGGCCCAGCGGGCCCGGAAAGCGCGGTGCCCGCGGGCACGGCTCCACGCTCTCCAGGCCGGCCCTACCCAGCTGACCCGCCTAGCGGTCAGCCCGACCCAGTGGTGCCACCGGCAACTCGCTGACGCCGAGGCCCGCGGTCACCCAGGTGGGATGTTCTGGTTGAGCCGGAAGAAGTTCGTGGGGTCGTACTTCCGCTTCAGGGCCTTCAGCTGGTCGTATTTGACCTCGCCATAAGCCTGCCGGATCCGTTCTTCGCCTTCCTCCATGAGGAAGTTCACGTACACGCTGGTGTGATACGGGCCCAGGGCCGACCAGTAGTCGCGGGCCCACTGGCGTTGTTCCGCAAACCCGGCGGCCGTCTCGCTATTGCCGTTGATGTTGAAGGTGAAGCCGGCGTCGCGCCCGCTGAAGGCGGTCTCGGCCTCCCCTACGCGGCCGACCGCGCCCCCGAGTTGCCAGAGGGCGAGGCTGGACACGGGTGAGGTGATGCGGCTGCCGTAATCACTGACGAGGTCGATGACGTCGTCGGTGAGTTCGGCCACGTCGCAGGAGCGAACGTAATACCACCAGCCGTGCCGGAACGACGGGTCCAAGAGCTGTTGGTGCGCAAGGAACGTGGTGGGTTCGCATTGGTCGAGTACGGGCGAGCCGAACCGCTTCAGCGCCTGTAGCACGCGTCGGCCTTCGTCAACAGGGCCGGCGTAGCACGCAACTACAGCGATGACGGGTTTGCCGACCAGGTCGGCGGGCATCGTAGGCAGGGCGGGTGCCCTGCGCTGCGTGACGATGGTCATGAGCTCGTCCGGGCAGTCGGCGACCCAGTCGCGGTAGAACCGCAGCACCTGCGGGGCGGCGGCCATGTGCCAGACGACCGGACCGGCCATGACCTCCGGCCCGACAGGCTGTAACCGGAACTCGAAGTCGGTCACGACGCCGAAGTTGCCCCCACCACCGCGCACACCCCAGAAGAGATCGCTGTTCTCGTTCTCGCTCGCGTGCACGATTTCACCGTCGGCGGTGACGACATCGACCGCGAGAAGCTGGTCGATGGTCAGCCCGTACCTGCGCATGACCCAGCCGATCCCGCCGCCGAGGGTGAGCCCAGCCAGCCCGGTATGGGAGACGATGCCGGCGGGCACCGCCAGCCCGTACGGCTGGGTCTGCTGGTCTAGTTCGCCGATCAGGGCGCCTGCCTGGGCTCGGGCCGTGCGGGCCGACGGGTCGACCCGGATGCCCTTCATAAGGCTGAGGTCGATCACCATGCCGTCGTCGCAGACGGACAGGCCCGGAAAGCTGTGCCCCCCGCTCCGGACGGCGACCCGCAGGCCGCGCTCGCGTGCGAAGCGGACCGCGCAACCGACGTCGTCGGCCCCCGCGCACCGTGCGATGAGCCGGGGGCGGCGGTCGATGGACCCGTTCCAGACCCGACGGTGCTGGTCGTAGCCATCGTCCTCGGGAAGGACAAGCGCTCCCCGCAAGGACGCGCGGAGGTCGCGGATCGCCGATGCCTGCAGGGCGTCCCCATGTCCCGCCGTGTGGTCCGTGGCGGGATTCATGACGAAAGCCTCCTCCGGTCCTCGGCGACGACGGCGTTGAGCAGCCTCGTGGTTACCCCGCCCTGGACGATAAGACCGCCGCACCGGCTCGCACCAGCGAGGCCTTCGTCGTAGTGCAGGGGGCGCGCGGTTGGCCGAAAGGCAGGCGCGGGGAAGACCGCTATCCGGGGCTGCCACGCGCCGACTATCCCGGGGCTGTTACGCGCCGACCGCCGGTGGCTCGCTGAGACCGCCCCCCAACTGGTCACCGACGAATCGCAAGCTGTCGAGGTCGTGGACGTCCTCGGCCAGTGCCGGCACTTCCGCCACCGGGACCCCGGGGTGGGCCATCGTGAACCGCTCGCGCAACAGGTGCTCGCGGGCCGACAGCTGCACCCGGTCGGCGTGCAGCCGCAGCACGGCCGCAGCCAGGGGGAACTCGCCGCGCTCGGCGAGGACTTCGGCGCCGCTCAGGCTCCGGGGAGCCGACAGCGCCGCCGCCCTGGAGCGGTGCACCCGGTTGAGCACCAGGCCGGCCAGGGGCATCTCCTCGGTTCCCAGGCGGTCCACGAAGTAGCTGGCCTCCCGCAGCGCATCGGGCTCGGGCGCCGCCACCACGAAGAACGCCGTCCCGGGCGCGGCGAGCAGGCGGTAGGTCTCCTCGGCCCGCTGCCGGAACCCGCCGAACATGGTTTCCAGGGCGGAGACGAACTGGCTGACATCCGTGAGCAGCTGGAGACCGATGACCCGCGTCAATGCTCTGGTCATGATGGAAAACCCTGCGCCGAGCACCTTCATGTAGGCGCGCCCGCCCGCCTTCGCGGGGACGAGCAGCAGGCGTAGCAGGCGGCCGTCGAGAAACGCGCCGAGCCGCTGCGGGGCATCCAGGAAGTCCAGCGCAGACCGGGTGGGCGGGGTGTCGACGACAATGAGATCCCATTTCTCGGTCGCCTGCAGCTGCCCGAGTTTTTCCATCGCCATGTACTCCTGCGTCCCGGCGAACGAGGACGACAGGGATTGGTAGAACGGGTTGGCCAGCAACGCCTCGGCACGTTCCCGGCTGGCATGGGTGAGGACGATGTCATCGAACGTCCTCTTCATGTCCAGCATCATTGCCCAGAGCTCACCGGGGGCTGATTCCCCCGCGGCCCTGCTCGGTACGGGCCCGGCATGTCGAGGGGCCCTGACCCCGCTCACATCCATGACTCGGCGCGGGGTGTTGTCCAGCTCGGTCAGGCCCATTGCCTGTGCCAGGCGCCGGGCGGGGTCGATGGTGAGGACGACCACGTTGCGGCCGCGCTCGGCCGCCCGCAGGGCGAGGGCAGCCGCCGTCGTCGTCTTACCCACACCGCCGGAGCCGCAGCACACGATGATCCGGGCGTCATCCAGGTGCGCGTCGACGTCGAGGACGGGCGGCTCGCGTACCGGCGGGGGCACGGGCGTATCCGGGATCATCCGACCATCCCCTGGGCTCGAAGCAGGTCGGCCAACCGGTACAGCCCACCGAGGTCCACCCGGTCGACGTCGGTGAGCAGGGGCAGCTCGTAGGAGGGACGGCGCAGGTCGGCAAGCGCCCGCCGCTCGGCATTTTCGAGTTCGACGCGCCGGGCGTGGTCGGCGGCCTCCTCGAGCAGCGCGGTCAGCAGCTCGGGCTCCGCGTCGATGCCGACCTCCTTGAGCCCGGCCGCAAGCTCGCCCCGATCCAGCGAGCCGGATCGGGCGCGGGCCAGCTCCGACTTGGGCAGGAGGGGCGGCCGCATCTTGTTGATCACGATGGCGCCGACTGGGAAGACCTGGGAGCGCAGCTCGCGGGTCCCGTCCCGGGTCTCCTGGGTCGGCATCTCCTCAAGCAGGGTCACGAGGTGCACCGCCGTACGGGGGGAGCGCAGGAGGGCCATCACACTTTCGGCCTGCCCGCGAACGGGTCCGACCTTGGCCAGCCCGGCGACCTCGGCCGTGACGTTGAGGAACCGGGCGATCCGGCCGGTCGGTGGGGCGTCCATGACCACGCAGTCGTAGGCCAGGCCGAGCCTGCGGGACTTGTCCTCCCGGCTGACGGCCTCTTTGGCCTTCCCGGTGAGCAGGACGTCGCGCAGGCCAGGGGCGATCGTGGTCGCGAAGTCGACGGCGCCGAGGCGCTTGAGGGCGCGCCCGGCACGCTTCATGTTGTAGAAGAGCTCCAAGTATTCCAGCAGCGCGGCCTCGGGGTCGATGGCCAGCGCGAACACCTCCCCGCCACCCGCGCCCGACGCAATCTTGCGTTCCTCGTAGGGCAGGGGAGGCGAGTCGAACAGCTGTGCCAGGCCCTGGCGGCCCTCCACCTCCACGAGCAGCACCTTGTGGCCGCCGGAGGCCAGTGCGAGGGCCAGCGCGGCCGCGACGGTGGTCTTGCCGGTGCCCCCCTTGCCGCTGACGACGTGCAGGCGGACGTCCCGGAAGGGATGGCGGCGGCGGGCGGGGGCCTCGTAGGGGCCGGGTGGGGGCATCGGCGAATCAGCAGGCCGCGCCCCGGGGCTGGACGGGCTCGACACCTCGGGCCCCGAGGGCTCCGGACGCGCGGACACGCCTGCGACAGTACCCAGCCACGCGGCATCCCAAGTGCTGCGTGCGCGAAGCCCGAATCGGACCCGGGCCGGGTCGAGAATGGGCGGGTGACCGGCTGAGGAGCGTGCGGCCGCTGGGGCGCTTCATCCTGCCCACTTGCTTCGGTTGCCCCACATCGGTCCGCCGGGCTCGCCCGGCCCTTACCCTGCGTTCATGCAGCGTTGGGAGTACGTCACGGTGCCGCTCCTCGTGCACGCGACCAAACAGATCCTCGACTCCTGGGGCGACCAGGGCTACGAGCTGGTCAGTGTGGTGCCGGGCCCGAGTGGGGAGCAGATGGTCGCCTACCTCAAACGGCCGGTCGAGCCGGGCACATGAACTCGGGCGATCTCCCATCCCGCCGGCTCGCCGATCTCGGTCTGACCCTGCCCCCCGTCCCGGCACCGCTGGCTGCCTACGTCCCGGCTGTCCGGGTCGGCAACACAGTGTGGACGAGCGGCCAACTCCCGCTTCGTGACGGCCGGCTGGTGGCCAGCGGGCTCGTCGGGCGCGCCCTGGACGCGCAGGACGCGGCCGCCTGCGCCCGCACCTGCGCCCTCAACGCGCTCGCGGCCGCCGCCAGCGCCGCAGGTGACCTCGACTCCATCGCCGGAATCGTCAAGGTGGTGGGCTATGTGGCGAGCGCCCCTGGCTTCACCGCCCAGCCACAGGTGCTCAACGGGGCCAGCGAGTTGTTCGGCGCGGTCTTCGGGACCGCCGGTCGGCACGTGCGCAGCGCCGTGGGCGTGGCCTCGCTGCCATTGGACGCTCCCGTGGAAGTCGAATTGGTGGCGATCCTGCATGGGTAAGGACGACCCCGGCCGGCAGGGCGACGAGGCCCGGCGCGTTCTCGCGGACTACCGTGCCAGACTTCCGGACCACTTCGCTGCGCCCGAGGTGATCGAGCGCGCACGGGCCATCGAGGCGGGCACCGTCGTCCCCCCGGTGCCACGGCATGCGGCCACGGTCGTCCTGCTGCGGGATGCGTCCCGGGGCGGCGTCGAGGCCTACCTGCTGCGACGGGTCGGGACGCTCGCGTTCGCTGCCGGGATGTATGTGTTCCCCGGCGGTGGGGTCGACTCCGAGGACGCCCGGACCGAGATCGGCTGGGTGGGCCCGGCGCCGGAGGAGTGGTCGGTCGCTTTGCGCGCGGACGCACCCCTGGCCCGCGCCCTCGTCTGCGCGGCCGTCCGCGAAACGTTCGAGGAGTCGGGCGTGCTGCTGGCCGGCCCTTCCCCGACGAAGGTGGCCGACGTCTCCGACCTCGCCTGGGAACGGGATCGGGTGGCCCTCGAGCAGCACAAGGCCCACCTCGCGGGCCTGCTGGCCCACCGCGGCCTGATGCTGCGGGCGGACCTGTTGCGCCCGTGGGCGCATTGGGTCACCCCGGAGGTTGAGCCGCGCCGCTACGACACCCGCTTCTTCGTCGCTGCCCTCCCTGCCGGCCAGACCACGCGAGAGGTCGGCGGCGAGGCCGACCGGGCGGTCTGGCTTGCCCCGCAGGAGGCACTGGACCGGCTGCGCCGCGGGGAGTTGACCATGCTCCCCCCGACGGCCTTCACGTTGGCGGAGCTGACCGCCTACCCGAACGTGGCCGCCGTGGTCGCGGCGGCGCAACGGCGCGACATCGCCCCCGTGCTGCCCCGGATCGTGGTGAGCGGCGACGAGGCGCGCCTGCTGCTGCCCCACGATGACGCCGGCGACGTGCCCAGTCGGTCCGGTCCGGCCAGCCCCGAAAAGCCCGGCGGCCCCCAGGGTCCGGGCAGCCCCCCAAAGCCCGGCGGCGCCCAGGGCCCCGGCGGCCCCCAGGGTCCCGGCGGCCGACAGGGTCCCGCCGGCCCCCACGGTCCCGGCCGCCCCGACCGTCCCGGCGGTCCCATTGGCCCCGAACCGGACGCAACGCGGGATGCCTGACCCACGGGCTCGCGTCGTGCTCGCGCCCAATCCGGGGCCGCTGACCCTGGAAGGCACCAATACCTACGTTCTGTGCAGGCCGGGCGGGCGCGGTGCCGTGGTCGTCGACCCCGGGCCGGACGACCCGGCGCACCTGGCGGCGATCGCGCAGGAGGCGGCGAACGGCGGCCAGCGCATCGAGCTGATCCTGCTCACCCACGGGCACGAAGACCACAGCGCCGGTGCGCCCGCCCTGGCCCGGCGCACCGGGGTGCCCGTCCGGGCGCTGGACCCGGCGCACCGGCTGGGCTCCGAGGGTCTCGGAGACGGGGACGTGGTGACCGTGGACGGCCTGGAGATCCGGGTGGTCGCCACGCCGGGGCACAGCGGGGATTCCCTGTGTTTCCTCCTTCCGGCCGCAGGAGACGGCGCCGCGGCTGGTTCGAGCCGCGCGGTGCTCACCGGGGACACAGTTCTCGGGCGTGGGACAAGTGTGGTCGCCCACCCCGACGGCCGCCTCCGTGACTACCTGGACACCCTCTGCCGCCTCCGTGACCTCGGCGACACCCTCGTGCTACCCGGCCACGGCCCGGAGTTGCCCTCGGCCGGCCAGATCGCCCAGCAGTACCTGCAGCACCGGCAGGCGCGCCTGGAGCAGGTTCGGGCCGCGCTGCGCGCCAGAGCCGGAGCCGGAGCCGGAGCCGGAGTGGGAGTGGGCACCGGAGCGGAAGGCGGGCAGCGGGAGCCGGTGGGGGACATCGTCGAGTCCGTCGTGGCGACGGTGTACGCCGACGTGGACCGGTCGCTGTGGCCGGCTGCTGCGCTGTCGGTGCGCGCCCAACTCGACTACCTGGCGGAACGGCCAGCACGCTGACCCGCTGACCGGCAGGTCAGCGCGCGCGGCGGGCGAGCCGATCCGGATCGAGCAGGATCACCGCCCGCGAGTCGAGCCGCAGCCATCCCCGGCTGGCGAAGTCGGCCAACGCCTTGTTCACCGTCTCCCGGGACGCGCCGACGTATTGGGCAAGCTCTTCCTGGGTCAGGCCGTGCTCGACCCTGGTGCCGGGCCCGGGCCCAGGCGAGGAAAACTTCTGCGCCAGGTCGAGCAGCGCCTTCGCGACCCGGCCGGGAACGTCGGTGAAGACGAGATCGGCCATGGCTTCGTTGGTACGGCGCAGTCGCCGCGCCAACACCTGCAGGAGCCGCATGGCTGCCTGCGGGCGGGAGGCCAGCCAGGGCGGGAGGGCGGCATGGTCGAGGGTCGCGACCTCGATGTCGGTGAGGGCGGTGGCGGTCGCGGTTCGGGGACCGGGATCGAACAGGGACAGCTCGCCGAACAGCTCCCCGGGCCCCAGCAGCGCCAGTAGGTTCTCCCGCCCGTCGGCGGCGGCCCTGGTGATCTTTACCTTCCCGGCCAGGACCAAATGGACGTTCTCGCCGCGGTCGCCCTCGGAGAACAGCACGGTGCCCCGCTTCGCGCTTCGCCTGGTGAGCTGGTGTGCGAGAGCCTGCCGATCTTCCTCGGAGAGGCCGGAGAACAACTTCATCCGCGCGAGGAGTTCGTCCACGGCCCCAGTCTGCCCGATTCCCCTGGCGCTGTGATGTGCGTCACTTGAAAGCAGACCACGCGGTGATCAGCTGCCCGAGGGTTCCATCTGGGCTGCGATGGACTCACCGGACGGTTCCGTGCGCCAGTAGGTGTCCAGGGCTGTTGCGAAGTGTTCGGTGACGAGAGCCTCCAGTTCGTCGGGCGTCCCGGCCTCCTGCGGCTGCTGCTCAGGCGGGAGGGCCTGCACCTGCTGCCGGCCGCCCAGGGGCTGCTCCACCTGCTCCATCAGCAGGAGGAGGAGCAACAGGAGCAGTGGGAACGCAAACGGCAACAGCACGGCTACCCCCGGCGTGCTCATCGTCGCGTCCGCTCGCTCGTCATGGCGCCGACATCTTCGCAGGCTTGAGTGTCGCCGTGGTGGCCACCCCCCCCGCGTACCGCTTTCGAGCTGGTGTTTAGGTCCGGCGGGAACGCCCGGCCGCCGGCTTGGCCTGCGGTGCTGAGACCGGAAGGGCCACCAGGCACGCGTTCGGGTTCTCGCGGTAGCGAGCCACCAGCTCCGCCGTCACGGCGTCAATCTTTTCGTGCAAGCTGCGCCGATAGTGCGAAAGCTCGGACTCCGCGTCCTCCAGGTCCCGCTCCAGAGCCGCGACCCTCTCGGGGTCGTCGATCGGTGTGGCCATCTCCCAGAGTCGGCCCAGGTCAGGCAGCGGCGGAATGTCGCTGATCGGCAGGAACGAGACGAGGGCGATTCGGCCCTTGTTCATCCGTTCGGTCGTCAGCACCGGCCGCAGTGCCGCCACGTCCGCCGTCCGGACGTTCTCCCGCTCGCGGACGGTGTCCAGCTTCGCCTGCAGGATGCGGCGCCAATACGAGACCCGCTGCTCCTCCGCCATCAGCGCTTGCCGGAAATGCCGCAGATGGGGCAGATCGAGGTGGGCGTACTCGGGCTTGCGCTTCGGCGGAACGGATCGTGCAGCGGCCCTGGCCGCGGCGCGAGCAGCGCGGGCCTTCGCGCGGTCGTCCGGGTCCTTGATCGACACGCTGTTGCCACCCGGCGTCGCGGTGTCGTCGCGTTCCACCGGCGCAGGCGTCTGCGCCGCCAGGCTCGGCTCCCCGTGTTCGGGGCCGGGTGCCGGCGGGACGGGGATCTCGCCGCGTGACATCGGCTTGTCCACGTGCTCCTCTTGAGACCGGGCGTTGGCGGCGTCAGATGCACCAGCCGCACCTAGCTACCGATAGGGGCATCGGGTGACAAGCCCAGGAGCTTGAGATCGCCCGCGTAGTCTCAGCCGGGTGAAAGAGCCCGTGCCTGTCGGCGAGCCGGGCGCCGGGCCCGTACCGAGCAGGGCCCCAGGGGGCGCCG
>JADGOW010000219.1 GCA_017882765.1 Frankiaceae bacterium
GTGGCCGGGATGGTCGGTAACCGCCGGCTCGCCCGGGCCATCGGCGACGCCGGTTTCGGCGAGTTACGCCGCCAGCTCGCCTACAAGGCCGGCTGGCATGGTGGGCGGCTTGTCGTGGCCGGCCGCTGGTATCCGTCCAGTAAGACGTGCTCGGCGTGTGGCGTAGTGAAAACCAAGCTCACCCTCACCGAACGGACCTTCGCCTGCGAAGCCTGCGGGCTGACCATGTGCAGAGATCTCAATGCCGCGCGTAACCTCGCGGCGCTCGTCGCCGGCAGTGGGCCGGAGACAATAAACGGACGCGGAGCCGACGGTAAGACCCCGCCCGCGGGGCACGTGGCGAAGAACCGTCAACCCGGCACCACCAACGTGGGCAAGACCGGGACCGCCGCCGCGCAAGAGGCGGCTGCCTGATGACCGTTGCAACTCATGCACACTCGTCAGGTAACGGTTCGCCACCCCAGCGCGAGCAGGCGGCGTTCCCGGCGGCGGTGAGCTCGGTATTGGTCCCAGCCCCCGTGGTAGGCGTAGCCGTCGCTGGGCCACCCGGGCGCCCGGGCGGACACCCCCGAAACGGGGCGTGCGGACGGGTCGGCGTGGGTACGGTCCCCGCGTGGCGCCGAACCCGTTCCCCACAGCCGCACCCTTCCTCCCCCCGAGCGCCGACATCCCCGCGCTCGCTACAGCGGCGAAGGGATGCCGCGGCTGCGACCTCGCGGAACTACCCGGCACTCAGACCGTGTTCGGGGAGGGCAATCTGGACGCCCGGCTGGTCTTCATCGGTGAGCAACCTGGCGACGTCGAAGACCATCGTGGCCGGCCCTTCGTGGGCCCCGCCGGCAAGTTGCTCGACCGTGCTCTGGAGGAAGCCGGCATCGACCGGGCGAACACCTACGTGACGAACGCCGTCAAGCACTTCAAGTTCACGATGTCCGGCACCGGGAAACGGCGAATCCATGCCACGCCCGACGCCTACGAGATCTCCGCCTGCAAGCCGTGGGTCGTTGCCGAGCTCAATCGGATCCGCCCGGCCCTCGTGGTGCTCCTGGGGGCGACAGCCGCGCAATCGCTGATGGGCGGCGCCTTCCGAGTGACCAGGATGCGCGGGCAACTACTGGATGGCCCCAACGGCAGTAACGCCCGCATCATGGCGACCATCCACCCGAGCGCCGTCCTGCGCGCCGACGAGACGTCGCGGGATCAGGTCTACGGCGGGTTCGTCGCAGATCTGCGCACCGCCGCGGCTGCAATCAACAGCCCCTGAGCCCGCAACGTCGCCAGTCAGGGAGCGAGCCGCTCGACCAGCCAGCCACCCGGCTGCTGCGGATCTTGCCGGTAGCGCAGGCGGTCATGCAGCCGGTCGGGGCGACCCTGCCAGAACTCCACGGAGTCGGGCACGAGGCGGTACCCGCCCCAGAACGGCGGCAGCGGCACCTCGTCGGGCCAGCGCTCGTCGAGCTCGGCGAAACGCTCCTCCAGCACCTGCCGGGAGGCGATGACCTGCGACTGCCGGCTTGCCCACGCGCCGAGCCGAGCCCCGCGCGGGCGGCTGCCCCAGTAGATGATCGTCTCCTCGCGGGTCACCGGCTCGACGCGGCCCTCGACCCGCACTTGCCGCTCCAGTTGTGACCAGGGGAACAGCAGCGAGGCGTGCGCGTTGTCGCGAAGCTCGTCGGCCTTGCGGGACCCGCAGTTGGTAAAGAAGACGAAGCCCTTCTCGCTGACCCCTTTGAGCAGCAGCATCCGCGCGCTTGGCCGCCCCTCGGCGTCGGCGGTCGCCAGCACCATTGCATTGGCCTCGCGCAGCTCGGCTTCGGCGAACCAGCGGCCGAATTGTTCTAGCCACGTCGGGGCGAGGTCGAGCGCGTCGAGGCCCCGCAACCCGTACACACGTCTGAGATTCGCGAGGTAAGCCAGATCATCCGCTTGCGGGTCAGCCACACTGGGATCCTGTCAGCCCGCAGTGGGTCCCGGACCCACTCGGGTAGATGATTCACCTGGCGGCACCCCCCTTTGCGGCCGCGCGCGGAAAACTCCCGGGCGCGGGCGACACCACCACCCAGTGGGCCACCGGAGGCGGAGATCTGATGACTGACACGGTGTTCAAGCCCGGGCTGGAAGGCGTCATCGCCTTCGAGACCGAGATCGCCGAGCCGGATCGTGAGGGAAGTGCCTTACGTTATCGCGGCGTCGACATCGAAGATCTCGTCGGCACGATCAGTTTCGGCAACGTGTGGGGGCTGCTCGTCGACGGGAAGTTCCAGCCCGGCCTCCCGCCCGCCGAGCCCTACCCCGTCCCGGTGCACAGCGGCGACATCCGCGTCGACGTGCAGAGCGCGATCGCCATGTTGGCGCCCTCCTGGGGACTGCAGCAGCTGATTGACATCGACGAGGCTCAGGCTCGCGACGACCTCGCCCGGGTGTCGGTGACGGCGCTGTCCTTCGTCGCCCAGGCCGCTCGCGGGCTGGGCCTCCCCCAGGTGCCGCAGAAGGAGATCGACAGGGCGCGGACGATCGTCGAACGATTCATGATCCGTTGGCGCGGGGAGCCGGACCCGGACCACGTCAGGGCTGTGGACGCTTACTTCGTGTCCGCGGCCGAGCATGGTCTCAACGCCTCGACGTTCACCGCGCGCATCGTGGCGTCTACGGGCGCCGACGTGGCGGCCTGCGTGTCGAGCGCGATCGGGGCCCTGTCCGGCCCACTGCACGGCGGCGCCCCGTCACGGGTGCTGAAGATGCTCGACGACGTGGAAGCCGAGGGGGACGCACGGCGCTACGTCAAACACCTGCTCGACACAGGTCAGCGCCTCATGGGGTTCGGACACCGGGTTTACCGCGCGGAGGATCCGCGCGCCACCGTCCTGCGCCGAACCGCGAAGGAGCTCGGCTCGCGCCGCGTGGAGGTTGCCGACGCCCTGGAAGCGGCCGCACTGGCGGAGCTGCGGGAGCGCAAGCCCGACCGTGTGATCGCGACGAACGTGGAGTTCTGGTCCGCCGTCGTCCTCGACTTCGCCCAGGTCCCACCGCACATGTTCACCTCGATGTTCACCTGTGCCCGCACCGCGGGCTGGAGCGCGCACATCCTTGAGCAGAAGCGCACGGGACGTCTCATCCGCCCCGCCGCGCTCTACATCGGGGCCCCGCCGCGCGGCGTCGGCGAGGTGGCCAGGGGCGTGCTCATGCCGGGCCACCTCACGTGAGATTTTCTGTCGGAGGCCGCACGTAGGCTCGAAGACGTGCCTGACATCACGCTTCCGCCGCAGCTGTTGCCCACCGACGGCCGGTTCGGCTCCGGGCCGAGCAAGGTACGGCCCGAGGCCGTTGCAGCCCTGGGTGCCACAGGCCGCGGTTTGCTGGGCACATCCCACCGGCAGGCGCCGGTCCGCTCGCTGGTGCGGCGCATCCGCGACGGCCTGGCTTCCCTGTTCCGGCTTCCCGAGGGCTACGAAGTGGTGCTGGGCAACGGGGGCGCCACGGCGTTCTGGGATGCCGCGGCGTTTGGGTTGGTCCGGCGGCGCGCTCAGCATCTCGTGTTCGGCGAGTTCTCCGCCAAGTTCGCGGCGGTCACGCGCGGCGCCCCCTTCCTCGATGAACCGCTGGTTGTGCGGAGCCCGCCGGGGGGCCACCCCGACTGGGCGCCCGAAGCAGACGTCGACGCCTATTGCACGCCTCACAACGAAACGTCCACCGGGGTCGCGAAGCAGGTGAGCCGGCCGGCAGGGGCGCAGGCAGGGGCGCTGCACCTGGTGGATGCCACCAGCGGGGCCGGCGGTCTCCCGGTCGACCTGACCGACGTCGACGCGTACTACTTCAGCCCACAGAAGTGCTTCGCCGCCGACGGTGGGCTGTGGGTCGCATTGATGTCACCAGCCGCTCTCGACAGGGTGAGCGAGATCGCCAACTCCGACCGTTGGGTCCCGCCCTTCTACGACCTGACGATCGCGCTCGACAACAGCCAGAAAGACCAGACGTACAACACCCCGGCCGTGGCCACGCTGTTCCTGTTCGCCGATCAGATCGAATGGATGAACGAGCGCGGCGGCCTCGCCTGGTGTGTCTCCCGAACAGCTGAGACGTCGACGGTGCTCTACGACTGGGCAGAGAAGACCTCCTACACGTCACCGTTCGTGGCCGACCCGGCGCAACGGTCCCAGGTGGTCGGCACCGTCGACTTCGACCACTCGGTGGACGCAGCCGCCATCGCCAAGATTCTGCGCGCGAACGGCATTGTGGATGTCGAGCCGTACCGGAAGTTGGGCCGCAACCAGCTGCGGGTCGGGATGTTCCCCGCCGTCGAGCCGGCTGACGTGGAGGCGCTCACCGCGTGCGTCGACTTCATCACCGA
>JADGOW010000220.1 GCA_017882765.1 Frankiaceae bacterium
GAGCAGCTGGTCACCATGGAGGGCCGGTGGGCGCAGCAGGCGGCGGCCCCCCGCCGCCGCCCACGCCCGGCTACGGCGCGCCGGCGCCGGCCTGGGGTGCCCAGCCGGGCTACGGTCCCGGCTACGGGGGCCAATATGGGGGTTACTACGGGCATCACAAGCAGAAGAGCTTCATGAAGATGCTCTTCTCTTCCTGAGCTGGGGACGGCTCAGGAAAGCACGTCCTTGCGGCCGAACCACCACCACGCAACGCCGAGTGCCACAGCCGTGTAGACCGCGGTCTGCAGGGCGCCGCGTGCCATCTCGGCGGTGTTCCCCGCGGGCTCCAGCATCGCCGTCCAGGACAGCCAGTAGTGGGTCGGCAGCGCATAGCGCACCACCCCGAGCGCAGTGATCGCGTCTAGAATCTCGGACACCACGATGACGATCACCGCGCCGCCGACCGCGCCCAGCGGGGCGTCGGTCGTCGTGGAGAGCAGGAAGGCGATCGCCACGACAGTGGCCATGTCCCAGGCCACGTAGACCGTGGCGGCGAGCAGGCGCGCGAGGCTGGAGCCGGTGTCGAGCTGCGAGCCCAGCGGCGTGACGGTGCCGCTCCACCCGAAGGCCATGGTGCCGACGACGACTGAGACGACCGGGACCAGCGCGACCGCCGCCAGGGCGTACATGGAGGCGACACTGAGCTTGGTCGTCAACAGGCGGCTGCGCGCCACGGGCCGGGTGAGCAGGTAGCGCAGGCTGCCCCAGGACGCTTCGCTGGGCAGGCTGTCGCCGGCGAACAGCGCAACGACCACGACCAGCAGGAACTGGCTGGTCGCCACCAGCGCGAACAGGGCGAAGTTGATCCCCGAGCGGGTGGCGACGTCGAGCAGGAACGGTCCCTCACCCGGCTCCGGCCGGGGCGGTCCGTTGATCGCCAGTGCCGTCACGATGATGATCGGGACGATCACCACCGCCAGCAGCGCGAGCCACGTGCGCTTGCGCCGCGCCTGCCGGACCAGCTCGACGCGGATCACGGGACCCGCCCCCACGGGTCGGTCGGGTGCTCGCTGGGCGGGGGGCCCGCGGGGGGCGGCACCGACGGGGGCGGCCCGGCGGGAGGGGGCACCGACGGAGGCGGCCCGGCCGGGGCCGCAACCAGACCCAGGAACACCTCCTCCAGCCGGCGTCGTACCGACACCCCCTCCACGCCGATCCCGGCGGCCACGAGGGCACGTACGAGCTCGGGACGGTCCAGGGAATCGAGCTCGACAACCAGGTCCCCCTCGCCTTCCCGAACGTCGCCGATGCCGCGCAGGCCGGTCAGCATGGGAAGCGCGCTCGCCGGATCGTCCACCTGCAGATGCACCGTGCGCGTGCTGGCCACCAGGTCGGCGACCCGGCCCTGCGCCACGAGCCGCCCGCGGTCCATGACGACGACGTGCGTGCAGACTTCCTCGACCTCTCCGAGCAGGTGACTGGACAGCAGCACGGTCGTCCCGGCGGCCGCGACACCCCGGATCACTTCGCGCATCTCGCGGATTTGGGGCGGATCCAGGCCGTTGGTCGGCTCGTCGAGTACGAGCAGCCCGGGCCTGCCCAACATCGCCTGCGCGAGGGCCAGCCGCTGGCGCATCCCGTGTGAATACGTCCGGACTCGCCGGTGCACGGCGTCGCCCAGACCGGCGATGCGCAGGGCGTGGTCGAAGTGCGCCGCACTGTCAGGATCACCGCCGTACCGCCAGTACTCGCGCAGGCTCTCCAGGCCGGTCAGGTACGGCGGTATTCCGGGTCCCTCGACGAACGCCCCTACCCGGTGCAGGACGGGGTGGCCGGGTCGAACCCGGTGCCCGAACAAGCGCACGTGCCCCCCGGTGGGGTTGACGAGGCCGAGCAGCATCCGCAGCGTCGTGGTCTTGCCCGCGCCGTTCGGGCCGAGCAGTCCCACGATCTGGCCCGGTGCGACCCGGAAGGACACGTCGTCCACGGCAAGGACGCCACCCTTGAACCGCTTGCTGAGCCCGACGATGTCGACGGGAGGGGCGCCCGGCGGCTCCACAGCCATCTGTTGGGCGAGCCCGCGGCGGCGGCGTACCGTCCGGACGATCAGGAGAGCCGCGCCGGCCGCGACCAGCACCACCGCCACGACGATCAGGACGATCGGCAGCTGGGACGTGTCGGGCACGGGCTGGGTGGGCAATCCCAGCGTCGCGCCCTGCACCGGGCTGACGAACAGGGTGGCGGGCTGCCGGTCGGCGAAGTAGGCCATGTCGGTCGTGGCGAACACCAGCCGCAGCGAGTGGCCCGCGGGGAACAGGTGCGAGATGCCGGCCAGCGGGATCTGGATGACGGTGCCGGCGCCGGACGTCCCGGCCAGCCGCAAGGGCGCGATCTGCTGCTGCGGGAGGGTGAGCTTTCCGTCGGGGGCGGCGTCGTAGAGCTTCGCGAACAGCGTCACCGGGTCCGCGGTGGCGACGATCCTGACCGCGACGCTGGGCGTCCCCACCACGTTGAGGTCGCCGCCCAGCGGAGCGGACTGGAACGCCACGAACTCGCCGGGGACGTCGAAGGCGAAGTTCCCGATGAACTGCCCGACGTCGACGAGCCCCGGGATGCCCGGCAGCGAGGACACGCTCGCCGGGCGCCCACCGGGCGGGTTGAGCATCGGCTGCGCCGTCGCGGTGACCGACTGCTTCGGTCCCACCAGCTGCCCGGCGCCGGACAGCGCGTAGCTCGTGGTGCCCCCCGGCGGCGGGTACTGGTCGGCCGTTCCCACCCCGCCGACATCCGGCCGGGCGTAGGTGAAGGCGGGTGGCAGGACGACGCCGGAGTCGCGTTTCAGCCAGTGGTCGAACCACGCCCGCGTCATGTCCTTCTGACGTGTCTGGTCGGCGTCGGTGAAACCGGTGTCATGGCCGCCGGCCAGCCACACCATCCGGACGGGAGTGCCTGTGGCCAGGATGCCCCGGTAGCTGGCGACCGCCTCCGACACCGGGAAGAGCGTGTCTCCCGCACCCTGCATGAGCAGGGTCGGGGCATGAATCTGGGAGATCACGCTCGCGGGGCTGGACCTGGTGAGCAGGGCCATCGTCTGCGGATCCGCCGTGCCGTCCGTCCCCATGTTCTGGAAGGCCTGGCACACCGTGGGGAGCAGGCGGGCGCAGCCCCCACCGACGCCGATGGAGAAGATCCCCGCCCACTGCTGCTTGTACACGCCGGGAACGCCCGGCGCGGCAGTGTTCGGGAGCAGCGAGGTGACGAGGCTGTTCCAGGTGATGGACGGCACGATCGCGTCCACCCGCCGGTCGTAGGCGGCGGTGAGCAGGGTGATCCCACCGCCGTAGGAGGGTCCGGCGAGCCCCACCCGCGGGTCGTCCGGCCCGTCAAGCAGCACCCCCGGCTGGCCGGCGAGCCAGGTGATGAGCTGCTTGACGTCGAGCACCTCGTAGTCGGGGGAGTCGAGGGCGACCTGGCCGGTGGAATCGCCGAACCCCCGGGCTGAATACAGCAGCACGACGTAGCCGGCCCGTGCGAGGTCGAGCGCGTCGTCGTGGAGCGCGACCTTGTTCGCGCCCCAGCCATGGGAGCCGATCACGGCGGGCGCGGGGTGCTGGGCGTCCACCCCGTCGGGCACGTACAGCGTGCTGTCGAGGTGGACCTGCTGGTCCTTGCCCGGCCCGTCGGTCACGGTGATGACCTGCTGGCGGATGCTCACGCCCCGGTCGGCGCCCCCGGCGGCGAACGCCCACACGGCGAGCGCGACCAGCGCGATCACGATGGCGACGGCGCCGAGGACGAGCGCGCGCCGGGGCAGGCGCATGGCGACACGGTAGGCCCGTCCGGTGCCGCGCTGCCGATCGCATGCGCCCGGGGTACGGCAGGTCCGGGTACGGCAGGTCGCTGTGACACGCTGCTCCGGTGAGCCGACTGCGGTCGCTGCTGGCGGGCACCGATCAGCCCGTCAACTGGGGAATCTCGGTGCTCATGGCGCTCGCTGTCGTAGGCGCCCTCCTGGTCGGCCGGGCCGTTGGTACGCAGTCGCCGACCGTCACGGTCATCACGGCCATCTTCGTGTGCTTCGCGGCGGCGATCGGGCCACTGCGGATGGCGTTGCGCCTGGTCGTGGCGCTCGGCGTGGCGGCGGTGGGTGCGATGGCCCTGGCGCACGCCACGACCGGCTCTCCATGGGTCGCGGCTTTCACGATGGCGACCGTGGCCTTCGTCGCGGCGATCGTTGTCGCCGTACCCGTCGCCGGCCCCCTCGTCGGGCCGCTCGGCGGGTTGATCTACTTCATCGCGGCGGCGCAGCATCTGACCTCGGGCCACACGACTGCCCGCGTCGTCGAGTCGGCTGCGGCCGGGG
>JADGOW010000067.1 GCA_017882765.1 Frankiaceae bacterium
TGGTCCAGACGGGACGCCAACGTTCCGATCACGAAGGTGGAGCCAGTCGGCGGCTACGGCGAGGATGCCATGTCAAGCAGTGGCGCGCGATCACTGCGGCCGAGCCAGCCCGGTCGCCATCGCGGCATTGCCGTCCGCCACCGGTGGCGGACTTTCCTGCTGGCCCTGCTGCTGATGCTGCCGTTGCTGGGCGGTGGGCTGGGGCTGGCAGCATGGTCAACCAGCACGTCGACGACCAGCGGTGCCTACGTGACCGCCGACTACGACAACAAGATCGTCTTAACCGCCACGAACAGCTGGACCTATTCCTTCGTCGGGAGCGGGAACAAGAGCACGAACTTAGGCGAGGTCGACGACACCGGCGATGTCAACGAGACCTACCAGCTCAGGGTGGACTACTTGACTTGCACGGGATCAGCGTGTCCCGACGCCATCAACGTCGATGTCAAAGCATGCACGGCGGCTTGGACGGCTTACACCAACTGCGGCTCGGGACGACAAGCCAGCCTGCAGCCGGTCAACGTGACGATGGGACCTGCAACGCCGGCGACGTACACGTCGGCGACGATTCAGTCGGCCTACTTCACCCTGCCCCCACCACCGGCAAGATGTAGATGTACGCCCGGTTCGCGGGGGGCACGGGCACCAACAACTATTCATTCAAGCTCACGGTCGTCAGCTTCCCCCCGACCAGCGGAATCGACTGCTCCGCCCAGCCTTCCTGCGGGCGATAGCCCCGGGGCGACGAGAAGATCCACTTGCGACCGGCGAACGTGACGCCGGGCGGACTTCGGTCAGGCTCTCGCGTGTCCGGCGGTCAGCTGCGATTCGTCCCAGGGATGTTGGTACCTACGCCGGTCACGATGGCCGACCCGGTCGCGTTCTGCGGGAAACTCGGATACGGCGTGGTCTCACTGCTGTACATGACCAGCTTGACCTGCAGGTAGGCGCTGCTGCCGACGGGCCAGGACGTGTTGGGCGCCGTGGGTGGGACGGCGACGCCGCTGGCGCCCACGCTGACGGGCCGGGTGACCAGCACCGTGCTGGTCCCGCCACAGGTGTTGGTGGCATAGGTCCAGGTCACGGTGCACCTGGTGATCGTGATCTGCAGGTTGTTGTTGCCGCCGCTCGCCCAGCTACCCGTGCCGGAGTAGCCGACGCTGAACGTCTCAGGCACCGCGGCACTGTGATCCGCACCGCACGGCTCCCGACCTGACGTAGCCCACGGAGTAGAAGGCGAAACGGGCGACCAGTCCGAGGGCTGGCGTGATCATGTAGCCCAGAGCGGCCAGGCGGAGCAAGCGTCCCCGCAGCCGGGCGACGTCGATCTTCCAGGCCGGCGAGGAACAGGAGGAAGGCCAGCCCGATCAGCGAGAGGGTCTGGATCGGCAGATCGATCCTCACCCATGCCAGACCGGACGGGCCGAAGATGATCCCCGCCACGATCTCAAGGACCTCAGCGGGGATCCGCAACCGCGGGGATAGCCCGATGAGTAGTGGCGCCCCGGCTGCGATCTGGGCGTTGACGAGCAGGCCACCGAAGCGAGACATCGGGCATGAGGCACCGTCCGGAGGGAATCGGGGAAGGCCGAGCGCGTACTGCGCCGTCTGACCGATGCCGGTTCCCGTTACGCCCGGGCCTCGACCGATCTCCTCCGACCGACTCTCACAAGACCGACATGTCTCACCAGAACGACACGTGCACGTGGTTCATGTGATTAGCCGTCGCGCTCCCGCCGTTGGCCATCAGCCGCCAGCCGTCGCCGGCGCGTTGGATGTTCCAGATGTGCTGCCACCAGCAGACGTAGTGCACTCGCAGCCTCCCGGCATTGGCGATGACCCACCCCGCGACGGCCTGACCTCGGCTGTAGCTGCCGACCATGAAGTCGGCGGCCTGCCACTGGTTCGGGTCGTGACCCGGATACGTGGTGGCCTGTACCCCGAAGCGCTGGGAAACAGTCATGACGCTTGGTGCGACACTGGGAGCCCACTGGCTGTATGAGCTCCTGCCGAAGAAGCAGCCGGACACGAGCAGGACTAGCCCGGTCAGCACGCCGACTACGGCGAGCATGGGCCGGGTGCCGGCGCGTCCCGGTCGGACGCTGCGCCGGGTATGGCGGAACATGAGTTTCCTTCCCGTCCGCCTGCGGAGTTAGCTGACGGGTTCGGGCTGGGCTGCCCGGCCGTGCCCCATCGCACGGCTTCACCCCTGCGCGACATGCGCGCCTTAGGTGGGTCCTCCGCTCCCGCCCCCTCGACCTTCTTCGGTAGTGAGCACGATCCGCAGGGGACGGGATTCGGCGTTCTGCGGTCGCGCTGTTGGTGCCCGGATCGTTCGATCTGCCGCGGCATGAAATCGAGGCGTGTACGCGCTCAGCGGGCACGCACAGAAGGGCCGCCGTGCGCGAGCACTGCCTCGTCGGCCGGAGATCCCCCGGCTGACATACGGAAACCGCGCCTCGATGCGCGGTCACGCGGGGCTGATCGGTGTATCCGGAACACGGGTGACGGCCGCTGGAAGCTCCCCCTCCTGCCGTTCATCCGCGGGGTCGTCAACCTCCTCTTCGTCTCGCTGTCGACCCTGGCGCGGCCGGAGGATAACAAGCAGGGCCAAATGGCCAATCAGGACAGGGACTTTTCCCTCACGCCGGGGCAGCGGTCCCGGCCGACCTCTCAGCGCGGTACCGCAGGAACAGGAAGCCGTCCTGCTCGCAGAGCGAGCGCAGCCGCCAGTCTGTTCGCTCGCCGCCCTCGGCGGGCGGAGCGAGGCTGGGCCCGGCCAGGACGCGTTTCGCGCCGCCGCCAACGACCATCGGGGACACCGACAAGCACAGCTCGTCGATGAGCCCGGCCGCGGCGAGCTGGCCGTTGAGTGTCGGGCCGCCCTCGCAGAGCACCGCATCGAACCCGCGTTCCCCCAGGGCATGCAGTGTCGCTGCCAGGTCCACGTCCCGCTCGCCGGCCACGACCACGTCGGCGACCGCTCGCGCCCGGGAGAGCTCTTCCCGCGGGGCCGCGGCAACCGTTACGACGATGGGCCGGGCGGCGGCCCCTTGGGGCGCCTCGGTGAACAGGGCGGAGTCCCAGTCCAGCGCGCAGGAGCGCGTCACGATCGCAATGGGCGTGCGCGAGGGCCCGTACCGCTCGGAGCGCGCCGTGCCGGCCGCAACGAGGATGACCTTCGCGAGCGAGCGCAGCACGTGGAACACCTCGGAGTCGGGCTTGCCGCCCAGACCACCCGACTTGCCGGCTACCTCCGTCGCGCCGTCGATGCTTGCGATCATGTTGAGCCGCACCGCGGGCCGGGACGACGCCGCAGGCACGTCGCCGTACAGCGCCGTGAGATCGACCGGGTCGACGACGTCGGGTAGGAGCTGGCGCACGGTCTCAGGCTTTCCTGCCGGCCCCGCGCTGCGCCACCGCGTCGCGGCGTGAGCGGTAGAAGGCCAGTGCTTCCTCCCGCTGGTCCGGGGCGCCGAGAAACTTCTCCAGCGGGAGGATCGCGCCGGGAAAGCCCGTCGCGTTCCACAGCCCGCTGTCGTCGGTCTCGTCGGGCAGTACGTAGAGGTACGGCCCGTCGACCGCGGCGTCGCCGGGGGACGCGCCGAAGGTCACGCGACGCCCGCCGGGGGAGCAGTCGAAGGCGGCGTCGAAGTGCTCGGGCCACAGCTGCACGCGGCTGGGTTCGCCCGAGGCGGGCTCGCTGCGCAGCTGTTCGAGCACCGAGTAGGCGAACCCGTACCAGTCCGCCAGGAACGCCACGGCCGATGCCTCGATGGGGAGGCGCTCGTCGACGTCGCCGACGGCCGGGACGTCGAACTCGGCCGCCCAGTCGGTGTCGGGCGCCCCGTCGAGGACGAATGTGGCCGCCTCGCGCAGCGAGGTGATGGGCGCCGACACGGCCACATCACCGCGCTGGCGCACCACCGTCGTGCCGGCGATACGCACCTGCTCGTCCGCGCCGAAGAAGGGCGTACCGATCCCGCCCTGCGTCCAGCGCAGAGCGATCTTCCCGTTCACCCGGCGGCGGGCGGGAGAGACGACATAGACGGTCAGCCTGTGCAGGCCGAGGCGGGTCCGCGCGGTCGCCGGGGGCGGGGCGGGGAGGCGGCGGTAGGCGCCCAGCCACCGCTCGGCTGCCCACGCCGCACGGTCGGGGCGCTCGGCCACCCACTGGTCCCAGGTGACGTCGGCACTGGTGACGGGCGCGAGAATGCGGCCCCCCGCATCGGCGGCGACGGGATCGTCGGCGAACCAGCTGTCGAGAACCGCCGGCGGCGAGGGCTCAAGCACCCGGGCAACCAGGTCGGGCCCCGCGACGCCTTGCGCCTCGCTACGGGGGTCGTGCGCTGTCATCGCGGGGATGCCGTACCTGCGGAGGTCTCGCGAACAGTCATGTCGGTCCCGTCACGGTGGATCGGCTTGCGTTACGCGGCGGCCCGAGAGGGCCGGCCACTCTGGCGTAGCGCGGCCGATGCTATGCGCCGCCGGCGAGACGAGGAAGGCGAGCGTGCCGATCTACCAGACCGCCCGCTAACAGCGGTGCGGCGGATCGAATCCAGTGCGCACAGAGCATTATTACGTCGGCGGGAACACCAAGTTCTACGGCGCCGTGCTGTTCCGGCTCCGCGAGCGCGACTTCCAGGCCATCGAGCACGTGGACGGAATCTCGCCGGAATGACCCCTGTCGTATGCCGACCTGGAGCCCTAAGCGGCATTGGCCCTATTACACCCGCGCCGAGCACCTTTACCACGTCCACGGGGAGCACGGAGTCGACCCGTACGAGCCGCCGACCGAGGCTCGGCAAACGATGCGCTCATCGCCAACGCCCTGCCCGTCGCGGGGACCTCACCGATCGGCTCGAGGTCACTCAGGTGCCGGTTGTCCGGCGCGAACCGGCGCGTCCCCGGCAGATCGAGCTCGCGTAGCTCTCGACCCTGGCGGGACGCCGCAGGTGGCCCGCCCAGAATCGTCCCGACGAGCAAGGCGCCTTCGCGTTTCGCTCAGTTAGCGTGCACACTGAGATGGTGGCGCCGCGGATGTCACCAAACAGGGTGATTCACGCGTCGGGTGTCCGAGCGGTTCAGGGCTGGTAGGGGGACACCTACGAGGCACTCCGAGTCGAGGAGGGGGCGCAACAATGCAAGTCCCCGTTCCGGGGAATGCGCCTGGCATGGGCAAGGTCCACCTCAAGCCTCTCCCGGCCGGTCCCCTCCCGCGGGCGGGTGCCCGCCGCACGCGTCCCACATCGAAAGCCCGGCTCCCTGAGGACCAGGGGGGCCGGTAGCGAGCGGACCATGCCAGCGAGACGCCAGAAGTCGTTACGACTGCAGTTGCAGCACGTCTTTCTGGTGATTCTGGTGCCGCTCGTGGTGGTCACTGCCGTCGGGGGCCTTCTGCTCCAGACAAGCGGCGACCAACTGACCTGGACGACGCAGGAGGTCAAGCGCGGCGCCAAGATCACCGACGTGTTGACCCGTCTGGCCGAGTCCGGGCGGACTCTGTCCGAGCTCACTCTGCACCAGACTCGCGGGCCGATTGTGGCCTACCTTGCGCTGGCGCCGAGCCTGGACCGCGACTTCGACACCGTCGTCAAAGAGAGCCCACGTGAGGCTATGCCTGCCGCGCTGGTGGCTATCGATGCGTGGCGGACCCTGTGGCGGGCGCTGCGCGGTGTGGAGGAGCAGACCAGAGGCCCGAAGCGCCAGGTCACCCTGCCCGTGCTGACCTTGTTTGCCGTGGTGGCGGCCAACGCCGTCATCTCGTCCCAGCACCTTGACGAGGTTGCCAGCGCGAACGCCGCCGGGTTGCAGCGAGCTCTCAACCGGGGCTATGACGGGCAGCGGTTACAGGAATTGCTGCTCCTACTGTCTGCCACCCTCGGCCTGGTGGTGGGCGTCGTCGCCGGACAGAGATTGCACCGGCGCGTGCGGCGCCAGCTCGACGACCTGAGCGTCGCGGCGGCCCAGCTCGGGTCGGGCCCCGACGCCGCGCCCGTACCGCTGGGCGAGACCGCCGAACTCCGCGCGGTAGCCGAGGCCTTCAACCAGATGGTGTCCCGGGTGAGCGAGAGCCGCGACGAGCTGGCCGACAGCGAACGGCGGTTCCGGTCACTGGTGCAGAACTCCTCCGACGTCGTCATGCTCGTCGACTCCGACGCCGTGGTGCGCTACCTGTCCCCGTCGGCGCTGCCGGTCCTCGGTGTCGATCCCCAAACCTTCCCTGGGCGGCCGCTGTCGGAGCTGCTGGATCCGGAGGACGCGCCCGCGATGCTCGACGCGCTGGTGACCTCGCCCGGTGAGCAGTCGCCGTCCTCGCCCGTCGACTGCCGGCTCGTCCGGCCCGACGGGTCGCGGATCCCTACCGAGACCGTGATCGTCGATCTGACCGGCGACCCCGCCGTCGGCGGGTTCGTCCTCACGAGCCGGGACGTCCGAGAGCGGAAGGCACTGGAGGATCAGCTCAGGCACCAGGCCTTCCATGACGAGTTGACCGGCCTGCCGAACCGGGCGCTGCTGCGGGAGCGGCTCACCCATCGGCTCCGGCGGCGCTCCGAATCCATCGACAGCATGGTCGCCGTGCTGTTCATCGACCTGGACGACTTCAAGACGATCAACGACAGCCTGGGTCACACCGCGGGGGACGAGCTGTTGCGCACGATCGCACGCCGGATCGCCGCGAAACTGCGTCCGGCCGACACGGCCGCACGGGTCGGCGGGGACGAGTTCGTGGTGCTGCTTGAGGATCTCGACGATCGGGCCGAGGCCCACGTCGTCGCGGCCCGGCTCCTCAAGGAGGTCCGACAACCGGTCAGTCTGTGCGGCCGGGAGATCTTTCCCCAGGCCAGCATCGGGATCGCGATCGCCCCCCGCCACGCCGCGGCCTCGGAGGAGGTGCTCTCCCAAGCCGACATGGCGATGTACCACGCGAAGGGGTACCACGCGAAAAGCGAAGGGAGTGGCATCGCCGAGTACCAGCCGATGCTCGCCGCCCAGGTCCGGCGCCGGCTGGCCCTCAAGACGGACCTGCAGCGGGCGATACAGCGCGACGAGTTCGAGTTGTACTACCAGCCGGTCATCGACCTGGACCGGCGGAAAGTGGTGGGTGCGGAGGCGCTCGTGCGCTGGCGGCACCCCGAGCGCGGGTTGCTGCTGCCCAAGGAGTTCCTCGCGCTCAGTGAGGAGACCGGGCTCATCGTGCCGCTCGGTGCCTGGGTGCTCGTCGAGGCATGCCGGCAGGCCGCCGAGTGGGCGGGACGGGAAGGCTGGGAGGGGGTCAGCGTGAACGTCCCGGTCCAGCACTTCATGCGACAGGGCTTCCCGCAGGAGCTGGCCGCCGCCTTGGCGAGCAGCAACCTTGAACCGGGTCAGCTGGTGCTCGAGCTGACAGAGTCCGCCCTGGTGCAGGAGGGGGAGGGCTTGAACGACCGGCTCCAAGCCCTGCGCCGCATGGGGGTCCGGCTAGCCATCGACGACTTCGGCAGTGGCAACTCGTCGTTCAACTACCTTCGGCACCTGAAGGTCGACATACTCAAGATTGACAAGTCCTTCGTCGACGATGTCCACTCCGGATCCCGCGACACAGCCATCGTCCGGGCGATCATCGACCTGAGCAGCGCGCTCAGCCTCGACACCGTTGCCGAAGGGGTGGAACTGCGGGAGCAGGCCGAGGTCCTGCAGTCGCTGCATTGCAGGCGGGCGCAGGGCTTCCTGTTCTCGCCAGCGTTGCCGGCCACTGAACTGACGCTGAACGACGCCGTGGCTGACTGACGCCTGCGGGCAGGTCAGCCGGCGGGAGCGGGCAAGGGCTCCTGCGCCCTGTCGTGCCGGACGAGTCCCGTCGGGTCCGATTCCCCAGCCTGCTCGGCCAGGCTGATGGCGTACGCGGCATTCACCAGGCCGATGTGGCTGAACGCCTGCGGGAAGTTGCCGAGCATCTCGCCTGTCTGGGGGTCGACCTCCTCAGCGAGCAGGCCGACGTCGTTGGCGTAGGAAAGCGCCCTTTCGAAGGTCGCGCGGGCGCGGTCCAGCTCTCCGGCCATCGCCTGAGCCTGGGCTAGCCAGAAGGTGCACAGCAGGAAGGTGCCCTCCTCGCCGGCGAGACCGTCGACGCCGCCCTCGGTCCGGTACCGGTACACGAGGCCCCTGCTGTCCGTGAGGCGCTCGGCGATCGCATCGATCGTGGCCTTCATCTGCGGGTGTGTTGCGGGGAGGAACCCCACAATCGGCAGCATGAGGTTGGAGGCATCCAGGTCCTCCGAGCCGAAGTACTGCGTGAAGGCGCCGGCAGCCTCGTTCCACCCGTCGCGTAGGACTGCCGTGAAGATCTCCTCTTTGACGCCTGTCCACTCGGCGATCTTGTCCTCCGCACCGATGCGGTCCGCGATCGCGATGGCGCGGTCGAGGGCGACCCAGCACATGACCTTCGAGTACACGAAGTGCCGCGCGTCACCTCGGACCTCCCAGATGCCCTGATCGGGCTCCTGCCAGCGAACGGTGGCCGCGTCGGCGCAGGCGACGAGGAAGGCCCGGGTGTCCTCGTCGAGCTCGCCGATCTGCTCGTGCAGGCGATGGGCGGCGTCGAGCAGTTCGCCGTAGACGTCGACCTGCTGCTGGCTCCATGCGCCGTTGCCCACGCGGACGGGACGGCTGTCCTTCCAGCCGGCCAGATGAGGGAGGGTGCGCTCGGACAGATCATGCTCCCCACCCACACCGAACATGATCTGCAGGGGGGTCCGGTTGCTCAGCGAGCCGGCGGCGGCGGTCGCGAGGAAGGCGAAGAAGTCGCCGGCCTCGTCCGGGCAGGCCGCCACCCACAACGCGTCCATCGTGAAGCTGGCGTCGCGGACCCAGGTGAAGCGGTAGTCCCAGTTGCGCTCGCCGCCGGCACCCTCGGGGAGCGACGTCGTCGCGGCCGCGACGATCGCGCCACTCGGCTGGTAGGTCAGCGCCTGCAGCACCCTGCCGCTGTGATGGACCTGGTCGGCCCAGGGCCCCTGGTAGTTCTGGTGCAACTCGCTCCAGGAACGCCAACCGGCGACGGTGGCCTGCAACCGGGCGCGGAGGTCGTCCTGGGACCAGATGTGGGCCGGCACTTGCTCCAGGGTGCTGCGGTGCAGGCCGAACAGGGCGGACTCGCCGGCATGCACGCTGAGGTGAGCCGAGGCCGACGAGCCGGACACCGCCAGGGGCACGGGCGTGGACAGTACGAGCCATTCCGCCCCGCCACGTGCGGTAACCCCGCCGTCGACTTGCGAGAGCAGGGGGTGGATGAGCCCGTATTCCGGGCGTGGCCGGTACTGCACCTCGACGTCCACGCTGCCGGACGTGCAGCTCACCTGCCGTATCAGCAGGCGCGGCGCGCCCTTGCCCAGCTCGTGACCGGTGTTGTTCGCGCCGATGGCCAATGCGTCGGTGAGGGTCGCCGTGCCGGTCGAGGTCTCGAAGGTGGTCTCCAGCACCATCGTGCGGTCCAGGTAGCGACGCATTGCGCGGTACTTGGCGGCCGGGGTGATCGACCAGTGGCCGGCCGCATCGTCGAGGAGTCGGCCGAATATGGCCGGGCTGTCGAATCGGGGAAAGCACAGCCACTCGACGGACCCTGCCCGGCTGACGAGAGCCGCCGAGTGGCAGTCGGACAGCAGCGCGTGCTCGGCGATCGGGAGGTCACTCATCAACGTCTCCTCATCGGGTCACTGGTCGGCGTCGGTGGTGATCAATAGTGCTGTGCCGCGGGCCAACGCGGGGTGGTCGCGCACGGCCAACCTCTCTCCGGCGCACCACAACCACCTCCAGTCTCCGTGCGCCGCGCTGTGGTCGCCCCGGTTGCCCTTCAGGTGACCGAGGTCGAGCGCTGCGTCCACGTCGCCGCCTCCACATCAGGCAAACGCGTGGTCGGCTCCCTTTCAGGGTGCGCGGACTCCGATTTGTCCGCTGTGCCGCGGGTCCGTTACGCCCAGGCGGCGAGTGGTCAGCTGGGATGGGCTGGTCGCCCGACGTAGATTCGACGCAGGCGCGGGACGGGAGACATGGCCATGAGCGGTGGGCTCAGCGAGGAGGCACTTGCGCGTCTGATGCGCTGCCCGAGCTGTGGCAGCGGCGAGGTTGAGATCATGGTGCGGGAGAGCTCGGTCGGGGCCGCGGTGGGGCCGATCGGGTTCGGCGCGGTCGGCAAGCTCAAGACTCCGCGCCGGGTGCGTTGCCGGGTGTGCGGGCACGAGTGGACCCGCAGTCCGATGGTCGAGCTGGTCAGGCAGGCCACTCGGGACGTGACCGATCGGCTCGCTCAGGCGGAGGAGAAGAACCGGCGGCTCCGCGAAGGCCTTGCCAAGGGCGGTGGGGAAGGCGGTGGGGAAGGCGGTGGGGAAGCTGCCGGCAGCGCCGGCGCGGGCTCGAGTGCCGCCGGCGCTGGGCCGGCTCACCATGCCGGCGACGCCAGCGACCCGGGGCCCGCCAAGGGGTAAAGGCGGGAAACGGCGAAAGGGCGGGTCAGAGTGGACCTGGAACTGACCGGTCACACCGCGTTGGTGATCGGCGGATCGAGCGGGATCGGGGCGGCCACTGCCGAGGTGCTCGCCGAGGAAGGCTGTGACGTCGCCGTCACCTACCGGCGCTCTGTCGGCGGCGCGCAGCGCACCGCGGCTCGGGTGCGCGAACTCGCTCGCCGGGCGTGGGTTCTCCCGCTCGATCTCCGATCACCCGATTCGGTGACCCGGGCTGCCGAGGAGCTGTCTGCCAGCGTCGGGCCCCTCGGCGTGGTGGTGGTGTCCGCCGGCCACAACGTGATCACACCGTTCGAGCGGATCGGCGCCCCGGAGTGGCGCGAGGTGATCGAGGTGAACCTGACTGGGGCGTTCCTTGCCGTGCAGGCCATCGCGCCTCTGATCCGTCCGGGTGGCGCGATCGTCACAGTGGCGAGCGTTGCCGCGCACACCGGCGCGCCTCACCACATGCACTACGCGGCGGCGAAGGCGGGGCTGGTGAACCTCACCAGGTCGCTTGCTCGCGAGTTGGCCCCGGACATCCGGGTCAACTGCGTCGCCCCGGGCATCACGCTGACGCGAATGGGGCAGGACACGGCGGACAGCCTTGCCGCGGACTACGCAACGACAAGCCTTCTGTTGCAGCGCTTCGCTCAACCCCGGCGCATCGCGCAGACGATCGCGGTCGTCGCCAGCCCCGTCGCCGAGTACATGACCGGCGCGACCATTGACGTGAACAGCGGCCGGTTCCCGAGATGATCCGGCGCGCCGGGATGGCCCGCTGCCGGCGCCCCGCGCGCAGGTTGCGCACCCACGTGAACCAGTCGGGCCGCTCGTGGTGCGGCGCGTCGGGCATTACCCCATGATGGCTGCCCGGTGGGCGGCGTGCGAGTGCGTGGGAAGGACAGCGGAATGGACCTGAGCATTCACGTCATTCGATTCGACTGGCCAGGGGCACCGGCCTCGATCGCCCCGACTCTGGCACGGGTTGGGGCGGCGGCGGATTCGGTAGGCGCCGTCTCGGTGAGCCTCATGGATCACTACTTCCAGATGGATCAGATGTGGCCGGCAGACCAGCCCATGCTGGAGGGCTACAGCGGGCTGAACTTCCTGGCTGCGCACACTTCCCGCGTTCGGCTGGGGCTCCTGGTCACCGGCGTGACCTACCGGCATCCCGGCCTCCTCGCCAAGATTGTGACGACGTTGGATGTTCTGTCGGGCGGGCGGTCCGAACTGGGCATCGGCGCGGCGTGGTACGAGCGGGAGCATCGCGCACTCGGCGTGCCGTTTCCGCCGGTCGCCGAGCGCTTTGAGCGACTGGAGGAGACCCTGCAGATCTGCCTGCAGATGTGGTCGGACAACGACGGGCCGTATCAGGGGCGTCACTACCAGCTCGCGGAAACGCTGTGCTCGCCCGAGCCGATCAGCCGGCCGCACCCGCGGATCACCATTGGCGGGACGGGCGAGCGGAAGACCCTTCGTTTCGTCGCCACCTACGGCGACGCCTGCAACCTGTTCGCGGCGTCCCACGACATGGTCGCGCACAAGCTGGACGTGCTGCGACGGCACTGCGACGCGGTGGGCCGTGACCACTCTGAGATCACGAAGACGATCCTGCATATGGGCGGCCTCGACGCCTCGAACTCCACCGAGTTCCTGCGTGACATGGAGCGCTATGCCGCCCTCGGCGTGCAGGAGGTGCACGTAGTGCCTCATGGGGACGAGCCCGACCGCTGGATCGAGACGGTGTTGGGCCCGATCGCGAAGTCGCTGGCTGAGCTGACTGCGGCACCCTGACGCCGGCTACGTGCCTGCCGCGACGCCCGGCTCCCCCCGGTTCGTTCGCCACTTGATCGCCATTCATCCCGGCTGGGCGAGGAAGCCGTACAACCCGGGGTCGAATGGCACAGGTGATCTTGGGCGCGGGTGCGCCGCCCGCAGTGCGACCCGCCTCACTGTCGCAGGCTGCGCTTACCCCCGCCCACCTCTGGCTGCGGCCCCAGGGATGCCTGTTCTCCCGCCTTGCGGCCGTGTCGCCAGGCACGGCCATCGCGGCGGGCCGCGGACGGCCGCCAGCTGCCCCTAGCCCGGGAGTGCGCCGCGTAGAAGTCGTGCACCTGCTCGGACTTGTCTCGCAGCACCAGTTCCGCGGACTGCGCCGCAGGTGCGTCACTTGCCGCCCGGCCCGCCGGGCCCCGGGTGGCGCGGCCGGCGGCCGCTCCCCCTTCCGGCTCAACTCGACCCCAGCTCGCGACCGCCTCCTCTCGCGCAGCGGCCAGCCGGACGGCGATCGCCGTGACGAACCCGGAGTAGAACGAGCTGCGGTAGACCCGCGCGTCGACACCAAGCCGCCGATGCTCACCCACGCGGAGCGCGGACGCGGCCCGCAGGGCCATCTGCGCCGACAGCGACACCAGCAGCGCTTCGCAGACATCGAGGTCGCCGGGCATGCCGAAGGCGACGGCGTAGGTGGAGTTGTGCGCGACGTCGCAGCGGACATCGTTGGACGTGGCGATGGCAACGAGCAGTGAGACGAGGAACTTGTTGCCGCGCCGGCCCGGCTCGCCCATAGCCAGGACGCGCTGCTCCGGCGCCTCGCGGCGGCTGCGACGGTCGCGGCCGGCGCGTTCGTGCTCGGCGAACGCGAGGTCGATGGCGTGCAGAGTCGCCAGTTGTTGCGCCTTCGTCACCAGGGCGTCGGCTTCGGCAGACGAGTCGGTGCTTTCGGCCTTGGCGAGCAGAGCCACGATGCGCGCGAGGGCCTTCTCACCGGCCGGTCGTGCGCTCATCGCTTCGCCCCGGCCGGGGTCGCGACACGGACCCCGAGGTGGTCGAAGCCGTGGCGCAGCAGGAACGCAACCTCGGCACCGGACGCGATCCCGACGAGGTCAAGGAAGGCCGCCGCGAAATCGGGCCCGTGCGCAGGATCGGCCCCCGCGGTTACGGCGTGGGCCAGTTCGTGGAGGACGACGAGCTCCCGCAGGGCCCAGGAGCCCCCGTGCTCGGCCGGGGGAAGGGCGATGACGTGGGTGGAGCTTTCATAGTGGGCACGCTGCGCTGCACGACGCGGGCGGATGCCCACCGTGGCGGCCTCCGGCCAGCGGTGCACAACCGACGCCTGCGCGGTCAGGTCGCTGACGTAGTGCCGGACAGCGGCCAAGTCGCGAAACACCTGCTCAGGCGGGACCGTCAGGACCGACCCGGCAATGCGGATAGTGCGGGCACCCTCGGCGGCCAGCTCGAGTTGCCGGCGCACCATGCTCTCGGCCGCGTACACCCTCGATCGCTGATCATCCCGCACCATCGCCTCCCTGGGCCCCGCATGTGTCCTTCCGGTTGGCTCAGGTCTACCCGGAGGTACTGACATTTTCCGGGTCTGACACTGGTTGTGGGCCAATCGATTTGGGCCGACGCGCCTGAATCCGATCAGGTCACCACCGTCGGGTCGGATCTAGGGCTTCTCTC
>JADGOW010000068.1 GCA_017882765.1 Frankiaceae bacterium
ATGCGCGAGATGCTTGCGGTCACCGCAGCGATCAAGGGCGCCGGGCTCGGCCGGGACGTCATCCTCGTCACTGACGGCCGTTTCTCCGGGGCCACCTCGGGCCTGTGCGTGGGTCATGTCGCGCCGGAGGCCGCCGATGGCGGTCCGATAGCCCTCGTCGCCAGCGGCGACCGCATCCGCCTCGACGTTGCCAACCGCCGGCTGGATCTGCTCGTGGATCCCGCCGAACTCGACCGGCGGCGGGCGGGCTGGAAGCCGATGGAGCCGCGCTACACCACGGGAGTGCTCGCCAAGTACGCGCGGCTGGTCGGGTCGGCCGCCGCGGGAGCAGTCTGTGACTGAAACTGCCTGCATGCTTTTTCGATCAAACGGTCCGAGCACCGGGAAAATCCGGCGATATGCGGATTTCCTGACGATTAGATCTTGGGTCGACCCGGGGCTTGCATGCAGTTCCGGCCAGACACCTGCCCCATGTGGGGCAATTCCGACGCGGCGTACCGTTCCCGCCACCCAGATTCCACCCGTGACGTAGTAGGTTTCGCTGCTTACACGGCCAATGTCGGATTCTGTCGATTCAGCACACCAGCAAGGCGGCCACGATGCCCCTGACCCCCGTCGGCATCATCGATCGTCCACGCCGGCTCCGGCTTTCCGGCTCGCGCTTCGGCGGCCCCGGCCTGGGGGGCCGCCCCAAGCGGTACGGCCGGCCCCGCCGCTGGCCCTGGGTCGTGGCCCTGCTCGTCGTCGCTCTCGTGATCGGGCTCGGCGGCTACGCCCTCGTCACGCGCGACAGCGCGGGCGCGCAACGCCGGACCGTCGACGCGTTCCTCGCCGCTTGGGCGCGCAACGACACTGCCGCCATGGCCGCCCTCGTGGACAACCCTCCCGCCGACTTCGCCCGGCAGGTATCGGGGTTCACCGGCGCCCTGCGGGTCACCTCCGCCCGGTTCGAGCGGGTCGACGTCACCGGGTACCGGGCCGACCTGCAGATCGCCGGGGTGGTGCCGCTCGGCTACTCCGGCGAGGTACCGCTCGTGCAGCGCGGGGACGCCTGGCGCGTCGTCTGGTCGCCGTCGGTGCTGCATCCGGGGCTGCGTCCCGGCCTGCACGTCGCGCTGTTCCGGGCCACCGGCTCGCGGGCGAAGCTGGTCGCCGCCGACGGGGCGCCCCTGCGGGGCCGTGACGCGGACATCGACTCGAACCTGATCGGGACGGTCGGGCCGCTCACCGCTGAGCAGGCGCAGACCGCCGGCCCGCGCTACCAGGCCGGTGCCGTGGCGGGGCAGACCGGTCTGGAGCGCGCCTACAACGACCGGTTGGGCGGGACGCCCGGGTACACGGCGGCGCTGGTGGACTCCGCCGGCCGGCCGGTATCGGTGCTTGTCACAACCCCGCCGACGGCGGGGAGCACCGTTGCCACCACGATCGACCTGAAGGTGCAGAAGGCGGCAGGGGCGGCTCTGGCCCCGCTGGCCAAACCCGGGGCGCTGGTGGCTGTGGACGCGCGCACCGGTGGCGTACTGGCCCTGGCGAATAATCCGGTCGGCGGGTTCAGCCGGGCGCTGCGCGGCACGTACCCGCCTGGTTCAACCTTTAAGATCATAACGGCCACCGCCGGGCTGATGGCCGGGCGTACGCCGGAGACCCTTCTCGACTGCCCGGCGAGCGTCAACGCGTACGGGCTGGTGATCAGAAATGCCGAGAGCGAACAATTGGGGCCGATTTCGTTCGCCACGGCGTTCGCCCGCAGTTGCAACACGGCGTTCATCAACCTGGAGCAATCCCTGCCCAAGGGCTCGGTGACCCGCGCGGCGCAGCTGTTCGGTTTCGACGGCAGTCAGCCCTTGCCGATCGCCAGCGTCGGAGGCAAGTTCCCGCCGCCGGGGGATGCCGCCGAGGGTGCGGCGGCCTCGATCGGGCAGGGCGAGGTCATCGCGAGCCCGCTGCACATGGCTTCGGTCGCGGCCGCCGTCGCGGCCGGCCAGTGGCGCCGCCCCTTCGTAGCAGGCGGCCCGGACGTGACCCATCCGCTCCCGCCGGCCGTTGCGGCCACCCTGCGCTCGTACATGGCCGGGGTCGTCCAATACGGCACCGCGGCCGGGGCGGGCCTGCCCCCGGGCACGTTCGGCAAGACGGGCACGGCCGAGTTCGGCAACGACGACCCGCCTCAGACGCACGCCTGGTTCGTGGGATTCCGCGGGGACGTGGCCTTCGCTGTGGTCGTCGACGGCGGTGGCGCCGGCGGTGCGGCAGCCGCGCCGGTTGCGGCCCGCTTCCTGCGCCTCCTCGGCTGATCAGGCGACGCGATGGGTGATCGGGCGCAGGACCAGGGCCGGGCCGTCCAGCGGGCAGTTCGTGCAAGGCTTCGAGTGCTTGGCCGCCCGGCGGGGGTTGCGAATCGTCAGGGCCGCCAGCACGCCACCTGCCGCGCACACCGCTGCCGCTAGGAACATCGCTGTGCTGAATCCGGCATCGAAGGCCGACGGGTTCAGGTAGCTCTCAGCGGTGAGACCCGCAGCGGCCGGCAGCACCGACACCGCGATCAACCCTCCCGCCCTCGCCACATCGTTGTTGACGGCGGACGCGATGCCCGCTTGCTCCTGCGGCGCCGCTGCCAGGGCAGTCGAGGTGAGTGGGGCAACCGTGACCGCAAGACCGAAACCGAACACGACGAGTGCCGGCAGCACCTCGGTGGCGTAGCTCGTCTGCGGGCCGACCCGGGACAGGAGCGCCAGCCCGGCAGCCACGATGACCGGTCCCACGCTCATCTGCAGGCGCGGGCCGATGCGGGCGGCGAGCGCGCCTGACCGCGCGGACAGGGCCAGCATGATGAGCGTCACCGGCAGGAGAGCGACCCCCGCTTGCACGGGGGTGAACCCGCCTACCTGCTGCAACTGGACGGGCAGGAGGAACAGGGCCCCGCCCAAGGCCCCGTACACCACGAACGTGACGGCGTTGGTGGCGCTGAACTGGCGGGAGGTGAACACGCCGAGGGGGAGGATCGGCGCGCTCACCCGAGCTTCCCGGATGACGAAGCCGGCCAGCAGCCCGATCCCGGCGGCCAGGGCCGTCAGCACCGACGCGGACGTCCAGCCGCGGACGGGCCCCTCGATGAGACCGAACGTGAGCCCCACGAGCCCGAGCGTGACGAGCAGGCCGCCCCCGGCGTCCAGCCGGCCGTGCGCCTGCGGGTCGCGGGTCTCCGGGACGTGGCGGGCGGAGATGAACACGACCGCGGCGGCAAGGGGCAGGTTGATGTAGAAGATGAGCCGCCACGAGGCGGCTTGGACGAGCCATCCCCCGACAAAAGGGCCGAGGGCGGTGGCAACACCGCCGAGCCCGGACCAGGCGCCGATCGCCTTGCCCCGGTCTTCCGGCCGGAAGGACGCCTGCAGGATCGCCAGGCTTCCAGGCGTCAGCAGCGCCGCCCCGACGCCCTGCAGGGCGCGGGCCCCGATGAGAGCCGGGGCGCTCGGCGCGAGCCCGCACAGCAGCGACGCCGCAGCGAACCAGATGACACCGATGGTGAACACCCGGCGCCGCCCGTAACGGTCGCCGGCAGCGCCCGCGACGAGCAGCAGGCCGGCCAGCGTCAGCATGTAGGCGGTGACCACCCACTGCAGCGAGGTGAGGCTCGTGTGGAAGTCTTCGCCGATGGCGGGCAGCGCGATGCCGACGACGGTGGCGTCAATGGCCGCGATCGCGGAACCGAGCACCGTTGCGACCAGGACCCATCGCCCGGGTCGGGTCGCCAGCGTCAGGGCGGGGGGAGCGGTCGGGGTCACGGCGACCACCCCGTGACGGTACGCCGTAACGTCCGGGCGCTGCCTGACGACCACCGGCTATCTGCATCGTCGAGCCCGCGTTCGTTTGACGACCGCTCTTTCGTCATGCACAGTTGAGGGCGTGCAGGCTCTCCTCGTACGCAGGATGCGTGCGTAGCTACTCTGGCTACGTGCGCGACCCCTCAGTGCCCGTCCGGGCGCGGGGGGTTTTTTCTTGCCCAGACCAGCCGTAGCCAATCTCGTCACCAGCCCAGGGAGCCTCCATGCCAGAGCAGATCACCGGAGCCCAGTCGCTCATCCGCTCGCTGGAGCACGCCGGCGTAGACGTCATTTTCGGCATTCCGGGTGGCGCGATCCTGCCCGCCTACGACCCGCTGTACGACTCGCCGATGCGCCACATCCTGGTCCGGCACGAGCAGGGCGCGGGCCACGCGGCATCCGGCTACGCCTACGTCACCGGACGGGTCGGGGTGTGCATGGCGACGTCGGGGCCGGGCGCGACGAACCTGGTCACGGCCATAGCCGACGCGTACATGGACTCGGTGCCCATCGTCGCCGTCACCGGCCAGGTGCCCCGCCCGGCCATCGGCACGGACGCTTTCCAGGAAGCGGACATCTCCGGCATCACGATGCCGATCGTCAAGCACAACTACCTCGTGACGGACGGCGACGACATCCCGCGCGTCATCGCCGAGGCGTTCCACATCGCGGGCACCGGCCGACCCGGGCCGGTACTCGTCGACGTGCCCAAGGACGTCCTGCAGGCCCCGGCGGAGTTCAGCTGGCCGGCGAGCGTCGATCTGCGCGGCTACCGGCCGGTGCTCCGGCCGCACAACAAGCAGGTCCGGGAAGCCGCGAAGCTGATCAGTCAGAGCCGCAGGCCGGTGCTCTACGTCGGTGGGGGCATCCTGCGGGCCCGCGCCGCCGCCGAGCTGCACCAGCTCGCGGAGCTGACCGGCATCCCGGTCGTGACGACCCTGATGGCCCGCGGTGCCTTCCCCGACTCGCACCGCCAGCACCTGGGGATGCCCGGCATGCATGGCACCGTCGCGGCTGTCACCGCCCTGCAGAAGTCCGACCTGCTCATCACGCTCGGCGCCCGGTTCGACGACCGAGTCACCGGCAAGCTCGCCTCGTTCGCGCCCGGGGCCGCGGTCATCCACGCCGACATCGACCCGGCTGAGATCGGCAAGAACCGCGTGGCGGACATCCCGATTGTGGGCAACGCGAAGGAGGTCGTTGCCGAGCTCGTGAGCGCCCTGCGCGACCTGCCCAAACCCGACATCGAGGGCTGGTGGCAGCAGATCGACAAGTGGCGCGACACCTACCCGCTCGGGTTCACCGAACCGGCGGACGGGTCGCTGTCCCCGCAGTACGCGATCCAGCGGCTCGGCAAGATTGTGGGTCCGGAGGCGATCTATGTTGCGGGTGTGGGCCAGCACCAGATGTGGGCGGCCCAGTTCATCTCCTACGAGCACCCCGACACCTGGGTCAACTCCGGCGGTCTCGGCACCATGGGGTATGCCGTGCCTGCGGCGATGGGCGCCAAGGTCGGACGTCCCGACACGACCGTCTGGGCGATCGACGGGGACGGCTGCTTCCAGATGACCAACCAGGAACTCGTCACCTGCGCAATCGAAGGTATCCCGATCAAGGTCGCGATCATCAATAACGGGAGCCTGGGGATGGTCCGCCAGTGGCAGACCCTCTTCTACGACGCGAGGTACTCGCACACGACCCTGCACAGCCGGCGGGTGCCCGACTTCGTCAGGCTCGCCGAGGCGCTGGGCGGCGTCGGCCTGCGCTGTGAGTCGGCGGCCGACGTCGACGGCACAGTGGAGAA
The DNA here is from genome assembly GCA_017882765.1 of Frankiaceae bacterium. Classification (GTDB taxonomy): domain Bacteria; phylum Actinomycetota; class Actinomycetes; order Frankiales; family Frankiaceae; genus JADGOW01. The sequence continues at coordinate 5,629 of JADGOW010000068.1, forward strand.
GGCAATGAGCATCAACGACGTGCCCGTCGTCGTGGACTTCGTCGTCCACCATGACGCGATGGTCTGGCCGATGGTCGCGGCGGGCGCCAGCAACGACGACATCAAGGTCGCGCGCGACACCGCGCCCGACTTCGACTACGACATGGGTGAGGTGACCCAGTGACCCGGCACACCTTGTCGGTGCTCGTCGAGAACAAGCCCGGCGTGCTGGCCCGCATCGCCGGGTTGTTCTCCCGGCGCGGCTTCAACATCGAGTCGCTCGCGGTCGGGCCGACGGAGCATCCCGACGTCAGCCGGATGACGATCGTCCTCGCCGTGGACGCCATCCCGCTCGACCAGGTGCGCAAGCAGCTCGACAAGCTCATCAACGTCATCAAGATCGTGGAGCTGGAGCCCGAGGCGTCGGTGCAGCGCGAGCTGCTGCTCGTCAAGGTGCGCGCCGACCTGGCGACCCGCAGCCATGTGCTCGAGACCGTACAGCTGTTCCGCGCGAAGGTCGTCGACGTCGCCCAGGACGCGGTGACGATCGAGGCCACCGGCACCCGGGACAAGCTGGATGCCCTCATCCGGGTGCTGGAGCCGTTCGGAATCCGCGAGCTCGTGCAGTCGGGCATGGTGGCCGTCGGCCGGGGCCCGCGGTCCATCACGGACCGGGCGCTGCGCATGGAGCGCCCGGCGTAGCCCGCCCATAACCTCGAAGGGAACGAGAGTGGCAGAGATCTACTACGACGACCAGGCCGACCTGGGCATCATCCGGGGACGCAAGGTCGCGGTGCTGGGTTACGGCAGCCAGGGGCATGCGCACGCGCTGTCGCTGAAAGACTCGGGCGCCGATGTCAGGGTCGGGTTGCCCGAGACGTCCCGGTCGCGGGAACGAGCCGAGGCGGCGGGCCTGCGGGTGACCGACCCGGCGTCGGCGTGCGCCGAGGCCGACCTGATCATGGTGCTCGCTCCGGACACCGTGCAGCGGCACCTGTACACCGACTCGGTCGAACCGCACCTCGAGGCCGGCGACGCGCTGTTCTTCGGGCACGGTTTCAACATCCGCTACGGCTACATCAAACCTCCGGCTGACGTGGACGTGGCGATGGTCGCGCCGAAGGGCCCGGGTCACCTGGTGCGCCGTCAATTCGTCGAGGGGCGCGGGGTTCCGGTCCTCGTCGCGGTGGAGCAGGACGCGAGCGGGCAGGCGCTGCAGCTGGCCCTTTCCTACGCGAAGGGAATCGGCGGGACGCGGGCGGGCGCGCTGCGGACGACGTTCTCGGAGGAAACCGAGACCGACCTGTTCGGTGAGCAAGCTGTGCTCTGCGGCGGCACGACCGCGCTCGTTCAGGCTGGCTTCGAAACGCTCGTCGAGGCCGGTTACCAGCCGGAGGTGGCCTACTTCGAGTGCCTGCACGAGCTCAAGCTCATCGTTGACCTCATGTACGAGGGCGGCATCAGCCGGATGCGCTACTCGATCTCGGACACCGCCGAGTACGGCGACGTCACCCGCGGGCCGCGGATCATCACCCCGGCGGTGAAAGAGGAGATGGGCCGGCTGCTGTCCGACATTCGGGACGGCTCGTTCGCGCAGGAATGGATCGCCGAGGACGAGGCGGGCCGGCCCGTGTTCACCGAGCTCGTCGAGCAGGGCAAGGCGCACCCGATCGAGGAGGTCGGCGCCAAGCTGCGGCCGCTGATGAGCTGGATCGACAAGCCGCTCGACTGAGCAACGCGAGGTGGGCGGCCTACCCGAAGGACCCGGCCGAGAGGGTGGGCCGGAGGCGGCGGGTCGGTAACCTCCTCCTGTCGTGGTGTGACGTGGAGGAGGGCCCGTGGGCGTCGACCGGATCTGGAACGTGGCCGAAGCCCGGCGCCGGGCGCGGCTTCGGCTGCCACGGGTGGTCTTCGACTACATCGACGGCGACGCCGAGGACGGCATCACCCACCGGCGCAACACCGAGGACTACAACGCGGTCACCTTCCAGCCGCGAACCGGCAACAAGGTGGCGCACCCGTCGCTGGTGACCGAGGTGTTCGGCACCAAGGTGTCGATGCCCGTCCTTCTGGCTCCGTGCGGGCTGACCCGTGTCATGCACCCCGACGGGACGTTCGGCATCGCCCGGGCGGCCGCGTCGCGCGGGACGATCCAGGTGCTGAGCACGGTGGCAGGCAACTCCCCGGAGGACGTCGCGGGGGCGTCCACCGCCCCCAAGTGGTTCCAGCTCTACGCCTCGGGCGGCCTGAACGAGGCGGCCGAGGCGATGATCGACCGGGCCCGGCTGTCCGGGTACGAGGCGCTCGTCGTGACGATGGACACTGCCGTGCTGGGCAACCGGGAACGCGATTCCCGCAACGGCATCCAGTTGGGAGGCAAGCCGAGCCCGGCGGTGCTGGCCAAGCTGCTCGGGCAGTTCGCGGTGAAGCCGCGATGGAGCCTGAGCATGGCCGCCCCGGGCATCGAGTTCGTGAAGGCCGCCAAAGCCGGCCGCGCCGCCGGCGCGCAGGCCGGGGTGGTGGGAATCTCCGGCTCGCCGTTCTCGTGGGACGACGTGGCGGCGATTCGCGGCCGGTGGCCCCGCCGGCTCGTGGTCAAGGGGCTCATGACAGCCGACGACGCTCGCCGGGCCGTGGACGCGGGGGCCGACGGCATCGTGGTGTCCAACCACGGTGGCCGCCAGCTCGACGGGTCCCCTCCGACGCCCCGGGTCCTGCCCGCCGTCGTGGATGCCGTCGGCGATTCGACCGTGGTCATGGTGGACAGCGGCCTGCGGCGGGGAACCCACGTCGTCAAGGCCCTGGCGATGGGCGCCAAGGTCGTGTTCATCGGCCGCGCGTACCTCTACGGTTTCGCGGTCGGCGGGCAGGCCGGCGTGGAGCGCGTCCTGGACGTCTTCCGCGCCGAGATCTCGCGCACCATGACCTTGCTCGGCTGCCAGAGCGTCGCTGACCTGGACCGCAGCTGGCTGGACCTGAGCTGGCTCGATCCCGGCCGGCTGCAGCGACCAGCCCCCGGGTGAGGCGGCGGGCCAATACGCTGGCGCCGCCCGCGGCAGCCGCAGAGCGAGCGGGACACGCCAAGCGAAGGGTGCACTGGTGCCACGTCCGATCGTGCTGGTCGCCGAGGAGTTGTCGCAGGCCGGGCTCGACCTGCTCACGGCCGACTTCGAGGTGCGCACCGTCGACGGGGCCGACCGTTCGGCGCTCATTCCCGCGCTGGCGGACGTCGACGCCGTGATCGTCCGAAGCGCCACCAAGATTGACGCGGAGGCGCTGTCGGCGGCGCCGAACCTGCGCGTTGTCGCCCGCGCCGGGGTGGGCCTGGACAACGTCGACGTCCCTGCGGCGACCGGCCGCGGGGTGATGGTCGTCAACGCTCCCCAGTCGAACATCGTCAGTGCCGCTGAGCACGCGATCGGCCTGCTGCTGTCTGTCGCCCGCCGGATCCCCGCGGCGGACGCGTCGCTGCGTGGCGGCGAGTGGAAGCGCTCGAAGTGGACGGGGGTGGAGCTGTTCGACAAGACCGCGGGCATTCTCGGGCTGGGCCGAATCGGCGTCCTTGTCGCGCAGCGCCTGTCGGCTTTCGGGATGCGCCTGCTGGCCTACGACCCTTACGTCCAGGCTGCGCGGGCGGGCCAGCTGGGGGTGACCCTCGTGCCGCTCGACACTCTCCTCGCCGAATCCGACGTCATCAGCATTCATCTGCCCCGCAACCAGGAGACCCTCGGCCTGCTCGGCGAGAAGGAGCTGGCACGGGTCAAGCCGGGCGTGCTCATCGTCAACGCCGCGCGCGGGGGACTGGTGGACGAGGCGGCCCTGGCCGCCGCCGTCCGTGCCGGGCGGGTGGGCGGCGCGGGCATCGACGTCTTCGCGGCCGAGCCGACGACCGAGTCGCCGCTGTTCGGCCTGCCCAACGTGGTGGTCACGCCGCACCTGGGCGCCAGCACCATCGAGGCGCAGGAGAAGGCGGGGCTCGCTGTGGCGCGCTCGGTACGCCTGGCCCTGTCCGGGGATTTCGTCCCGGACGCCGTCAACGTGCAGGCGGGGGGCGCGGTTGCCGAACAGGTGCGGCCGTTCCTCGTTCTTGCGGAGGCCCTGGGCCAGGTGTTCACCGGTCTTGCCGAGGGGGCCCCCGCGGCCGTGACCGTCGAGGCCAGGGGAGAGCTGGCCGCCTTCGACGTCGGCGTCCTGCAGCTGGCCGCGCTGAAGGGACTGTTCAGCGGCGTCGTCGAGGCGGCGGTCACCTACGTCAACGCGCCGCTGCTCGCCAAGGAGCGCGGTGTCGAGGTGACGCTGGTGGCCACGGAGGAGAGTCCGGATTTCCGCAGCGTCCTCACGGTGCGGGGCGTGCGTGCGGACGGGACCCCGCACTCGGTGAGCGGCACCCTGATCGGGCGCCGCCAGGTCGCGAAGATCACTGAAATCGACGGGTACGAGGTGGAGGTCCGGCCGGAGGCGCACCTCGCGCTGGTGACCTACGAAGACCGGCCCGGCATCGTGGGCACCATCGGGGCGATCCTGGGCAACGCCGGAGTGAACATCGCCAACGCGCAGGTAGGCCGCATGTTCGCCGGCGGGGAGGCACTGATGGCCCTGTCGCTGGACTCGGCCGTTCCCGCTGACGTGCTGGGCCAGATCGCCCGGGAGATCGGGGCGCACACCGCCCGCAGCGTGTCGCTGGCCACCGGGTAGCGCCGGGTCGGGAGCCCGGGCGGGCACGGCGCGTCCGGGCGCCACGACCTGCACAAAGCAGCACGACCGGCCCGAGCGGCACCCCGGTCGGCGTGGCCGGCGTGGGCGCGCTCTAGCCTGCTGTCTCGTGGGAGGTCTCCAGGACGGCGAGGCGGGCGCGGGCGGCGCGGCGAACGTCGACGAGCTCAGTGCCGCCTTCGAGCGCCTGTACGGCCGCGTGCCCGACGGTGTGTGGGCGGCCCCCGGCCGGGTGAACATCATCGGGGAGCACACCGACTACAACGAAGGGCTCGTGCTGCCCATCGCCATCGATCGGCGGGCGTTGGCGGCGGTGGCCGCGCGCGATGACGGGATGGTCCGGGTGGCGTCCCGGCAGCGGCAGGGTGATCCCGTCGTCCGCGAGCTGTCCGACCTCGGCCCCGGTCGAGTGCGAGGCTGGGCCGCCTACCCGCTGGGCGTCGCGTGGTCGCTGGCCGATCGGCACGGGGTGTCCCAGGGTGCCGACATCCTGATCGACTCGAACGTGCCGCTCGGAGCAGGGTTGTCGTCGAGTGCGGCACTGGAAGCCGCGGTGGGTCTCGCCCTGGCCGACGTCGCCGGGCGGGACATCCCGCGCGACGCCCTCGCCCTGGCCTGCCAGCGGGCCGAGAACGAAGTGGTGGGGGCGCCGACCGGGGTGATGGATCAGATGGCGTCCCTGCTGGGCCGGGCCGGCTCCGCCTTGTTCCTGGACTGCAGGAGCCTGCAGACCGAGCAGGTGCCCTTCGACCTCGACGCGGCGGGGCTGGCCCTCCTGGTGATCGACACCCGGGCTTCGCACGACCTGGCCGACGGGGAGTACGGAGACCGCCGGGCCGCCTGCGAGGAGGCGGCGCGACGGATCGGCGTCCCCGCGCTGCGGGACGCGACCCTCGAGTCGGTCCAGAACCTGTCGGAGCCGCTGCGCCGCCGGGCCCGCCACGTCGTCACGGAGATCGACCGGGTCCAGCACGCCGTCCGGCTGCTCCGGCGCGGGGACGTCGCCGGGCTGGGCCCGCTGCTGACGGCCAGCCACGCGTCGTTGCGCGACGACTTCGAGGTGTCCATCCCCGAACTGGACGTCGCGGCCGCCACCGCTGTGGAGGCCGGGGCGCTGGGGGCCCGGATGGTCGGTGGCGGGTTCGGCGGGTCGGTGCTCGCGCTGGTCCCTGCCGGCGACGTGGACGCCGTGACGGCCGCCGTCGAGGCGGCGTATGAGCTGCGTGGCTGGGCATCACCCCTTCCGTTCGTGGTGACTCCGGCCGAAGGAGCGCGGCGACTTCGGTAGGCGACGGAAGGCGGTGCGGGCGTGGAGCGTGACTTCCCGGACGGATTCCTGTGGGGCACGTCGACGGCGGCCCACCAGGTCGAGACAACGCCCACCGCTTTGCCCTGGAGTGGTGGAGCCAGGCTGCGATCGACCACTACCTGCGCGTCCTCGACGCTCTGGCCCGAGTCGGCCTGACCGCCTTCACGACCCTCCACCACTTCACGGTCCCCGGCTGGTTCGCCGACCGCGGCGGCTGGGCTGCTCCCGACGCCGTGGACCTGTTCGCCCGCTACGTCGAGCGGATCGCGCCGCACATCCGGGACCGGACCCCGTATGTCTGCACGGTCAACGAGCCGCAGATCGTCGCGCTGTTCGGTTACCTCCTCGGCTACCACCCGCCCGGCCTTCGCAACCCGCACCTGTGGCACCGGGTGACGCGCGCCCTCATCGGGGCGCACGAAGCAGCGGTCGACATCTTCGCCGGGGGACCGCAGACCGGGGTGAGCCTGCAGATGCCCGACCTGCAGCCGGCCCGCGGCGACGACCCGGGATGCGTCGCCGCCACGGAGGGGCTGGAGCGGGAGATGATCGATGTCTACCTGGAGGATGCGAAGGGTGACTTCGTCGGGGTCCAGTACTACACGCGGATGCGCGTGGACCCGGCCCACCCCGACTACTTCGCACCGGCCCCGCCAGATGCCCCGCTGACCCAGATGGGGTGGGAACTCAACCCCGACGGTCTGCGCAAGACCTTGCACAAGGCAGCGCGCGCCGGCAAGCCGATCGTGATTACCGAGAACGGCGTCGCGACGGACGAGGATACCGAGCGGGTCGACTACCTGGACAGCCACCTCGCCGCCGTGCGGGCCGCCATGCGCGAAGGCGTCGACGTCCGCGGCTACACCTACTGGTCGGCGTTCGACAACTTCGAGTGGGCCGAGGGATACCGGCCTTTGTTCGGGCTTGTCGGCATCGACCGCGCGGGCGGGCTCGCCCGGCAGGTTCGGCCGTCGGCGCACGCTTTCGGCCGGGTGGCCAGGACCGGGCGCCTCGCAGCTTTGCGGGAAGCCGACTGAGGGCCCGGGGGCTTCCCGTCGGCGGATTCAGTGCCGCGAGGGCGGTTGCCACGCCCGTATCCGGGAACGCTACGCTGCGTTTCGCCGTCACGCGGAGTGAGTCGACGCCGAGGAGGTCCCAGTGCTCAAGATCAGCCTGAGTGCAGTCGACTACGTCATTCTGATCATCTACTTCGCGATAGTGGTGGCCATCGGGGCGCTCGCCCGTCGCGCGGTGGCGACGAGCGAGGACTTCCTACTCGCGGGGCGGTCGCTGCCTGCCTGGATCACCGGGCTCGCATTCATAGCGGCGAACCTGGGTGCCCTCGAAATCCTCGGGCAGGCGGCGAACGGTGCCCAGTACGGGTTGATGACCGCGCACTTCTACTGGATCGGCGCCGTACCCGCCATGGTGTTCCTGGGCCTGGTGATGATGCCGTTCTACTACGGCTCGCGGGTGCGCAGCGTCCCCGAGTACCTGCGGCTTCGGTTCAACAAACCCACGCACATCTTCAACGCCCTTACCTTCGCCGTCTCCAGCGTCCTTATCGCCGGTGTCAACCTCTATGCGCTGGCCCTGATCCTGAAGGCGCTGCTGGGTTGGAGTCTCTATCTCTCGATCGTCGTGGCTGCCGTCTTCGTGGGGCTCTACATCACGCTGGGTGGGCTCTCCGGGGCCATCTACAACGAGGTCATGCAGTTCTTCGTGATTCTTGCCGGCCTGATCCCGCTCGTCGTGGTCGGGCTGTACCGGGTCGGCGGCTGGCACGGGCTGACCCAGAAGATCGAGCACCCCGGGCCCGGCGACACCAGCCCGCTGTACCAATGGGGCCACAAGGCATTCACGCTGTGGGAGGGAACAGGGTCATCGAGCACGAACCCGCTGGGCGCCAGTTGGTTTGCGATCGTGTTCGGCCTCGGCTTCGTCCTCTCGTTCGGCTACTGGACGACGAACTTCGCCGAAGTGCAGCGGTGCCTGGCTGCGAAGAACCTTTCCGCCGCGCGGCGCACCCCGCTCATCGGCGCCTACCCGAAGATCTTCATTCCGGCGCTGACCATCATCCCGGGTCTCATCGCGGTCGTCACCTTCCCAACGCTGGGCGTGGGCGGCGACCCCAATTCGGATCTCTCCTACAACAAAGCAATTCCGCTGTTGATGGGGCAGTTCCTGCCCAGCGGGGTACTCGGCGTCGCCGTGACCGGCCTGCTGGCCGCTTTCATGGCAGGTATGGCCGCGAACGTGAGCAGTTTCAACACGGTGGTCACCTACGACCTCTGGCAGCC
>JADGOW010000004.1 GCA_017882765.1 Frankiaceae bacterium
CCGGCGTGACCCACGACCGTGTAGCCCCCGGCCCCGGCCCCCGCGGCGGTCCCGGTGCCCGCACTGCCGTCCGGCCGCGGCACCCGCAACTCGGCGCACCGGCCGGGATGGAACGGCGCCGCGGCGCCTGAAGCAACGTCCAGCGGCGAGCGGACCGAGCTGGCAACGGTGCGGGCCGCTTCCACGGCGTCGGCCCAGTCGGCGGCGCGCCCGGCGCCCCACCAGCCGGCCGGCTGCCGCAGGCCGCACAGGACGACTGCCACGTGCCGCGGCTGGCGGGGCAGCTCGGCGTCGAGCGCGCGGATCTCCTCGTCGGACGGCCGGTGCAGGACGGACGGGACGGGCGGCCGTGGCGTGGAACCGGCCGGCCCCCGAATTGGCCAGCGGAACACCAGCCCGGTCTCGAACAGGCTGAGGTCGGCCCGCCCGCGGCCGGCGTTGCGCACGACGGCTGCGAGCAGGCCCGGCAGCAGCGTGGTCCGCAGGTACGCCTCGTCCTCCGACAGCGGGTTCGCCAGCCGCACCGCCGCACGGCGGGGATCGCCGGCATCGAGCCCGAGCCGGTCACCGACGTCGCCGGACACGAACGGCGGGACGGCGACTTCGTCATACCCGCCGGCGGCCAGTGCCCGCGACGCCTGCCGCCGCAGCCGCTGGGACGTGGTCAGCCCCCGCCCCGCCGGGGTGAGCGGCAGCGCCACGGGGATGCTGTCGTAGCCCTCGAGGCGCAGCACCTCCTCGACGAGCTCGGCCTCTCCGGTCAAATCGGGACGCCACGACGGCGGGGTCACCGCCAGCAGCTCGTCCCCGCCCGTGACGGAGCAGCCCACGTCGGCCAGCCGGCGGCGCACCACCTCCGCGGGGTAGGCACGGCCGGCGATGCGGCCCGGGGTCGTCGCCGGCATCCGGATGGTGGCCGGCGGCCGGCGCAGGTCCACGTCGGTGAGCTCGTGCGGGTCGCCCGCCCCGGCAAGCGTCGCCATCAACCGCGCCGCGGCCTCGGCGGCGTGCGGCGCAAGCTCCGGGTCGACATGGCGCTCGAAACGGCGGGACGCCTCGGAAGCCAGGCCGTGCCGGCGGGCGGTGCGCGCGACCGAGATGGGGTCGAAGTGCGCGGACTCCAGCAAGATGTCCGTCGTCTTCGGGCCGATCTCGGTGGACGCGCCACCCATGACGCCGGCGATCGCGACCGGCCCGCTCTCATCGGCGATGACGAGATCTTCGGGGTGCAGCTGCCGGTCGGTGCCGTCGAGGGTGAGCAGGCGCTCCCCCGGATGGGCCCGGCGCACCGACACCGTTCCCCGCAGCTTGGCCGCGTCGAAGGCGTGCAGCGGCTGGCCGAGGCCGAGCATCACGTAGTTGGTGACATCGACGGCGAGCGAGATGGGCCGCATCCCGGCCATCGTCAGCCGCCGCTGGATCTCCAGCGGGGTCGTGGCCCCGACGTCGAGACCCGTGATCCGGCGCAGGACGTACCGGTCGCAACCCGCGGGATCCTCGACGCGGACCTCCCCCGCCGGCGCGGGCGACGGCGGCAACGGCAGCGCCGCCGGATCCGAGAAGGCCAGCCCGAACGCCGTGGCGACCTCGCGCGCCATGCCCCGCATCGACAGGCAGTACCCGCGGTCCGGGGACACGGCGACGTCGAGGACCTCATCCGCGAGGAGGTCCCGCACGTCCGTCCCCACCGCGACGCCGGAGGCAAGCACGAGGATGCCCGTGTGGTCCTCGCCCAGGCCCAGCTCACGGTCTGAGCAGATCATGCCGTCGGAGTCGCGCCCGTAGGTCTTCCTGCGCCCGATCTCGAACCCACCGGCGAGCACAGCACCCGGAGGGGCGTAGGCCACCCGGTCGCCCGTGGCGAAGTTGGCCGCACCACAGACGACCCGGCGCACCTCGGCGCCCGTGGACACTTCGACGAAGCGGATCGGCTTCTTGAACCCGGTCAGCTCTTCGATGTCGAGCACTTCGGCGACGACGACCCCGGTGATCTCCGCCCCCGGGGCATCGATCTTCTCGACCTCGAGCCCGGCGCGGATCAGCGCGGCGGCGACGTCGCGCGCGTCGGCGCGCAGGCCGGGCAGCAGTTCCCGCAGCCAGCTCATCGGGATGCGCATCAGCCCTCCACCCCGAACGCCTCGGTGAACCGGACGTCACCCTCGACGAACTCGCGGATGTCGGAGATGTCATGGCGGGTCATCGCCGTGCGCTCCAGCCCCATCCCGAAGGCGAACCCGGTGTAGCGGGCCGGGTCGATGCCGCACGCCCGCAGGACGGCGGGGTTGACCATGCCGCAGCCTCCCCACTCGATCCAGCCCTCCGACGAGCACACGCGGCACGGCCAACGGTCCCGGTCCCCGCGGCAGTTGAAGCACTGCACGTCGATCTCGGCGCTGGGTTCGGTGAAGGGGAAGAAGGAGGGGCGCAGCCGGGTGTGCAGCCCGGCGCCGAACATCGCACCGGCGAAGGCGTCCAGCGTGCCGCGCAGGTGCGCCATCGTGATGCCCTCGTCCACAGCGAGCCCTTCGACCTGCCCGAACACCGGCGAATGGGTGGCATCGAGGGTGTCGGCGCGGTAGGTGCGGCCCGGGCACACCACGTACACGGGCAGGGGACGCTCCAGCATCGCTCGGATCTGAACCGGGGAGGTGTGGGTGCGCAGCAGCAGCCCGGACCCGCGCGGCTCGACATAGAGGGTGTCGTGGACGGTGCGGGCCGGGTGGTCGGGCGGGAAGTTCAGCGCCTCGAAGTTGAACCAGTCGTGCTCGACCTCCGGGCCCTCGGCGACCTCGTAGCCCATCGCAAGGAACACGTCGCAGATCCGCTCGGAGAGCGTGGTCAGCGGGTGCCGCGCGCCGACCGGTGCCCGGCCTGTGGGCAGCGTGACGTCGACCGCGTCCTCGACGAGCATCCGGGCGTCCCGCTGCCCGGTGAGCACGACGAGCCGGGCGTCGTAGGCGGACTGGACCGCCCGCTTGGCCTCGTTGTGACGCCGGCCGGCGTCGGCACGGGCCTGGGGGGCCAGCGCGCCGAGCTCGCGCTGGGCGAGCACCAGGGGAGCCGACCGGCCGGCCACGAAGGCGGTGCGGACGCCGGCGAGGGCATCGAGGTCGGCGGCCGCGTCGATCGCGGCGAGCGCCTCGTCGCGCATGCGGTTCAGTTCCCCGGGCTGGAGGGTGGAGACCTGCACGGGGTCGTAAGAGGACGAGGAAGGCGGAGCCACGAAACGCGACCCTTTCAGATTCCGGCGGGGTGGGGCGGCAGTTGCAGGCTCAGCAGGCCCGCGCAGGAGTTGCCGGCTCAGCAGGCCCCGCACGCAACCACCCGTCAGAGGAAGGCAGGGGTGCCGGCGGGCAGGGAAAATCGAAACTGCGCGCCGCCGCCGTCGGCACGGCCGACGGTGATGGACCCGCCGTGCGCCGCGACGATCCCTCTCGTGATGTACAGGCCCAGCCCGGTGCCGCCACGCCGCGGCTGCCCGCGCCAGAACTTCGCGAAGATCCGCTTGCGGATCTCGCTGGGAATGCCCTCGCCCTCGTCGCTGACGGTCACCTCGGCCCCGGCTCCGGTCCCGTGCACGTGCACCGTGACCGTGCCCGCGCCGTGCCGCAGCGCGTTCTCCACGAGGTTCGCCAGCACCTGATCCATCTTGTCCGGGTCGAGCCACATCTCCGGCAGATCGCCGTCCACCTGCAGGTGGAAGCGTTCGGGCGGCTCGCCCGTGGCGACACGGCCGGCGAACACGCGCTTCACCGCCGCGCCGAGGTCGACCACCTGGCGATGCAACTCGAGGCGCCCCGAGTCGATTCTGGAAACGTCGAGCAGCTCGGAGATGAGCCGGGTCACGCGGTCGGCGTCCGCGTTCACGGTCTGCAGCATGATCTTCTTCTGCTCGTCGTTGAACCGGTCCCACTTGGCGAGCAGCGTCGCGGTGAAGCCCTTGACGCTCGTCAGCGGGGAGCGCAGCTCGTGGGCCACGGTGGAGACGAGATCAGCCCGGCCGCGCTCGGCGCGCTCCCGGGCCTCGGTGTCCCGGAAGGCGACCACGAGCCGCACGAGCGTCCCCTCCTGGCGGACGTAGCGGGAGGTCACCATCAACTCGCGTTCCCCGGAGGGGCCGCTCAGCACCAGGCGCTGTTCGGGGGTGCGGGTCACGCCCGGCAGCTTGCGCAGCTTGGCGCTGGCGGCCCACCAGTCGTGCCCCCGATCGTCGGACAGGCCCAGGACGTCGCCGACGTGGCGGCCCACCGCCTGCTCCGGCTCGACCCCGAGCAGCCGCGCGCCCGCCCTGTTGAGGGCAAGCACCTCGCCCCCCGCGCTGACGACCAGCAGCCCATCCGGAAGCTCGTCGTAGGCGGCTGTCGGCACCTCAGAATCCTCGCGCACCGGGCGGGAGGCCTGCAGCGCGACCTGACCCACGCTCACCCACCTCCGCGCAGCTCCAGTGGCCCGTGCGACCCTGCCCAGTGTGCCGTATCCGTCACGCTCCGTTGCGCCCAGGCAGACACGTAGAGGCACACCGTCGCGGCCATGGCCACGTTGAGCGACTCAGCAGACCCGTACAGAGGAACGCCAATCATCTCATCGGCCACGCGGTGCAATTCTTCACGAAGTCCGCGCGTCTCGTTGCCGAACACCCAGGCGACCGGACGGCGCAGGTCGTGTCCGGCCGTCACGATGTCGCGCCCGGAGGCATCGGCGGCGAGGATGCGGCAGCCACTCGCCCGCACGCCGGCGATCGCATCGTCGAGCGGCACGTCCAGGGCGATCGGCACGTGGAACAGGCTGCCGGCCGAGGAGCGCACCGCCTTCCCGTTGTAGGGGTCGGCGCTGGCGGGGGTCAGCACCACGGCCCGGGCACCGGCCGCGTCGGCAGCCCGGATGATCGTGCCGACGTTGCCGGGATCCCGCAGCTCGTGGAGGATCACGACAAGCTCGGCCGACCCGGACAGCACCTCCGGCAGGCCGACGTCGATCGCGCGTGCCACCCCGACGACCCCCTGCGGCGTCACGGTGTCCGACAGCGCCGCGACGGCATCGTCGGTGGCGGTGGCGACTCGCACGCCTGCTGCCCGAACCGTGCCCACCAGGTCCACGTGCCGGGCGGTGGCCGACGTGGCGACGAAGAGTTCCCCGAGGGCGCCTGCGCCAAGTGCCTCCCGCACCGCGGCGGGCCCTTCCACGAGGAAGAGCCGAAGCGTGCGACGCACCTGGCGGCGGGTGAGCCGGCGGGCGGCCGCGACCCGGCCGGACCGCAGCGTCAGAGGCGGACGGCCCGGCTCGGGCACCTGTGGACGCCAGGCCCGCAGGCTCAGGCTGCCGGCGCCCGCGCCGGTGCCGCGGGCAGCGCGGCCCGTGCGACGCCGACGAGCGCAGCGAACGCGGCCGGGTCGGTCACGGCCAGATCGGCGAGCACCTTGCGGTCGACTTCCACACCGGCAGCCTTCAGTCCCTGGATGAACCGGTTGTAGGTGAGCCCGTTCTGGCGGGCGGCGGCGTTGATACGCGTGATCCACAACGATCGGAAGTCGCCCTTGCGGGCACGCCTGTCCCGGTAGGCGTAAGTCATGGAGTGCAGGACCTGCTCTTTCGCCTTGCGGTACAGGCGCGAGCGCTGGCCGCGGTAGCCGCTGGCCTCCTCGAGAACAGTCCGGCGTTTCTTCTGGGCGTTGATCGCGCGCTTTACGCGTGCCATGCGGCACAACTCCTTGACATCGTGGCCTCGGTCCGGAGGCCCTGGCATCGAGCAGGGGACATGGGGCCGCGCTATGACGGCTCACGTTCGGGTCGGGTCCGGCCTGCCCCGGGGACCCCCCGCTGGCAGACCGCGCATCAGCGCGCCATCAACCGCCGCATGCGCTTGACGTCGGCGCCGCTGAGTTCGACCTCGTTGTACAGCCGCCGGGTACGCGTGCTGGCCTTGTGTTCGAGCAGGTGGTTGCGGTTGGCCCGGCGCCGCATGATCTTGCCGTTCGCGGTGACCCGGAAGCGTTTGCTCGCCCCGCTGTGGGCTTTCATCTTCGGCATCGTGTCTCTTCCTCGTCGCTGGTTCGCGCCCGGCCTTGCTGCCGGGTGCCTGCCGCTGGTACCCGCTCTGGCGTCAGGCCCGGCTACCGCCCGGGGCGGCAGGCTCGCTGGCCCGCACCGCCCGCTGGGCAGCCTTGTGCGGGGCCAGCACCATGGTCATGTTTCGCCCGTCCTGCCTGGGCTGCGCCTCGACGAAGCCGAGGTCGGCGACGTCGGTCGCCAGCCTCTGCAGGAGCCGGAACCCCAGTTCGGGCCGGGACTGCTCCCGGCCGCGGAACATGATCGTGATCTTCACTTTGTCCCCGGCCTTGAGGAACCGGACCACGTGACCCTTCTTCGTCTCGTAGTCATGCGGGTCGATCTTCGGCCGAAGCTTCATCTCCTTGATGACGGTCTGGACCTGGTTGCGGCGGGCCTCCCGCCGCTTCTGGTCCGACTCGTATTTGAACTTGCCGTAGTCCATGAGCTTGCAGACCGGCGGACGCGCCGTCGGGGCGACCTCCACGAGGTCGAGGTCGGCGTCGTAGGCGAGGCGCATGGCATCGGCGATCGGCACGATGCCTATCTGCTCGCCTTCCGGCCCGACGAGTCGTACCTCGGGAACGCGGATGCGGTCGTTGATGCGGGGCTCAGCGCTGATGGCATTTCCTCCGGGTCGGCTATCAGGGCAGGCGACCGACCAGCGGAGTAGGGCGCGCGGCGGCCGTGCGCCCTGCGGTCGGCCGCAAGCGACCGACCGACCGTACCCGGCAGCGAACGGAGATCCGGTCACCGACGCGGGTGGGAGGCGAGCCTCCGCTTGGCTCCGGCCGCACTCGCTGCAGCGCACGCGGGCGAGAACGACCGGGTGGTCACAGTTAGACTAGCAGGCAGCCCGCAGCGACCGTCCCTGGTGTCCCCGACTGGCACGGGGGGGCGGGGCGCCGGCCCTCACAGGGGTTCCGAGAGGGGGTTCCGAGAGGGGGTTCCGAGAGGGGGTTCCGAGAGGGGGTCCGAGAGGGTTCCGAGAGCCGCCCGTCAGGCCCGCCGCCGCACGCTGGCCACGACAATCGCCACGAACGTGAGCACGACAGCTGCCACGGTCGCCCAAGCCAGGGTGGCCCCCGCCGAAGGCGCGAACGCGTCGAAGCCGAGCGCGCCGAGCAGCTGGCCGGCAATGGTGGCCAGGCTCAGGCGCAGCACGCCGAGCAGCCCGACGATCGCCGCGGCCAGCGTGATGAAGATGGCCCCGGCCAGGCCGCCCAGGTAGATCCACCAGGGTCCCACGCCCCAGTGCAGGACGGGGAAGCCACCGGTCGCGGCAACGAGCGCAGCCAGCACCGCCAGGCCGAGCGTCCCCACGAGGAACGACACCAACGCCGCCACGGTCGCCTCGCCGGTGACCCGCTGCAGGTTGCCGTTGGCAGCCTGCTGGACGGCGACCCCGGCCCCGGCGACGACGATCACAGCGAGCAGCCCCACGTGGCCCGCGGCCCCGCTGGGCTGCCCCACCGCCGCGATCACCGCGGCGCCGACCGCCAAGACCGTCCCCAGGACGCGGGTCAGCGACGGCGGCTGCGAGCCGCCGGGGCCGATGCCCGCGGCGTCCACCACCAACGCGCCGACGGTCTGCCCGAGTACGAGGAAGACGAACAGGATCGATACCCCCACCAGCGGCTCGGCGGCCGCGGACGAGGAGACCACCAGGGCCCCGAGCAGGCCCCCGGACAGGTACCAGAGGGGCACGCGCCCGGCTCGGGCCCGGTGCTCCCGTAGCCGCACCCACGCCGGCTTCAGGCGCCTCGTGACAAGGACGACGACCCAGATCGCGGCGGTGCCGACCACGAACGAGACGAGCGCCGCCGGCACGGCCGCGCCCATCTTCTCGTCGAGTTCCCCGTTGACGTGCGCCTGCCCGGCAAGCAGGACGCCGGCGACAACCGACAGGCCGGTCGCGATCCCGACCGCGCCCGCCGGGGCCCTCACTCGACGATCTTGCTGATGGGCAGCTCGAGGATGTCGAAGGCGCCGGCCGCCTTCAGCTTCGGAATGAGGGTGTTGACGCCCTTCTTGGGCACGACCGACTCGACGCCGTGCAGCTGCCCGTCCGCCAGCGGTGTCACGTTCGGCGAGGTCATGGACGGCAGCTCGGCGAGCACGGCAGCCAGGTTCGGGTCCGCGACGTTGGCCTTGAGCAGCACCCGGCCGCGCGCCCGGGTCACCCCGGTGAGCAGCAGGGCGATCTCTTCCATCGCGGCCCGCTTCTCCTCGTCCGCGTAGACCTCCGCGTTGGCGACCAGCTCGGTCCGGCTCACCAGCAACGTCTCGATGACCTTCAGGCCGTGCTTGCGCAAGCTCGATCCTGTCTCCGTGACGTCGACGATCGCGTCGACGATGTCGGGGACCTTCGCCTCCGTCGCCCCGTAGGAGGGCACGATGCGGGCCTTCACGCCCGCGTTGTCGAAGAACCGACGCGTGAGCTCGGGGTACTCGGTGGAGACCCGGACGCCGTCAGGCAGCTGGTCACCCCGCTCGGCCAGGAAGTCGCGCGGCACGGCGAGCACGATGCGCACCGGATTGCTCGTCGCCTTCGAGTACTCAAGCTCGGTGACGCTCACGACGTCGCTGGCGGTCTCGGCGATCCAGTCCCGGCCGGTGATGCCGACGTCGAACAGGCCCTGCTCGAGGTACTGCGGGATCTCCTGGGGACGCAGGAAGCGCACGCGGTCGATGCGGGGATCGTCGATCGAGGCGTGGTAATCGCGGTCCGAGCCGCGCACTACCGCCAGGTCGGCGGCGTCGAAGAGCTCGAGCGTCGCCCGCTCGAGCGAGCCCTTCGGCAGGACAAGCGACAGCATAACGTCTCCTATGTGGACTCAGAAACCCGGCTGGCGGCGGACGGAGCGCAACTCGCGCAGCACAAGGGCGGTCTCCAGCGCCGCCAGCGCGGCTTCCCGGCCCTTGTCCTCGCTGCTGCCCGCGAGCCCCGCTCGATCGCGCGCCTGTTCGATCGTGTCACAGGTGAGCACCCCAAAGCCGACCGGTTTGCCCGAATCGAGCGCCACCCGGGTCAGGCCGGCGGTCACGGACTGGCAGACGTAGTCGAAATGAGGGGTGCCGCCGCGCACCACCACCCCCAGGGCGACCACAGCATCGTGGCCGGCCACGAGCGCGCCCGCCACCACCGGCAGCTCGACCGCGCCCGGCACGCGCACCACGGCGGGGGCATCCGCACCGGCCTCTTCGGCGGCGCGGACAGCGCTGTCGACCATCACATCGGTGAGCTCGCCGTACCAGCGCGTGGCGACCACCGCGAGGGAAAGCCCCCGCGCGTCGGGCAGGCCCGCCGCCGAGCCTTCCCCGCTCACTGATCCCTCCCGGCCACCGAGGGCAGCCGGTCGGCGCTTGCCTCCGTGGGCTCGTCGAGCATCGAGGGAAGCCCGGGCAGGTCATGCCCCATCCGGTCGCGCTTGGTCGTCAGGTAGCGCAGGTTCTCCGGCGTGACCCGCACCGGCAGGGGCACCCGGTCGACGATGCGCAACCCGTAGCCTTGCAGCCCGGCTCGCTTGGTGGGGTTGTTGGTGAGCAGCCGCATGGTGCGCACCCCCAGGTCCACCAGGATCTGCGCGCCGATGCCGTAGTCGCGGGCGTCCGCCGGCAGGCCCAGCTCGATGTTGGCCTCCACCGTGTCCGACCCGGCGTCCTGGAGCTGGTAGGCCTGCAGCTTGTGCATCAGCCCGATGCCGCGGCCCTCGTGCCCCCGCACGTAGAGGACGACCCCGCGCCCTTCCCGTCCGACAGCGGCCAGCGCCGCGTCCAGCTGCGGGCCGCAGTCGCAGCGCAGCGAGCCGAAGACGTCGCCGGTCAGGCACTCCGAGTGCACGCGGACCAAGACGTCCGCGCCGTCGCCGATGTCGCCCATGACCAGCGCGACGTGGTCGGTGCCCCCGACGAGGCTGCGATAGCCGACCGCCCGGAAGTCACCGTGCGCGGTGGGGATGCGGGCCTCCGCCACGGCCTCGATCTGCCTGCGGCGCCGCCGCCGGGACTGCACGAGATCCGCAATCGAGATCATTGCGAGGTCGTGCCGGCGGGCGAACTCGGTGAGCTCGGGCAGCCTGGCCATCGACCCGTCGTCGTTGACGATCTCGCACACGACCCCGGCCGGGCGCAGGCCCGCCATCTTCGCCAGATCCACAGCCGCCTCGGTGTGCCCCGGCCGGCGCAGGACGCCGCCTTCCTTCGCCCGCAGCGGGAAGACGTGGCCCGGCCTGGACAGGTCATCAGCCCGGGTCAGCGGATCGGCGAGCATTTGGATGGTGCGGGCCCGGTCGGCGGCGCTGATGCCGGTCGTCACCCCCTCCGCCGCGTCGACCGAGACGGTGTATGCGGTCTGCTTGCGGTCCTGGTTGACGTGATGCATGGGAGGCAGGTCGAGCCGGTCGCAGATCTCACCGGTCAGCGGGACGCACACGACCCCCGACGTGTAGCGGACGGTGAAACCGACGAGATCGGCTGTGGCCATCTCCGCGGCGAACACGATGTCGCCCTCGTTCTCCCGGTCGGCGTCGTCGACCACGACAACGGGACGGCCGGCAGCGATCTGGGCCACGGCCGTCTCGATCGGGCTGAACCGCTGATCTCCGGCCATCAGTGGTGTCGTCACGGGACCTCCCCCTTCGCACCCTTCGCGCTGTCGAGCAGCCGCTCCACATGCTTGGCAAGCACGTCGACCTCCAGGTTCACGCTGCTTCCCACCAGCTTGCTTCCCAGCGTCGTCGCCTGCAGCGTCGCCGGAATGAGCCCGACGGTGAACTCACCGTCGACTACTGCGGCGACCGTCAGGCTCACGCCGTCCACGGCGATCGAGCCCTTCTCCACGACGTAGCGGGACAGTGCCGCCGGCAGGGAGATCCGCACGCTCTCCCAGTTGCGTCCGGGCCGGCGGTGCAGAACCCGCCCCGTGCCGTCGACGTGGCCCTGCACGACATGACCACCGAGCCGGTCCCCGACCCGAAGGGCCCGCTCCAGGTTGACCCGGTCGCCGGGCGCCCGCTCGGCCAGCGTCGATCGGCTCAAGGTCTCCCCCATCACATCGAAACTGAGCCCGCGCTCGGGCCCGGTCCCCTCGAAACCCGTCCCCTCGAACCCGGTGACGGTCAGGCACACGCCGTCGACCGCGACGGAATCGCCCAGGCGCACCCCCTCGGCTGCGGGGCCGGCCCGCACGGTCAGCCGGGCAGCGTCCCCCTCGATGTGGTCGATGTCCACGACCTCACCGAGAGCTTCCACGATGCCGGTGAACACTCAGCCCCCCTCCTCGTTTCGCGGGACGGGCCGGGCCGTCACTCGGAGATCCACGCCGAGGCGGTCCACGTCGACGGTCCGCAGGCGCCGGATCCCGGCGATGGTCGCCGCCCCGCCGCCCGACAGAGCCGGGTGGGCGGGCGGGCCGCCGAGCAGGGCCGGCGCGAGGTAGGCGACGACCTCGTCCACCAGACCCGCGTCCACGAAGGCGCCCGCCACGGTCGGCCCGCCTTCGACGAGGACGCGCCGCACTCCCCGACCGGCGAGCAACCCGAGTACGGCAGGTAGATCGAGCCCGTAGCCTGGCGCCCCGGGCACGTCGGCCGCGGTCAGCACCAGCGTGTCGGCGCTGCCGTTGCGGACCCGGGCCTGTGCGGGCGTGCGGCCCCTGCTGTCGAGCACGACCCGCAGCGGCTGGCCGCGCGGCACCGGCGCGTCACGCACCGCGAGCTCGGGGTCGTCGGCCAGCACCGTGCCGATCCCGACCAGGACGGCGTCACAGGCGGCCCGCAGCCGATGAGCGTCCGCGCGGGCCTCGGAGCCTGTGATCCATCGGGACGACCCGTCCCGCGCCGCGACCCGGCCGTCCAGGCTCGCCGCGAACTTCCACGTCACGAACGGGCGCCCGGTGCGCACAGCATGCAGCCAATGCTCGTTCACCGCCTCCGCCTCGCGGGCACCGACCCCGATCTCCACGTCGATCCCGGCCTGCCGCAGGACCGCGGCGCCCCCGGCCGCGACCGGGTCGGGATCGGCAACGGCCACCACCACGCGGCGCACCCCGGCGTCGATGAGCGCGGACGTGCACGGCCCAGTGCGGCCGGTATGCGCGCAGGGTTCGAGAGTCACCACCGCCGTGCCGCCCCGGGCCCGGTCCCCCGCGGCCTGCAGCGCGGCGACCTCGGCGTGCGGACCGCCGGCCCGCTCGTGCCATCCCTGGCCCGCGACCGTGGTCCCGTCCGCACCCAGCACAACACAGCCCACCACCGGATTGGGGCTGGCCGTGCCCAGACCCCGGGCAGCAAGCACCGCGGCGCGGCGCATCGCCGCTTCCTCGGCTGTGCTCGCCACCGCTGTCCGCCTCCCGCCGATGCGAGCGCGCTCCGGGCGGCACGGGAGGCGGAGGCGCGCAAGACCTGGAGGCCAGCGGCCCCGCCCGCGAAGGCGAGCGCCGCTGGTGACCCGGCGCGGCCGCGCGCTGCCTCCCATCCGGACTCTCACCGTCGGTCCCGGAGTTCCACCGGGTCCACCGGCCGAAGGGGTGAACCTCAGGCCGGGTCGCGGGCTGTTACCGCCGGTTCGGAATTGCACCGACCCCGGAGCGCGCGTGCTCCAGTTCACAGTGTTACACGGCGGGGCCCCTCACGGCAGAGCCGGCGGCAGGTGGCCGGGGCCGGGTCATCTGCAGCCCTGACCGCCCCGTCCGCTGGCTGGGTCACCCGGTCAGCCGCCGGTCCGGGCGCGCCGGGCCTGCTCCCGCAAAGCCTCGATCGCGGCGCCCGGATCGTCGGCGCCGTAGACGGCGCTGCCCGCAACGAAGACATCTGCGCCCGCCTCGGCGCACTGCTCGATCGTGTCCTCGTTGACCCCGCCGTCCACCTGCAACCACAGCGCCAGCCCGCGACGGTCGAGCATCTGCCGCACCGCCTTGACCTTCGGCAGCATGTCGTAGAGGAACGACTGGCCCCCGAACCCGGGCTCCACCGTCATCACGAGGAACATGTCGAATCGGTCGAGGATCGACTCGTACCGCTCGAACGGCGTGCCCGGGCGCACCGCCAGCCCGACCCGAGCCCCAAGCGAACGGATCGCCTTCGGGGTGCGCACCAGATCGTGCACGGCCTCCGCGTGGACAGTGACGCTGGAGGCCCCCGCCTCCGCATACAACGGAGCCCACCGGTCGGGGTCTTCGATCATGAGGTGGCAGTCGAGCGGGAGGCTCGTGTACTTGCGGAGTGCCTCCACCGTGCCGGCGCCGAAGGTCAGGTTCGGAACGAAGTGGTAGTCCATCACGTCGACGTGGAGCTGGTCCGCGTTGCCCTCGACGGCCCGGGCGGCGTCGGCGAGCCGGGCGAAGTCGGCGGACAGGATGCTGGGCGCGATGAACGTGCGGGCCACGGCCGCGGAGTCTATGCGCTGATCGACTTAGGCGCGGACGCCGCGCAGCGACCGGTCGTAGCGTGACAAACACGGGCGAACATCGGCGCGACTCAGCGACGGCGCAGCAGGCTGGCGAACATCGCGTCGGTGCCGGTTTCATCCGGCCACAACTGCAGATCGCTCCCCGCGCCCGGCACGCCCGGCAACACGCTGGCCATCTCGATGCGGTCGATGTCGGCCCGGCCGGCCAGCACCGCCTCCACGACCTCGGATGTCTCGGCCCGGTGCGGAGAGCAGGTCGCGTAGCAGACGACGCCACCCGGGCGGAGCAGGGTAAGCGCGCTGGCGAGCAGGTCGCGCTGCAGGGCGGTCAGCCTGGCGAGGTCGTCGGGCGTACGCCGCCACCGCGCTTCGGGACGGCGACGCAGGGCCCCCAGGCCGGTGCACGGGGCGTCGACCAGCACCCGGTCGGCGCTGCCGGGGCGAACCGGCGGCTGCCGACCGTCGGCGCGCACGGTGGCACCGTCCGGCAACGCGTCGCGCACCAGGCGGGCGCGGGCCGCGCGCGGCTCGATCGCAAGAAGTAGGCCGGGGAGGAGGCCGGCCAGCAGGGCGGCCTTCCCGCCGGGACCGGCGCACAGGTCGACAGTGAGGCCGCCACGGGCCGCCCCGCCAGCAGGTGCCCCCTCAGGAGCCGCCGGGGCACTGCTCGCGACGGTTGCCCTGGCCAGGGCGAGCGCCACGAGCTGACTGCCCTCGTCCTGGACGCCCGCTCGACCGTCCCGCACGGCGGGCAGCAGCGCAGGCTCGCCGGCCTCGAGCCGGACCGCGAAGGGCGACCAGCGTCCAGCCGTCGCCGTCAGCCCAGCGGCCTCGGCCTGGGCGAGTAGGTCGTCGCGGTCCACGCGGCCCGGCCGGGCGACCAGATGCGGGCGCGGCGCCTCGTTGTCGGCCGCCAACACCCGCTCGGTGCGCGCCAGGTCGCCGCCCAGGACGTCCGCGAACGCTTCGACGATCCAGCGCGGATGGGCGTGAACAGCGGCCAGGTAGCCGACCGGATCGGTGTCGCGCGCCGGCGCGGCCAGGGCGCGGGCCATGTCGCCGCCCGCCGCCTCCACCCGTTCCGCGGCCCGGCGCAGCACGGCGTTCGCGAAGCGCACGGCATGCTCTCCGACAGCGGTCCGCACCAGCTCGACCGTGCTCGCCACCGCCGCCCGTGCCGGCACCCGGGTACGCAGTAGCTGGTAGGCGCCCAGCCGCAGCGCGTCCCGCACCGGGGGGTCCACAGCGTCCAGCGGGCGGCTCATGCCCTGGGACAGGAGCAGGTCCAGGCTGCCCTGCCAGCGCAGGGCGCCGTAGCCGAGTTCGGTGATGAACATGCGGTCGCGGGCGTCGAGCCGTTCTCCCGCATCCTCGATCAGCTTCGGGAGCAGCAGGTTCGCGTAGGCCTGACGCTCGTCGACGGCCCGCAGCAGTCGCCAGGCGACCAGCCGGGGCAGATCGGGCCGGCTCCGAGCGCGGCGGGGGGCAGGGCTCACTCCAGCCGGTCGTCCGCCTGCAGGCGAACGCCCCGCGCCCAGGCTTCGGCGGGCATCGCCGCCTTGCCCTCGGGCCGCACGTCGCCCAGCCGCACGGCCGTGGAGCCGGTGCCGACAATGACGCCGGCCCGTCCCCGGTCGTGGAGGGAACCTGCCTGCAACCTCGCCTCGACCAGGGGCAGGACGGGGCCCACCTTGAGTCGTCGGCCTCGGAAGGTCGTCCAGGCGCCAGGGGCCGGCGTTGCTGCGCGGATCAGCCGGTCGACCTGTCGCGCCGGCGCGGCCCAGGGCACCCGCGCGTCCTCGACCTCAAC
This sequence comes from Frankiaceae bacterium, assembly GCA_017882765.1. GTDB lineage: Bacteria > Actinomycetota > Actinomycetes > Frankiales > Frankiaceae > JADGOW01. The sequence continues at coordinate 15,266 of JADGOW010000004.1, forward strand.
CTTGGGGGCCCACGACACGCCCTCATCGGGCTGGGGCCGGGCGACGACGGTGCCGTCCTCAAGGCCGTCGAGGGTCGCCACGAGAAGCCGCGCGCCGGCGACAGCGAGGCGTTCCAGGAGATCGCCGGACGTGTCGCGGGGCCCGATCGGCTCAGTGATCACCCCGTAGACGGGGCCCGTGTCGAGCCCCTCTTCGAGCAGGAACGTGGATGCGCCAGTGATCTCGTCGCCGGCCAGCAGGGCCCGCTGCACGGGTGCCGCCCCGCGCCATGCGGGCAGCAGCGAGAAGTGCAGGTTCACCCAGCCGAGTCGCGGCACGGCCAGGGCGTCAGGGGGAATCAGTGCCCCGAAGGCGACCACGGGGCAGCAGTCAGGGGCGATCGCACGCAGCCGGTCCAGGAAGTCGGGGTCGCGCACCCGGCGTGGCTGCAGCAGCTCCAGGCCGGCTTCGGCGGCGGCCTCCTTGACCGGGGAGACCGTCGGGCGCCGCCCGCGCCCGGCGACGGTGTCCGGCCGGGTGATCACTGCTACCACATCGTGCCGACTGGACAGCAAGGCCCGCAGGCTCGGCACCGCCGGCGCCGGGGTGCCGGCGAAGACGAGTCTCACCCCGACACCGTACGGGGATGCCCGGTCAGGACCCGCCCGCGGGCCGGCCCCGGTCGAACGAGCGCCAAGGCCCAGGCGAACGAGCGCTACCTGCCCCGGCCGAACAGCGGGTGCGGGCTCACCTTCACCGTCGGCGCCTCCTGGCCGGACCACTCCGCCTCGCGAATTGCCTTCATGGCCGCCTTCCTCGTCCGCGCGTCGAGGCGGTCGATGAACAGCACCCCGTCGAGATGGTCGGTTTCGTGCTGGAGCGCGCGGGACATCCAGCCGCTTCCCTCGACGACGACCGGGTCGCCGTACTCGTTCTGCCCGGCGGCCAGGACCCGCTCCGGACGCTGGAGCTCGAAGGACAGGCCCGGCAAGGACAGGCAGCCCTCCTCGCCGTCCATCATCTCCTCGCTGAACGGCCCCAGTCGTGGGTTGATCAGGTGGCCTTTCACCCCGTCGACGTCGTAGACCAAGACCCGCAGCAACACACCCAGCTGCGGTGCCGCCAGCCCGGAACCGGGCGCGTCGAACATGGTGTCGGTGAGGTCTTTGACGAGGTTTCGCAACTCTTTGTCGAAGGTCATCACCGGCTGCGCGACCTGCCGCAGCACAGGGTCGCCGAACAGACGTATCTCCCGGACTGCCACAGCCGCCCTTCTGCCCGCGTGACCTGCCTTCTCGTCATTCTACGGCGGGCCCGGGCAAAGGCCGCCTGCGTCAGGCCTGCTCGATGACGTCCCGTACCTCGACGTCCACGCTGGTCGCCCCGGGCACCGGCGGGATGCGTCCAAATCATGGCGGCCGCAGCCCGGGCGGCCTTCTCGTCGGCCCGACCTCAGCCGATGACACCCGGGTCCAGCCGCACCCGGAGTCCGGGTCCGCCCGCGCCCGCCCGCCGGGACGGATGGCGCGCCGAACGCAGCGCCAGCGCCGACTTCAGCGCCGCTGCCAGCGGTGCTCCCTCGCCGCGCCGGACCCGCAGCAGCACCCGCTCCCCCGCATCCGGATCCCGCTGATCGAGAGGCACCGGGCCGAGGATGTCGGTGTCCGCGGGAAGCTCCGCGCCGTCGAGCAGCTGGGCGATCGCCTCCGGTGGACCCTCGACCGAAGCCATCCGGACAGCGGGCGGGAACCCCAGCTCGCGTCGCTCGGCGAGCTCGCGCCTGGCGAACCCGGCCGGATCCCAGCGGATGAGGGCCTGCACGGGGCCGACCGCGGCATCGGCCACTGCCACCACCGTTCCTCCGACGGGAGCCGGCCGCGCCAAAGCGGCCGCCGCGAACCAGCGTCGCGCCGCCTCCTCGGCGGCCCGCAGGTCCGGGCGGCCGAGCAGCACCCACGAGTCCAGGAGCAGGACGGCCCCGTACCCGCCGTCGGCGACGGGTTCGGCCCCCGGCGTCGCGACCACCAATGCCGGCCCCGCGGGCACCGAGTCGAGGATCTCGTCGCGGCCCGACGTGCGGACGACGTGACCGGGAAACGCCCGCCCGAGCTCTTCTGCCGTCCGCCGCTCGCCCTCGGCCTGCGCGCGCAGACGCTCGTGACCGCACTGCGGACAGCACCAGCCGGGCTGCGGCCGGGCACACCACAAGCAGGCCAGGCCACCTTCCGCCGCGGCCCGCCCGAGCGGGCCCGCGCACGTCGGGCACCGGGCGGCCGCGCGGCAGGCAGCGCACGCCAGCGCGGGCTGATAGCCGTGCCGGGGCACCTGGACGAGCACGGGAGCCTCCCGCGCGAGAGCGGCGCGGGCCGCCTCCCACGCGACCGTCGGCAGCCGGGCGATGCGGGCGAGCGGGTCGTGGGCCACCGCGGCATCACTGCCGCTGGCGACGACCCGGGGCGCGGTGGCCCGCAGCACCGGCCGGTCCGGGAGCAGCGGCCGGGCCCAGCCCGACTCGACCAGCGCCGCCGCCTCGACACCGGGGCTGAACCCCCCGACCAGCACCGCAGCCCCGGTGAGGTGGGCACGCAGCAGGAGGACGTCCCGCGCATTCGGATACGGGGCGCGCGGCTCGTGATGGACGTCGTCACCGTCGTCCCAGATCGCGACCAGCCCGAGCCCAGCGACGGGGGCGAACATCGCCGCCCGCGTGCCGACGACTACCCGCACCCGGCCGCGGGAGACGGCGAGGAAGCGGCGGTACCGCTCGGCCGGACCCAGATCCGCCGACAAGGTCACGTAGCGCTGTGGGCCGACGGCGGGGTCGAGGGCCGCCGCGACCCTGGTGATGTCCCGCGCGTCCGGGACGACGACGAGCCCCCCCTTCCCCGCGGACAGGACGGCGTCTGCGGCCGCCGCAAGCTCATCCGCCCACGACGGCCCGGGCAGGGCATACCAGACCGCGCGGGCCGGCCGGCCGGCCGCGAGCGCGGCAAGAAAGCCGGGACCGTGCGGGTAGCGCTCCCACCTGCCGGGCTGGTCGGCGCGATGCGGCGGCGGCTCGTTGTCCGCTGCGTTGTCAGGCGCCGCCGCGGCGTCGGGCACGGCTTCGCGTTCGACCCTCGCATGCCGCGGCGGAACGGCCAGGCGCACGACATCGGCGAGCGTGCCCGCGTACCTGTCGGCGACCGCCCGCGCCAGGGCGGCCACCTCGGGCAGCAGGACGGGCTCCGCACTGACGGTCGCGGACAGCGGCAGCAGCGGCCCCTCGTGGTCGGACGCGGCCAGCCGGTCGAGGACGTAGCCGCCGACAAGCCGGCCGTGGAAGCGCACCCGTACCCGCGCGCCGACGACGGCCGCTGCCGACATCTCCGCCGGGACCAGATAGTCGAACGGTCGATCGAGGTGCGGGGTGGGAACGTCGACGCAGACCCGGGCGACGGGCCGGGCCGCGGACTGATCTCGCGCCGGGCCCTCGCTCAGGAGACGGCGCGCGCCAGCGCCTCTGCCCGGCCCGTGGACTCCCAGGTGAAGTCGAGCTCCGGCCGGCCGAAGTGGCCGTACGCCGCGGTCTGCAGGTAGATCGGGCGCAGAAGATCGAGATCGCGGATGATCGCTGCCGGCCGCAGGTCGAAGACCCGGGTAACCGCATCCTGGATCTCCTCGTCGGAGACTTCTCCGGTGCCGTAGGTGTCCACGAACAGGCCCACCGGGTGCGCCTTGCCGATGGCGTAGGCGACCTGCACCTCGCAACGCCGCGCCAGGCCGGCCGCCACCACGTTCTTGGCGACCCAGCGCATCGCGTAGGCGCCGCTGCGGTCGACCTTCGACGGGTCCTTGCCGGAGAAGGCGCCGCCGCCGTGGCGAGCCATCCCGCCGTAGGTGTCCACAATGATCTTGCGCCCGGTGAGGCCCGCGTCGCCCATCGGGCCGCCGATCTCGAACCGCCCGGTCGGGTTGACCAGGAGCTGATGCCCGGTCGCGTCGATGTGCAGCGCCTCGACCTCGGGCGCGATGACGAACTCTTCGACATCCGGGGCGAGCAGGGTGTCGATGTCGATGTCGGGCGCGTGCTGGCTGCTCACCACGACCGTGTCCAGCCGGGCCGGCCGCCCGTCGATGTACTCGATGGTGACCTGGGTCTTCCCGTCGGGGCGCAGGTAGCCGATCGTGCCGTCCTTGCGGACCTCGGAAAGGCGCCGGGCTAGCCGGTGCGCGAGCGCGATCGGCAGCGGCATCAGCTCCGGGGTCTCGTCGCAGGCGAAGCCGTACATCAGGCCCTGGTCACCGGCGCCCTGCCGGTCGAGCTCGTCGATGACGCCGTCGTGGCGGTGCTCGTAGGCGTCGTCGACACCTTGGGCGATATCCGGCGACTGCGCGCCGATCGAGACGCTCACCCCGCATGACGCCCCGTCGAAGCCCTTCTTGGACGAGTCGTAGCCGATGTCGAGCACGCGCTCCCGCACGATGCCGGGGATGTCGGCGTACGCGTCGGTCGTGACCTCGCCGGCGACGTGCACCAGGCCCGTCGTCACCAGCGTCTCGACGGCCACCCGGCTGCGTGGGTCGTCCTTGATGAGCGCATCCAGGATGGCGTCGCTGATCTGGTCAGCGATCTTGTCCGGATGCCCCTCGGTGACGGACTCGGACGTGAAAAGGCGCCTGGCCACAGCGGACCCCCGGGGATCGTGTGATGCGATTGGCCTGACTCTACAGTCGCCGGGGGCCGCCCGTTGTGAACCGCGCGGCGACCAGATCCCAGACTGCGTGCGCCAGCAATTCCTTGGTCGTCGTGTCGATGACCGTCTCGGACCCGTCGGCGCCGAGCACGGTGGCGCTGTTGGTCTCGACCTCGAAGCCCAGCCGTTCCCCGACCTGGTTGACCACGAGCAGATCGCACCCTTTGCGGCGCAATTTGTCCCGGCCTCGGGTCAGCACCTCGTCGGTCTCCGCCGCGAACCCGACGATCACTTGACCGGCCCGGCGTCTGGCGCCGAGCTCGGCAAGCACGTCGGTGGTGCGCGTCAGTGCGACCGGTGGCGGCTCCTCGTCCGACTTCTTGATCTTGATTTTGGAGCGGGACACCGGCCTGAAGTCGGCGACGGCGGCGGCCATCACCACAGCGTCCGCGCCCCCTGCCCCGCCTCCTGCCCCGCCCGCGGCCCCGAGCACGGCCACGCCCGCGGCATCGAGCACGGCCACGCGGAGGTCCTCGGCGGACACGACGGGCACCACGGCAGCCCCCGCCACGTCGGCCAGGCCGACATTGGCACTGACCAGTGTCACTGTCGCGCCGCGGGCCACGGCGGCCCGAGCCAGGGCATAACCCTGGCGGCCACTCGACCGGTTGCCCAGAAACCGCACCGGGTCCAGGTACTCCCGGGTGCCGCCGGCGCTGACCACCACATGCCGGCCAGCGAGATCCTGCGATCGCCCGCCGAGTTCGAGGACGGCCCGGGCGACTCGAGTGATCTCCTCCGGATCGGGCAGCCGCCCGACGCCGCTGTCGACCCCGGTCAGCCGGCCCGCGGCAGGGGCCAGGACCAGCGCACCGCGCTCGCGCAAGGTCGCCACGTTGGCCCGGGTGGCCGGGTGCTCCCACATCTCGGTGTGCATGGCCGGGGCGTAGAGCACGGGGCAGCGGGCTGTCAGCAGCGTCGCGGTGAGCAGGTCGTCGGCGCGTCCGGTTGCGGCCCTCGCCAGCAAATCCGCGGTGGCCGGCACCACGAGCACCAGGTCTGCTTCGCGGCCGAGCCGGACATGGGGCACCTCGTCGGCATCGGTCCACACATCGGTCGCGACCGGCTGGCCGGACAGCGCCGCCCACGTCGCAACACCGACGAAGCGCAGCGCGGACTGAGTCGGAATGACCCGCACGTCGTGGCCACTCTCCGTGAGTTCCCGCAGGACATGCGCCGCCTTGTAGGCCGCGATACCGCCCGCGACGCCGAGCACTACCCGCGGCCGGCGCCGGCCCCCGCGCTGGGGACGGTCGCCCGCACCGGCGCCACGCTGTGCGTCACCCACTGAGGCGTCAGTCATGTGGGGTCATCCACGCGCCCGGCCGCGCGCCGCCTAAGCCCGGCTCAGGCTGCTGGGGGCGCGTCCAGCGCGTGCTCGTGCGTCAGCAGGCCGGCCGCGATCTCGCGCAGCGCGATGGAAAGCGGCTTCTCCTGCGGGCTGGTCTCGACCAGCGGGCCGACGTACTCCAACAGGCCCTCGCCGAGCTGGGAGTAGTAGGCGTTGATCTGCCGAGCGCGCTTGGCGGAGTAGATCACCAGGCTGTACTTGGAATCGGTCGCCTCGAGCAGGTCGTCGATCGGCGGGTTGGTGATCCCCTCGGGGTTGGCGACGGTGCCGCCCACGGCATTCCCTCCTCGGCCGGCGCCGCGAGCGCGGCCGCCCTGCTCATCTCACGGTGTCCTGCAGCAAGGCTACCAGTCGGTCGGCAGCTTTCTCGATCTCATCGTTGACGATGACCTCGTCGAACTCGTCCACGGCGGCAAGCTCGAGCCGGGCCCGGGCGAGCCGACGGGAGACCGCCTCGCCGTCTTCTGTGCACCGGCCGGCAAGCCGCCTTTCCAGCTCCGGCCAGGACGGGGGCGAGAGGAAGACCAGCCGCGCGCTCGGCATCGCCGCGCGCACCTGCCGGGCGCCCTGCAACTCGATCTCGAGCAGCGCCTGCCGACCCGCAGCGAGGCGCTCCTCGACCGGCCCGCGCGGGGTGCCGTAGCTGAACCCGGCATAGCTCGCCCATTCGAGTAACTCCCCGGCCGCCGCCATCCGCGCGAAACCCTGCTCGTCCACGAAGTGGTAGTGGACGCCTGGAACCTCGCCGGGACGCGGCGGCCGGGTCGTGACGCTCACCGAAACCCAGACCTCCGGGTGCCGGGCACGGACAGCGGCGATGACGCTGCCCTTGCCGACCCCCGACGGGCCGGACAGGACGGTGAGCCGGCCCCGCACGAGCGCTGGATCAGGACCCGGCAGCAGCCTTGGCCGTGTCAGAGTCGAACTCGGTGACGAGCGCCGCCCGCTGCTTGGCACCCAGTCCCCGCACGCGGCGAGATGGGCTGATCTCCAGCCGCTCCATGATCTTTGCGGCACGGACCCGACCGACCCCGGGCAGGGACTCCAAGACGGCCGATACCTTCATCTTCCCGATGACGTCGTCTGTGACGCCACGGTCAAGGACGCCCTTCAGGCTTTCCCCTGAGTGCTTGAGCTTGTCCTTCAATTCAGCGCGGGCCTTGCGGGCCTGTGCGGCCTTCTCCAGGGCCGCTGCCCGCTGCTCGGGCGTCAACGTCGGCAAAGGCACCGGCGTCGCCTCCTTCTTTAGTGCCCTTCGGCATTTGATTTTCCCCCAGGCGGCCCGCAACGTAGCGATAACTGTGCCCCCGGGTCCAGCTCCCTACGGCATGTCGTCGGGTAAAACGCCTCGTCGGGGGGGCACGAGCAGGCGCTCGCAGTCGCCTGGAGGGCCTCAGCCTAGAGGCACCGCCTCGGCGTCAACGGTGGACCCGGCCGCAGACGCACTCGTCACCGGTCACCAGCCACCTTTCAGCAGTCACCGATTACCTGGTCAGCGGCTTACCCGGTCAGCGGCGCAAGTCGGTCAGCGGCGCAAGTCGGTCAGCGGCGCAAGTCGGGCCGCGAGCATGGCCGCAGCCGACCCGGGATCGGAGGCCCCCGTGATCGGCCGGCCGATGACGAGCAGGTCGGCGCCGGCGGCCAGGGCCGCCTCCGGGGTGGCGACCCGCATCTGGTCATTGCTGGCGAGCCCGGTGGGGCGCACGCCGGCCGTGATGAGCGTGACGTCGCTGCCGACCTCTGCCCGCACCGCCGCGACTTCATGGGGGCTGCAGACAAGTGCCCTGGCCCCGGCTTTGACGGCCAGCACGGCCAGGCGGCGGACGGCATCCGCAGGAGGCCCGTCGAGCCCGACCGCCGCCAGATCATCCGAACCCAGCGACGTCAGGACGGTGACCCCCGCGACCCGGGCACGGGGCAGCTCCTCGACCGCGGCCCGGACCATCGCCGCCCCTCCCGCAGCGTGCACAGTGAGGAAATCGGGGCGCAGTCGAGCGACCGATCGGGCCGCCCCGGCGACGGTCGCCGGGATGTCGTGCAGCTTCAGGTCGAGAAACAGCCCGGCGCCGCTGCCGCCGCGAACAACCTCGACAACCTCGGGCCCGTACCGGCAGAACAGCGCGAGCCCGACCTTGAGCACCGACACGTGCGGGCTGACCGACTGGGCCCACCGGGCGGCTGTCTCCAGATCCGGCGCGTCGAGGGCGACCGCCACCGGAGCCTTGCGCTCGTCCACAACTGTCATTGTTGCTCCCCGATCACAGGGTTCGCCGTTGGCGCCGTCAACCGGCGGCGCGCAGGGACGCATCCCCCAGCGGGTCCGGCCCTTCCGGGGCGACGAAAAGCGGCGAGCGGTGCGCCCGCCCGACGATCTCGCCCGGACGGGTCAAGCCGCGCTCGTCGAGCGCGGTCCCCAGCTCGTCCATGATACGCGGAAGTGCCGTGGGATCCCCGAACAGCGCCGTGCCGACCTGGACGGCGCTGGCGCCGGCCAGCAGGAACTCGAGCGCATCGGTCCCGGTCCGGACGCCGCCGATCCCGAAGATCGGGACATCGGGGAAGGCCGCATGGACCTGCCACACGCAGCGCAGCGCCACGGGCTTGATGGCGGGCCCGGACAGCCCTCCGGTGACCGCCCCCAGCACGGGCCGCAGGGACCCCGGATCGATCGCCAGCCCAAGCATGGTGTTGATGAGGGACAGCCCGTTGGCGCCGGCCGTGAGAACGGCCTCCGCGATCCCCACGATGTCGGTGACGTCGGGGGACAGCTTCGCGAAGACCGGCACCCTCGAGTTGCGCCGTACCGCTGACACCACGGCGGCCGCCGACGCGGGATGGCAGGCGAAGACGTGGCCGCGGTCCTCGACGTTCGGGCAGCTGATGTTGACCTCGATGAGCGCCACGCCGTCCACGTCCCGCAGCGCCTGGGCCAGCTCGGTGTACTCCTGCACGGAGCTGCCGGCGATCGACACGACCGGCCGCGCGCCCCGCTCGAGCAGCCACGGCAGGTCGTTGGCGAGGAAGGCCTCGATCCCGGGCCCCTGCAGGCCGATCGAGTTGAGCATCCCGCTCGCGGTCTCGGCCATCCGCGGTGTGGGCCGCCCGGCCCGCGGCAGGCGCATCACCGACTTCGTGACGACGCCGCCGAGCGTGGTGACGTCGGTGAAGGTGTCGAGCTCCTGACCGGCCGCCGCACATCCCGACGCCGTGAACACGGGATTGGCGAACTCGACGCCCGCAAGGACGGTCGTCAGGTCGACCGCCATCTCAGGCGTCTCCCGAATAGGGCTCCGGCTCGCCGTCACCAGGGGAGCCGGCAGCACCGTAGACATCGGAGGGAACGGTACCCACGTCGGCGAATCGCACCGACTCGCCCTCGAAGACGGGCCCCTCCACGCACGAGCGCACCATCCGCGTCGTCCCGTCCGCGCCCGCGACGGGCAGCACGCAGGTCATGCAGACCCCGAACCCACAAGCCATCGACTCCTCGACGGCCACCTGCGACGGCATGCCGCGCTGAGCGGCCAGCTCGGCGACCGCGGCGAGCATGCCCATCGGCCCGCACGCGTAGGCGACCTCGCTGTTGGCCCGTTCCATCAAGCCGGGGAGCACGTCGGTGACCCTGCCGCGCTCACCCAGCGAGCCGTCCTCGGTCAGCACCCGCGCGATGGTCGAGTTGCGCTTCGCGTCGAGGACGCCGAACAGCCTGTCCGCGTTCGAAGCGCCGACCGCGAAGTCCACGCGGCAGCCGCGGGCGCGCAGCGCCACGGCGAGCCCGATCAGCGGCGCGACGCCGTAGCCACCGGCGACCAGGACGGCATTGGCGGGCGATTTGGGCAGGCGGAAGGGGCGCCCGAGCGGTCCGGCCACGTCGACCATGTCGCCGGGCCGGCGCCGGGCGAGCCAGCGGGTACCGCATCCTGTGGGCGCCACCAGGACGTCCACCGTCGCGCCGTAGACCCCCCGCTCCTCGGCCCGCAGCACCGAGAACGCCCGGCGCAGCAACAGCCCGGACTCCTCCCCGCCCACACTGAAGCTCACAAAATTGCCTGGGCGCACCTGCTCGGCGATCCCCGGGGCACTCACGGTGAGCACGGTGTACACACCCGAGCGGCGGTAGGAGATGACCTCGGCGCGCCGGATGTGCTTCGGCTTGACCACCAACCGCTCAGCCCTTCCCCCGCAGCGCGCCCACGATGGCGTGCCACTCCTGCAGGGAGCGGACCCCGACCTCGCCGCGGATCACCGCTTCGATGCCCTGCACGCAGGCTGCCGCGCCCTGGATCGTGGTCACACACGGCACGCCGGCGACGACGGCAGCGGTGCGGATTTCGTAGCCGTCGACCCGCAGCCCTGGACCGCCACCGCTGCCCCAGGGCGTGTTCACGATGATGTCCACCTCGCCGTCCAGGATCGCATCGACGCAATCGCGCAGCCCCTCCCGGGGCTGGCTGTGCTTGCCGAGGACGGACACGCGCACGCCGTTGCGACGCAGCACCTCCGCGGTCCCCTCCGTGGCGAGCACCTCGAAGCCCAGGTCGTTGAGCAGCTTCACGGGGAACACCATGCTGCGCTTGTCCCGGTTGGCGACGCTGACGAACACGCGGCCTTTCACCGGCAGTGTCGCGTAGGCCGCGGCCTGGGACTTGGCGTAGGCGATGCCGAACGTCGCGTCCAGGCCCATGACCTCGCCGGTGGATTTCATCTCCGGGCCGAGCAGGGTGTCCACCCCGCGGCCGTGGATGTCACGGAACCGGCCGAACGGCAGGACCGCCTCCTTGACCGCGATCGGGCTCTCCGGCGGCAGGTCGGCAGCGTCGCCGGGAGGGAGCAGGCCCTCGGCGCGCAGGGCGGAAACGGAGGCGCCGAGCATGATGCGCGCGGCCGCCTTCGCCAGCGGCACCGCCGTCGCCTTGCTGACGAACGGCACGGTGCGGGAGGCCCGAGGGTTGGCCTCCAGCACGTAGAGGACGTCGGCGAGCAGCGCGTACTGGACGTTGAGCAGGCCCCGCACGCCCACCCCGCGCGCGATCGCCTCGGTGGAGGCGCGGATGCGCGCGAGCTCGCCGCGGCCGAGCGTGATCGGCGGGAGGGCGCACGCCGAGTCGCCGGAGTGGATACCGGCCTCCTCGATGTGCTCCATGACGCCGCCGAGGAACAGCTCTGCACCGTCGAAGAGCGCGTCCACGTCGATCTCGATCGCATCGTCGAGGAAGCGGTCGACGAGGACGGGATGCTCGGGCGAGATCTCGGTGGCCCGGCCGATGTAGGCGCGCAGGGTGTCGTCGTCGTAGACGATCTCCATGCCGCGTCCACCGAGGACGTAGCTCGGCCGGACCAGCACGGGGTAGCCGATGCGGTCGGCGACGCTCTTCGCCTCCTCGAACGAGTTGGCGACCCCGTGTTTGGGAGCGGGCAGGCCAGCCTCGGCGAGCACGTGTCCGAAGGCCCCGCGCTCCTCGGCGAGGTGGATGGCTGCCGGCGAGGTTCCGACGATCGGGACGCCGGCGTCGGCCAGCTTCTGGGCGATGCGCAGCGGCGTCTGGCCGCCGAGCTGGACGAGCACGCCCGTGAGGTTGCCCGTCGCGGTCTCGGCGTGCACCACTTCCAGCACGTCCTCGACCGTCAGCGGCTCGAAGTACAGCCGGTCGGCCGTGTCGTAGTCCGTGGACACCGTCTCCGGGTTGCAGTTGACCATGATGGTCTCGTAACCCGCATCGCGCAGCGCGTAGACCGCATGCACGCACGCGTAGTCGAACTCGATGCCCTGCCCGATGCGGTTCGGCCCGCTGCCGAGCACGATGACCTTCGGCCGTTCCGACGGTTCGACCTCGGTCTCCTCGTCGTAGGACGAGTAGTGGTAGGGGGTGCGGGCCGCGAACTCCGCCGCGCACGTGTCGACGGTCTTGAAGACCGGCCGGAGGCCCCGGTCGTGCCGGAACGAGCGGACCGCCACCTCCGACACCGGGTCCGCCTCGCTGCCGAGCAGTTCGGCGATCTGCGCGTCGGAGAAGCCGGCCCGCTTGGCGCGCCGGATTGCCTCCGAGTGCCAGGTGACCTGCCCGGCGACTTCGTTGATGAAGGCGATCTGGTCGAGAAACCAGGGGTCGATGCCGGTCGCCGCGTACAGGTCGTCGACGCTCGCCCCGGCCCGAAACGCCTGCTGGATGGTGCGCAGCCGCCCGTCGTGCGGCGTCCGGCTGGCCTCGACCAGGGCGTCGGCGTCCCCGGGCGCCCCGCGCCAGGTGAAGGAGCTGCCGGGCATCTCCAGCGAGCGCAGCGCCTTCTGCAGCGCCTCCGGGAAGCTGCGCCCGATCGCCATCGCCTCGCCGACCGATTTCATCGTCGTCGTGAGGCTGGCATCCGCACCGGGGAACTTCTCGAACGTGAACCGCGGGACCTTCACCACGACGTAGTCGAGGGTGGGCTCGAAGCTCGCCGGGGTCTCCCGGGTGATGTCGTTGGGGATCTCGTCCAGCGTGTAACCGAGGGCGAGCTTCGCTGCGATCTTCGCGATGGGGAAGCCGGTCGCCTTGCTCGCCAGCGCCGACGAGCGCGACACCCGCGGGTTCATCTCGATCACGACGACGCGGCCGGTGTCGGGGTGCACCGCGAACTGGATGTTGCAGCCACCGGCCTCGACCCCGACAGCGCGGATGATGGCCAGCGCGAGGTCGCGCAGCCGCTGGTACTCGCGGTCGGTCAGCGTCATCGCGGGGGCCACCGTGACCGAGTCGCCGGTGTGCACGCCCATCGGGTCGACGTTTTCGATGGAGCACACGACAACGGCGTTGTCCGCCCGGTCGCGCATGACCTCGAGCTCGTATTCCTTCCAGCCCAGCACCGACTCCTCGAGCAGCACCTCGCTGGTGGGGCTCGCCCGCAGCCCCGCGGCGACGATGTGGCGCAGGTCGTCGGAGTGGCGGGCCAGCCCGCTGCCCGCCCCGCCGAGCGTGAAGCTCGGCCGCACCACCAGTGGGTAGCCCAGGTCCTCGGCGGCTTCCAGGCACTCGTCGAGGCTGTGGGCGATGCGGCTTCGCGCCGACTCGCCGCCGACCGAAGCGACGATCTCCTTGAACGCCTGGCGGTCCTCCCCGGCCCGGATCGCGTCGATGTCGGCGCCGATGAGCTGCACGCCGTACTCGTCGAGGACGCCTGCCTCCTGGAGGGCCACCGCTGTGTTGAGCGCGGTCTGGCCGCCCAGGGTCGCCAGCACCGCATCCGGCCGCTCGCGCGCGATGATCTGCGCGACGACCTCCGGAGTGATCGGCTCCACATAGGTCGCGTCCGCGAACTCGGGGTCGGTCATGATCGTCGCGGGGTTGCTGTTGACGAGGCTGACCCGCAACCCCTCGGCGCGCAGCACCCGGCAGGCCTGCGTCCCCGAGTAGTCGAACTCGCACGCCTGGCCGATGACGATCGGTCCGCTGCCGATGACGAGGACGCTGCCGATGTCGGTCCGCCGCGGCATCGCTCTAGGCCTCCATCAGGGCGCGGAACCGCGCGAACAGCCCGTGGGCGTCGTGCGGGCCAGGAGCTGCCTCCGGGTGGTACTGGACGCTGAACGCCGGCACGTCCAGGCACTGCAGCCCTTCGACCACGCCGTCGTTGAGCGCGACGTGGCTGACCCGGACCCGGCCGTACGGGCTGTCGCTCGCCTCGTCCAGGCTCGCGGCGACCGCGAACCCGTGATTGTGGCTCGTGACGGCGACGTGCCCTGTCGAGCGGTCCTGCACGGGCTGGTTCACCCCGCGGTGACCGTAGCCGAGCTTGTAGGTGCCCAGGCCGAGCGCGCGACCCAGCACCTGGTTGCCGAAGCAGATGCCGAACAGCGGGACGCCGCGCTCCAGCACCCCACGGGCCGCAGCCACCGCGTAGTCAGCGACCGCCGGGTCCCCCGGACCGTTGGACAGAAACACGCCGTCCGGGTTGCCGGCGAGCAGGTCGGCTGCCGTGCTCGTCGCGGGAAGCACATGCACCTCGATGCCCTGCTCGCTCATCCGCGCCGGGGTGGACGTCTTGATCCCGAGGTCGAGCGCCGCCACCCGGAAGCTGGTGGGCCCGACCGCCGGGACCACGTACGGCTTTGGCGTCGTGACCTGTGGCGCGAGATCGGCCCCGATCATTGCGGGACTGGCGCGGACCCGGTCGAGCAGCGCGTCGACGTCGTCGGCGGCGTCGCTGCTGCCGATCCCGCAGCGCATGGAGCCGCGCTCGCGCAGGTGCCGGGTCAGCGCGCGAGTGTCGACCCCGGCGATGCCCACGACCCCCGCCGCTTCAAGGTCGTCCTCCAGGGCCCGCAGCGCCCGCCAGTTGCTGGCGATACGGGACGGGTCGCGCACCACGTAACCGGCCACCCAGATCCGGCCCGACTCCGGATCCTCGTCGTTCATGCCGGTGTTGCCGATGTGGGGAGCGGTCTGGACGACCACCTGACCGTGGTAGCTGGGGTCGGTCAGCGTCTCCTGGTAGCCGGTCATGCCGGTGGCGAAGACGGCCTCCCCCGTCGTGCGGCCCACCGCGCCGTACGCCTCGCCATGGAACGCCCGGCCGTCCTCCAGGACCAGGACTGCCGGCGGCCGCACGGCGCGCGCGACCGGTGGGCGGGCGGGACGCGACACTGCCGCGCTCACCGGTGCCTGCCCTTCGGCGCGCGGTCGGCGACGACTGCTCCGCCGGGAGCGAGCGCGGCCGCACCGTCGGGATAGGGGCCGCCCTCGGCGCGAGCATCGTCGGCGGCAGGGCCCTGCCGATAGGGCACGTCCGGCCCCTCCGCCGGCAGGATCGCCCGCAGCGCGCCCAGCAGCCGCGCGTAGGTGTCCCGGTCATCGGCACGGAAGCCTGATTCGAGCTCGTAAGGACCGTGCCGCCACCCGATGACGAGCAGGCCCGCCGGGCCCATCACCTTCCCGGCGAGCGCAACGTCGACGCGGGCCGACCGCAGCGCGGCCGCGGGCAACCAGACCGGCCCGGCCCCGTCCCGGTCGATGAGTGCCCCGAGCTCGGTCACCTGCAAGCTGGCCGTCGCCCGCGCCGACAGCCCGTCGGCGGCGACCCGGTCCAGCCAGTTCCCCGCCGTCACGGTGCCGACGTACAGGCCCCGCACCGGCGCCACAACCGGCGTGCCCCGCTCGCCGACGGCGGGCGGTTGTGGCGGCGGGGGCAGGTCGGGATGTGCGCGGCGCACCCGGCGACGCCAGCCGCGCCACATCCCGAACCAGCCCAGCGCCACGAAGACGAACACGGCCAGCGCGAGCAGCAGATGCGGCCCGATCCGGTCCGGCCCACGGTGCGGAGCCTCCGCGGCGATCAGAACAAGGGCACCGAAAGCACTCATGCGATCTTCCCATCGAGGACGGTCGGCCGGCCGCGCAGGAACGTCGCCGTGACCCGCGCCGGCAGCCTGCGGCCGGCGAAGGGCGTGTTCCGGCTGCGGCTGGCCTGCTGGCTCGGATCCACAGTCCAGTGCGCACCGGAATCAACCAGCGTCAGGGTCGCCGGAGCGCCCGGCGCGAGCGGCCGGCCCTGGTCGGCCACGCCTGCGATCAACGCCGGCGTCATCGACATCCGGTCTGCGAGCTGCCCCCAGGTGAGCCGGCCGGGCTCGACCATCGTGGCCACCACGACCGAGAGCGCCGTCTCCAGGCCCAGCATCCCGGGCCGGGCCGCGGCCCACTCGGTCTCCTTGTCCTCCAGCGCGTGCGGGGCATGATCGGTGGCAACACAGTCGATCGTCCCGTCGGCGAGTGCGGCGCGCACAGCCTCCACGTCCTCGCCCGTCCGCAGCGGCGGGTTGACCTTGAACACGGGATCGTAGGTGGCGGCGCACTCGTCGGTGAGCAAGAGGTGGTGCGGGGTCACCTCCGCGGTCACCCGCCAGCCCTTCGACTTCGCCCAGCGCAGGATCTCCACCGACCCGGCCGTCGAGACGTGGCACACGTGCAGGCGGCTCCCGACGTGACCGGCGAGCAGAACGTCCCGGGCGATGATCGCTTCTTCGGCCACCGCGGGCCAGCCCGCCAGGCCCAGCCGCGCCGACTCCACCCCCTCGTTCATCTGCGCCGAGGCGGTCAACCGCGGTTCCTGCGCGTGCTGGGCGATCACGCCGTCGAACGCCTTGACGTACTCCAGGGCCCGGCGCATCAACTGCGCGTCGGACACGCAGTTCCCGTCGTCGCTGAACACGCGGACGCGGGCCGCGGAGTCGGCCATGGCCCCGAGTTCTGCCAGCCGCTCCCCCGCCAGTCCCACAGTCACCGCGCCGACCGGATGCACGTCGCAGTGTCCCGCCTCCCGGCCCAGGCGCCAGACCTGCTCGACCACCCCGGCCGTGTCGGCCACGGGTTCGGTGTTGGCCATCGCATGGACCGCGGTGAAGCCGCCCAGCGCGGCGGCCCGCGTGCCGGAGTCGACCGTCTCCGCGTCCTCGCGGCCGGGCTCGCGCAGGTGGGTGTGCAGGTCGACGAGGCCGGGCAGGGCAACCAGGCCGTCGCCGTCGAGCACCTGCGCGCCAACCGCGTCCAGGCGGGAACCCACGTCGACGATGCGGTCCCCGCTGATCAGGATGTCCGCCGCGTCACCCCCCAGCACGCGGACTCCGCGCAGCAGCCAGGTCATGGCGTGGCCTCCCCCGCGGCTGCGCCCCCCGGCCAGCGCGCGTCAGCGCCGCCGAGACGCTGCGCGTCAGCGCCGCCGAGCAGCAGGTACAGCACCGCCATCCGAACGCTCACCCCGTTCGCAACCTGCTCGACAATGGTCGACCGGGCACTGTCGGCGACCTCGCTGGCAATCTCCATGCCACGCACGATCGGCCCCGGGTGCATGACCAGGGCGTCCTCACCGAGCACGGCGACCCGGTGCCGGTCCAGCCCGTACCGCCGGCTGTATTCGCGCACCGTCGGGAAGAAAGCGGCGTCCATTCGTTCGCGCTGCACCCGCAGCATCATGACGACGTCGCATTTGGGGAGCACGGCGTCCAGGTCATAGGACACAGCGGCCGGCCACGCCTCCACCCCCACCGGCAGCAGCGTGGGCGGGGCGACCAGGGTGACCTGCGCACCCAGCGTGGACAGCAGCACCACATTGGACCGCGCCACTCTGCTGTGCAGCACGTCGCCCACGATGGCCACGTTGAGCCCGGCGACCCGGCCGTGCCGGCGGCGCATCGTGAAAGCGTCCAGCAACGCCTGGGTGGGATGTTCGTGCGTCCCGTCACCGGCGTTGAGCACGCTGCCGCGAATCCAGCCGGCGAGCCGGTGCGGGGCACCGCTGGACCCGTGGCGAATCACGACGGCGTCGGCGCCCATCGCCTCCAGCGTCAGGGCAGTGTCCTTGAGGCTCTCGCCCTTGGACACGCTGGAGCCCTTCGCCGAGAAGTTGATGACGTCGGCGGACAGCCGCTTGGCGGCGACCTCGAAGGACGTGCGGGTGCGGGTCGAATCCTCGAAGAACAGGTTCACGACCGTGCGGCCGCGCAACGTCGGCAGCTTCTTCACCGCCCGGTCGGACAGGCGGCTCATCTCTTCCGCCGTGTCCAGGATGAGCACCGCCTCGTCACGGGACAGATCGGCGGCCGAGAGCAGGTGGCGGCTCATCGCAGGCCCTCCCTTGTCGCGCCCGGGCGCTCGGGAACAGCCTGGGGGGCGGCATGCCCGACGAGCACCGCGTCCCGGCCGTCCACCTCGTCGAGCAGGACGTGCACCACCTCCGCGCGGGAGGTCGGGATGTTCTTGCCGACATAGTCGGCGCGGATGGGCAGCTCGCGGTGCCCCCGATCGACCAGAACCGCCAGCTGGACGATGCGCGGCCGACCGTGCTCAGCCAGCGCATCGAGTGCGGCCCGTACCGTGCGGCCGGAGAACAGCACGTCGTCGACGAGGACCACGACCTTGTCGTCGAGACCGTCGGCAGGCAGGCGGGTCTCTTCGAGCGGCCGGACGCCCCGCATCCTGAGATCGTCCCGGTACATCGTCGGGTCGATCTGGCCTGTCGGCAGCGAAAGCCCCTCGAAGGCCTCGATACGGGCCGCGAGCCGGCGGGCCAGCGGCACCCCCCTGGTGGGGATGCCGAGGAGAACGACGTTGCGCCCGCCGGAGGTCTTCTCGAGTACCTCGTGCGCCATCCGCGACAGGGCACGGGACAGCTCGCCGGCATCGAGGATCGTGCGGGCGGAGCCCAGGTCGAGGGACGTGAAACGGTCGACCTGACCGGGCGGGCCCCCGCCCGGCGGTGACGGACCATCCCGCCGGGGAGCACGCCCCGCTGTTCCGAACGCAGGCGACAACCCCCACCCTCCTTCCCCGTCTCGCTGGACGGGTCCTTAAAGGAGCCGGCACCTGGGGACGTGCCGGTTGCCTGACCGGGACGCTGGTGGCCGCTTCTGCTGTCGCTTCTGCTGTCGCTTCCGCCGACCGGCGCCGGAAACGACGTTACCGCGCGCGACCGACCGGCGGCGGGAGGACCGGCCACGCGCCCCCGCGTCGGCGTGCATGTTCGCCCGACTCGGGCCGAGCATGCATGTTCGGAAGCCCATGACGGGCCGAAGCGACGAGTAACGGTTCCGACACACGAGGAGAGCTTCGATGTCCGTGACCAGCGTGGCTGCAGAAGATGAGACATCTCACCGGTTAGGCCGGAACGCCTTGACCTGACCGCACACAGCTCCTACGGTCACATCCTGTAGTCAAGTGGCATACTGGATCTAATACCTCTTTCGCTGATTCCGCGGCTTTCGTCTGGCGTGATGAGGCGGGAGTCTTGTTGACGTTGAGTGGGGGCCCCGCGAGATGACCGACTATGCGAAGGCGCTGGGCACCAGGCTGCGGGCCATACGCCAGCAGCAGGGGTTGTCGCTGCACGGTGTCGAGGAGAAGTCCCAGGGCAAGTGGAAGGCTGTCGTCGTCGGGTCGTACGAACGCGGCGACCGCGCCGTGACTGTCCAGAGGCTGGCCGAGCTGTCGGAGTTCTACGGCGTGCCTGTCAGCGAGCTGCTTCCGCAGGGCCACGCGACACCGCGCCTCGAGCCGTCACCACGCATTGTGATCGACCTGGAGCGGCTGACCAAGGTCCCCCGGGATGAGGCGACAGCGCTGACACGGTTCGCCGCGACGATCCAGAGCCAGCGCGGTGACTACAACGGCAGGGTGCTCTCGCTGCGGCAAAGCGACCTGGGGCCGCTCGCCGCGACCTACGACGCGTCCCCGGCGGAGTTCATCGAGCAGCTCATCGGCTGGGGTGTGCTGTCTCCGGACGCGAGGCGGGCTGTGGACGTCTGACGGCGCCTGGCCGTTCGTCCAACCCGACCGGCCGCCCCACCGACCGGCCGCCCCACCGACCGGCCGCCCCACCGACCGGCCGCCCCACCGACCGGCCGCCCCACCGACCGGCCGCCCCACCGACCGGCC
>JADGOW010000221.1 GCA_017882765.1 Frankiaceae bacterium
GCCAGCGAGGGGACGGGCTACACCAGCGCGTATTACCGCTCCGACGTCGCAACCGCCCGTGCCCAGGGTCTGTATGTGGGGGCCTACCACTTCGCCCGGCCGAGCCTGCCGATCGTGAACGCCGCGACCGAAGCCAACTACTTCGCCAACATCATCGGAGATGTCCGCGGCCGCGGGTGGCTGCCGCCGGTCCTCGACCTCGAGGTGACCGGTGGGCTCAGCCCGGCCAGCCTCACCGCGTGGGCGCACACCTTCCTGCAGACCCTGCAGGCCCGCACCGGCCGGGTCCCGATCCTCTACTCCGGCGGGTGGTTCTACCAGGGCTACATGTACAACCCCAGCGGTTTCGGGCAGTACCCGCTGTGGGACGCGCTCTACAACAGCTACGTCTCCTCCCCCGGCGCCTTGTTCGGGGATTGGACCCGCACGACCTTCTGGCAGTACACGTGGCAGCGGTCCGTGCCGGGCATCACCGGCGGCGTCGAAGCCAGCTACTTCCACGGCAGCCGGGCCCAGCTCGCCGCCCTGGCCAACGACGCAGCCAAACCCCCCGTCATGGCCCCGCCCGGCGCCCCGGGACCGCCGCCGGCCGTGTGGACCGGCCCGTCCCTGCTTGCCTCCGGCGCCCGGTTGCTGCCCGGCCAGCAGCTGGTCTCCCCCAATCACGAGTACCGGCTCACGCTCCAGACCGACGGCAACCTCGTGCTGTACGGACCGTCCGGCGTCCCGTGGTCGACCCACAGCAACGGGTCCAGGCGGGTGCTCACCATGCAAGCAGACGGCAACCTGGTCCTCTACGGGGAGGGCCGCCCCCTGTGGTCAAGCCGGACGTTCAAGTCTCCCGGCACGAGGCTGGAGCTTCGCAACGACGGGAACATGATGGTCGTCGCTCCCGGCCTCTGGCCGACCTGGATGTCACACAGCCATTCCACCTGGATGCTGACCGGCAAGCGCCTCGTCGGGGCCTACAACCAGTTCCTGACCTCCCCGAACGGGCTGAACACGCTCGTCATGCAAGCCGATGGCAACCTCGTTCTCTACAACGGCGGCCGCGCGCTGTGGGCCACCCGCACCCTGGGCGCCAACCGGGTGCTGCTCATGCGCACCGACGGGTGCGCGACCGTTTACCAGGACAGCAAGGTGCTGTGGTACACCCCGACCGGCGGCCACCCAGGGTCCGCGCTGGTCGTCACCAACGACGGCAAGGTCATCATCCTCGGGAGGGACTGGCGCATCCTCTGGTCGAGTAAATAGGTCGACGCGCGACGCTCCACTTGCCCCCCGCCTGGCACGTTCGGCCCCGCCCGGCGGGGCCGAACAGGCAAGGTGGGCGCATGAGCGGACGAATGGTGGTCGGCTACGACGGCTCCGACGACTCGCGGGTGGCGCTGTCCTGGGCCGTGACGATGGCACGGAAGTGGGAGGTCGACCTGGTGGCCGTCAGCTGCTGGATACCCCCGATGGCCCCGGGCCTGCCCCAGCTGCCGCCAGACTTCCTCGCCTCGCTGGAGGAGCACACCGGGGCCGCGCTCAGCGGTGCCCTGCGCGAGTGTGGTGCCTTCACCGACGGCCTCGCGGTCGATACGCGCGTCATCCAGAGCCCCCCGGCGGATGCCCTGCTCGAGGAGGCGAAGGACGCCGACATGCTCGTGGTCGGGTCGCACGGGCGGGGCGGGCACCGGCGGATGCGACTGGGCGGCGTGGCCCGCGAATGCGTGCTCTACGCCACCTGCCCGGTCGTGATCGTGCGACCGGACGCGGTGTGGGCCGCTCCGGAGGGCCCTCGGCGCTGAAGCTCTCGGGCCGGCGCGTGGCGCCCTTGTAGCCACCTGACTTCAGTGCCACCTGACTTCAGCGCCACCTGACTTCAGCGCCACCAGGCGACGCGGCGCCAGCCTGCCACCCGCTCCGCCGCCGGTTCGAGACGTCCCTCTAGCCGGGCGAGGTAGTCCAGGTGCTGGCCCACAAGCACGAGGGTGAGCGCGGGCCGGATCACCCGATTGTCGGCCGCGGCGGCGTCGCGCAGCTCTCCCAGAATGCAGCCGTGGGCCGACATGTCGAGCGCGTACGGCGGCAGGACCTGCCCGCCGGAGCTCAGGGCGTCCGAAAGCGCCGCGTACCAGGCCTGCACGGCAGTCAGGTCCCGGCTGAGCAGATCCTCATAGGCGCCGAGGGCGCTGACCTGCTGCCAGTCGAATCCGTCCACGAGCTCGGCGGTGTTGGCCCGCACGGCGTCGAGCAGCGAGTGGGCGATCATGCGAACCCGGGACGCGCCCCCGATGAGGATGACGAGATCCTCCTTGCTCAGCCGCAGCGTGCCGTGCTCGGACAGGTACTGGCGCACCGCGTCGTCCAGCAGGGCGGAATCGGCAAGGGCGGCCCGGCGCGGCGCGGCGAGTGAGTTCGCCAGATCGGCCCTGCGGGCCGCGCCCCGCAGCACCGCCGCCAGGAGGGCGACACTGCTGCGGTAGGCCGCCGCGAGCCGGTCGGCGAGGGCCGCGCCGGCGCCGTGCGGCCAGAACAGGAAGCCGGCGCCGACCGCGACGGCACATCCGATCAGGACGTCCTCGATCCGCACGACGGCGACCCGCCACCCTTCGCCGAGCAGGTTGAACAAGATGACGACCATGACGGTGAACGCGGCCTGACCGAGGATAAGTGAGATCGTCCCGCCCCATGCGGCGAAGAAGATCGTTATTGGCCAAACCGCCCAGAGGAAATCTCCGTCGGCCCAGTCGGGATAGACGATCGCAGCACCGATCACGAAACCCAGCAGCGTCCCCGCAACCGCACGAAGGGCCGTCGCCTGGGTGCCGGACGCCTTGGTGCGCAGCACCGTGAGAGCGGCGAGCACGACCCAGAAGCCGTGCTGGAGGTCGAACCCGCCGGCCACGGCGACCGCGCCTGCCAGAGCCACCGCACCGCGCACGCTGTTGCGAAACCAGACCGACCGAGGGGTGAGGTACCTGCGCAGCGAGTCCCAGGTTCCTGACAGTGCAGGGGTAGTGGTCTCGATGACCTGTCGCCACAAGCGCGGGGAGTCGGCTTGCCGGGGGTCGGGTGGGGCAGCCTCGCGGTCCCCGATGGCCACGGCGACGTCGGCCGCAAGCGATGCGGTGGTGTAGGTCAGGGCCCGCAGCCGGAAGGAGGGGGCCAAGGCCGTGAGCCACTCGGTTGACTGCGCCTGGTGGTCCACCGGGTGGTCGGGTACGGCCAACTTGGGCAACTGCCGCTCCAGAGACAGCAGGGCGGCTTCCGCCGATTCGGCCACGCGCTGCGGGCGCGGGGCGTGGCGTAGCTCGATCAGGGCCGCGCCGCAGTCCTGCAAGAGAACGGCACACGCCCCGACCACAGCCGCGTCCTCGCGTGTCCGGACGTGCCCGTACAGGACAGGGGGCGCGTCCGGGTGGCCGATGGGCGGTGCGAGCAACCCGTACAGCCAGTCCAGCTCGTTCATGAGGCGCGCGACGGCGCGCTCCGCCTCCGTCGTACCGGTCGGCCGGAACGGCGTTGCCAGCCACTGCTGCCGCAGGGCCGACAGCACGTCACGAAGCGCCTGGAAGCGGCGGGCCGCCTCCTCGCCCGCAGCCGGCGATACCGCCGAGCCGACCGGCAGCGCTTCGAGCACACCCGCGAGCGCCTCGCAGGCTTGGGCCGCCTTCGGCCGGAACACGTTGCGGGAGAAGTACGGCCACAGGAACAGCGCCGCGGGCACGGACAGCGCCCAGGCGATCCCGAATCCGGCGAGCCGATACGGGATGGTGTCAATGTCTCCCGGCACGGTGACGGGCAGCACGTACATGAGCAGCATAGCCGACGTCATCGCGACGACATAGGCGTTGATCAAGCCGGCGAACAGCATGACGAAAGCAGCGACCGCCATGCTTGCGATGCTGACGGCCAGCACCTGCGAACACAGGGTGGCGAAAGAGATGTTCACCACCGACACGACGCCGAGAATGCAGTAATACAGCAGCCGCCTTTTGCGCCGGCCGCCGAAGTCCGTCAGCGACAGCAGCCCGAAGGAGCCGAACGCGCAGTAGAGCGCCGTGGACGTGTCCCCGACGGCGTAGTTGCCGATGGCGAAAGCGACGGGAAAGACGATGGCCACCCGGCCCGCTCGGCGGAGAGCGACGTGCCCGGGGTCGTTCACGTGAATGTTGATCATGCGGTCGTGGCGCCGTTCCCGTTCGTAACGCGGCCACCGTGGGGGTCGCAAGACTATCCGCCGCCGCGAGTGCGGCGGCCTCCCGGCCCTACCGCCCCTACCGGCCCCTACCGGCCCCTACCGGCCCCCACC
>JADGOW010000222.1 GCA_017882765.1 Frankiaceae bacterium
AGGAGCCGCGCCGAACGGCGTCGAAACCTGCGGTTGCGGCGCTGCCGGCTCGGTGAGCTGGGTACGTTGCGTCGATTCCCGGAGATCGGGGCGATGTCGTCACGTCGGCATCCGTCGCCACACGCTCCTCGGCAGCAGCCGCAGGACCGCGAACACGCCCGCGAGGCGCTGGGGCACCCAGACCACGACGGCCCCGCGGCGCAGGCCGTCGGCGACGGCGTCCGCCACGTCCTCGACGGTGACCGACATCGGCGCCGGTGGGACGTGGGCGCTCATGGCAGTGTGGACATATCCCGGCCGGACGGCCATGACCGTGGCCCCGGTGCCGTGCAGTGCGTCTGCCAGACCGAGGGCGAATCCGTCCAAACCGGCCTTGGCGCAGCCGTAGACGAAGTTCGACCGTCGGGTACGGATCCCGGCGACCGAGGACAGCACGACCAACGTGCCGTGGCCCTGCGCCCGCAGGCAGGCGGCGACGGCCAGACCGGTGGAGACGTGACCGACCAGGTTGGTCCGGACGCTGGCGGCCGCCGCCGCCGGCTCACGCTCGTACCTCGCCTGATCGCCGAGCTCCCCCACGGCCGAGACCACGACGTCGACGTCCCCCAGGGACGCGAAGATGCTCCGCACCAGCCGCTCGTGGGAGTCGACGTCCAGCGCATCGAAGTCGACGACGGTCACCGTGGCGCCGAGTTCACCCAACTCGACAGCGGCGTCGGCGGCAGCGCCGCCGCGGACGGCGAGGACGACCCGGCTGGCCCCGTCGCGGACGAGGCGGCGGGCGATGGCCCGCCCGATCTCGCTGCGACCGCCGAGGACGACGACCGAGTCCACGACCCCGAGTGCATTCTTCATCGACGTTCCGGTTCTCTTCGACGTTCCAGCCTCATCTACAACTCCAGCCGTCTCGCCAGGTCTGAACGCAGAATGCGCTGCGGGTCGATCTCCGAACGGAGAGCGCGGAAGTCCATCACGCGCGGGTACATCCGCTCCACGGCGTCGGCGCGCAGCACGGAGTCTTTGGCGAGGTAGACCCGGCCGCCGGCCGCGAGCACCGCCGCGTCGAGGTCACGGGTCAGCCCCAGCACCCGCGGGCGCACGGGCACGTCGAGGGTGAGTGTCCAACCCGGCGCGGGAAACGACATCCAGCCGCCGCTGGCCGCGCCGAGGCGCTTGAGCACGGCGAGGAAGGACGCGACGCCGGACGCGGAGACCCGCTCCACGATCTCCTGCAGCGTGCCCTCTGCGCCGAAGGGCAGCAGGAACTGGTACTGCAGGAACCCCCGCCTGCCGTAGAGCCGGTTCCACTCGGCCAAGGCGTCCAGCGGATGGAAGAACCCGGCCAGGGGTTGGATCTCCCCCCGCCGCTCCCGCGGTGCCCGGCGGAACCACAGCTCGTTGAAAGCCCGCACCGTCATCGGGTTGAGGAGTCCGGACGGTGCCCACGGCGGCACGCTCAGCCGCACCCGAGGGTCGAAACCCAGCGGGTCAACAGCGTCTCGAGGCGTCAGTTCGGCCGGCTCGGCATGATCGCCCCGGGTGAGCACGCTGCGCCCGAGGGCCGGGCCACGCGCCAGCAGGTCGATCCACGCGACGCTGTACCGGTAGGCGTCGTCACCGGCCGCCATCAGCGCCAGCGCCTCCTCGAGGTTCGCCGCCCGGACCGTGTCGACCCGCATCCGTGAGGTGCGGATCGGGATGCACCGGAAGGTCGCCTCGACGATGACCCCGGTCAGCCCCATGCCGCCGACGGTGGCCTGGAAGAGCCTCCCGTCGCTGCGGTCCATGAGCCGGTGTTCCCCGGAGGGCAGGATGAGCCGCAGGCTCGAGAGGGCTTCGGAGAACGACCCGTCGCGGTGGTGGTTCTTACCGTGGATGTCGGCGGCGATCGCGCCACCCACCGTGACCTGGCGGGTGCCGGGGCTGACCGGCACGAACCAGCCGTGGGGAATCAGGGCGCGCAGCAGGGCGTCCACACTCATCCCGGCGGCGGCGGTGACGACGCCGGTTTCCGGATCGAGGCGCATCCCGGCGAGGCCGGTGCAGTCGATGACCGTACCGCCAGCGTTCTGGGCCGCATCGCCGTACGCGCGCCCGAGGCCCCGAGCGATCACACCGCGGGGGCCGGCCGAGCCGAGGATCGCGGCTGTCTCCGCAACTGATCGCGGCCGCCGGACGGTGGCTGCCGTCGGCACCGTGCGGCCCCATCCGCTGACCAGCGCGCGCTGGCCGTGGTCAGCCTCCACAGACACCGACCAGGAACGTCACGAGCCAGCAGACGCCGAGGAGTTGCAGGGTGCGGTCGGTGAGCGCCAGCTCTTCCGGCGCCTCACCAAGACCGCGGTCGTTGCAGACGGCGTAGCGCAGGAAGGCGGCGGTCAGCGGCAGCGTCGAGAGCAGGGCGGTCCACCTTTCCAGCGGCGTCGTGCGGGTGGCGGCCCATCCCAGATAGGCCACGACGGCACCGGCACTGGCAGCCCGACGGCCGGTGCGCAGAGCAGAGACCCGGTAGCTGGCCAGGACGGGGCGGGCGAGCGCGGCCTGAGGTCCGCATTGACGCAGCTCAGCGGCTCGCTTGCCGAAGGCGACCGTCAACGAACCACAGCCGCAGACGAGGAGGAACCAGCCCGACGGGGGGACGCCGGTCCCGATCGCACCGGCGAGGGGGCGAAGGACGAAGCCGGTGGCCACGACCGCGAGTTCCACCCATGGAGTGTTCTTCAGCCACCGGCCGTAGAGCAGCGAAAGGAGAAGGTAAACCGTGATGACGCCGCCGAGGCCCGGCCGCATGGCGCCCAGCGGGGCGCCGACCGCCAGCGCGGCGAGCACCGCGGCGGCGGCCAGTGCCGTCGCGGGGCTGAGTTGCCCGGAGGCAACCGGTCGGTGCCGTTTCACCGGGTGCAGCCGGTCCCGCGTGCGGTCGCCGACGTCGTTGACCAGGTACACCGCTGCCGCGGCCAGCGTGAAGGCGAGGAGGGCCAGGGCGGCGGCGGGCAGGACGGCCGGGCGCAACAACGCGCCGCCGGCGACCGGAGCCGCGAGGACCAGCAGGCTCTTCGTCCACTGCCGCGGGCGGGTGGCGGTGAGCAGCGCGGCCGGCTGCGCCAGCCTCGTCCGCCGGTCGGCCGGTGCGAGATTCAACCGCCCGATCTGTGCCGCCGGTGCGGCCCCGGTGCCGGGCGCTGTCACCGGGCGTTCACCGGGCGTACAGCGCGACGAAGTCGCGGCTGGAGACCGTGTCGTACCGGCGGGGCGAACCCTGCATGTCCGGCAGCAGGTTGCGCTCCTTCGGCGGGTAGAGGATGAAGGAGGTCCAGGCCGGATTGATGTCCAACTCCATGGCCCGCGTGCAGCCACCCCGGAGGAGCAGTTCGGCGAGGGATCGCGCGGTCAGCCGATTGCCCGCGACGTAGACGACACCGCCGTCCCGCCTTACGCCGATGCCGCTGCGCCAGACGTACTTGGCGTTCCCGAGCGTCGCCCCCCACACGCCGGCGTCGCTGTCGACCCCGGGGGTGATCCGGCCGCCCTCGACGAGCAGCGCCAGGTTCTGCCGAACGGCCAGCACGTCGGGGGTGAGCCGTACGTCGCGATTCCAGGTGCCGACAGTCAGGGAGCCGTTGCGACCGAAGACCATCGATGCCGCCCCGGGGCGGAGATGCCCGGCGTGGCGGCCGGCCAGGTAGAACCCGCCGTGGGAGGCAGTCAGCCGGAACCCCGAGTTGAACGCCGCGAGCAGACCGGCCCGCCGGCCCGCCGACAGGCTGGTCGACCCCGCCCAGCCGGTGCCTCCGGGATCGAGGGTTCCGGGGTGGAGTTGCGCCGAGACGAGCCGCGGGTTGATCCACACCACCCCCGCCACGTAGGAGGTGTGGATGGCGTCGGGCCGCAGGTACGCCGCGGCGATCGCCGGCCGGCCGGAAACCCGGGTCAGCACATGCCAACCACCCTCGCCCGACAGCGCCGGCGTGGCCAGCGGTCGGACCGGCAGCGGCAGAGCCGGCCCCGCCACTGCTGCGGGCGGCCCGGCCGAGGAGGCGGTGCGCCGGCCACCGAGCGGCGACGTCGCCGGCGGGGTCCCGCCCACCTTGGGCGGGCGGTACGTTCGCCGCTCGAGCCAGGTGACGGCGCCGCCGAGGCGGTGGTCACGGGCCCATTCGGACAGCCGGGCCGAGACGCTGTCGGTGCCGGGCGCGCTCAACACCCGCCCGATCGACACGGCGGGAAACAGCAGCAGGACGACGGCCACGCCCGCCGCGACCGTCAGGACGCGACGGGCTCCTCGACTGCTGCGGACCGC
>JADGOW010000223.1 GCA_017882765.1 Frankiaceae bacterium
GCCGGCCGCCTCCGCGACGACCGGCACGATGGCGACGGCAGCCGCCGGAACGATCACGAACGGCACACGCAGGCGCCGCCGCCCCGTCCCCCGGGAAGCCCGCGTCCCCCGGGAAGCCCCGGTCCCCCGGGTCGCGTCACGGACCTGGCGAGCCCCTGGCAGCCCTTCCGATTCATACCATCGACGTATCAATTGCCCCCCCAAGCAATTGCCCCCCCGAGGCCGTCGCGGACTCATCCGCAATAACCGGCCAACGTCTCTCAACGGTGTATCACGATCGCCGGGTGCCCCCGGCCCAATTCACAGAACACCGTTGGACGCTTCGAAAAGAGTGCTGGGGCGGGATATTTCCGGATTTAGGGATTAGCTTCCCGCTCGGGGACCACGACAACTGGGCACGGTGCGGCATGCAGGCACCGGCTAAGGACGC
Source organism: Frankiaceae bacterium (assembly GCA_017882765.1). GTDB lineage: Bacteria > Actinomycetota > Actinomycetes > Frankiales > Frankiaceae > JADGOW01. The sequence continues at coordinate 431 of JADGOW010000223.1, forward strand.
TGCCCAGCCGACGCAAGCGCAAGAGCCCACCGGCCTCGTGCGCGCCCAGCACCAACAGGTCGGCATCCGCGGCCTGAGCAACCAGCAGCTCGACCGCGTCACCCTCGGCGACGACCGCGTCCGCCTCCAGGCCCGGTACGGCCTGCGCCACGCTCAACGCGCGGTCTGCCTGGCGCCGCCCCCGCTCCCGGGCGTCCCGCTGCATCTCAGGCGTGCGAACCGGTCCCGCCGGGCTGGGATGCGCGGGAATCACATAGGCATGCAGGAAGGTCAGCGAGTGCCCGCGCTCGCGCGCGTACTCGATGGCCCATCGGACCGCCGCTCGTGACCCCGGCGTGGCGTCCACCCCCACGACGACGCGTCCCATATCCACTCCCTCAGTCGAGCCGGCACAGCCGGCATAGTCAGCACTTGCCATCATGCGGCGCCGCCGCCGATGCCGCCCGGTCGAGGCAGCGCGTCTTCCCGCGCCCGCAGGCGCCATCGGCAGATCAGTACGTGCAGCGATTGGCGGGGGAAGCAGCGTTGGCGGGGCCGGCCGCCGGCTTCGGCTCGTTGCTCTGCGGGAAGTCTGGAGGCGTCACCCGGGTCAGCGGCCCGAAACCGGCGGGTGGCTCGCCGAGCTCGAGGCGCAGCGACTTGCCGGCCGCCGGGTCCAGGGCGAGTCGAGCCCACGGCACGTTCGCGGCGAGAGCACGGGCGGAGGCCTCGGCATCCGGGCCGTACGTGATCGTCGTCTTGTTGGACGGTGGGGTCTCGATGTGGGAGGAAGCAGTGCGGAAGCCCGCGGCGTTGATCGCGGCCAGGGCGTGAACGACCGCGGCCTCATTGGAGGCACGCACGACCACGTCGATCGGCGGCGCGTCGGGAGGCGCCAGCGGCCGCCCGTCGAGGGTGACATTGGCGTCCGTCGGCCGGTCGCGCAGCGGCCCGAGGATGTTCTGCAGCCCCGCCGACTCGTAGATGAGCACGCTCGCCCCGTTGATGAGGCCGGAACTGTCCGCGCCGTCGACCGATGTCGGCCAGTGGGTCGGAACCGTCTCGAAGCGCAGCTTGTCGGGCCCGAGACTGCGTATCCGCTGCGCGAGATCCAGCAGCTGATCCACATCAGTGGCCTGATCCATGGTGATCGACGACGCGGCATCGCTCATCAACGGGAGCAGCCGGTCGGGGCGGAACAGCACCGACCCACTCGACGCCTGCCGGAACATTGCCCCGAGAAACTGCTGCTGCCGCTTGATCCGGTCCAGGTCGCCGTCGGGCAGGCCGTGCCGCTGCCGGACGAAGGCGAGAGCAGCCTCGCCGTCAAGGTGGTTGACACCGAGATGGCCGTGGAACCCGCTCAGGTCGTCATTGAGATTGTCTATTTGCCCGGTCAGGTTGGCCGGCACCTTCTTGATGCAGACGTCAATCCCGCCGAGCTGGTTCGTGATCTTCTTGAAACCCGAGAGGTCGACCTCGACGTAATGGTCGATGCGCAGCCCGGTCAACAGTTCCATGGTTTGGATAAGCAGCGACGGCCCGCCGTCTTCGAAAGCCGCATTAAGCTTGTTCCGCTCAGCAGAATGAACGGTCCCCTTGTTGTCGGTGTACGACGGGATGATGACGTAGATGTCGCGCGGGAAAGAGATGAGCGTCGTCGTCCCGTCGGCCGCGACGTGCGCGAGGATCTGGGTGTCGGACCGCCCGCCCTTCACGATGCCGTATTGGTCGTATTCCTTGCCCGTACCGGTTCGGCTGTCAGAACCCACGAGCAGGTAATTGGTCGACCCGTTCTGCTGCTCGCCCGGTCGGTGATACCCAGGCGGGAATTCCACGCTGACCTGATTGATCAGCCCGACGAGGACCTGCTTGGTGATCCAGCCACCGACCGAGAGCACGAGCACGACCGCGGACAGGCCGACCGCCACGATCCGCAGCGAGCGCGGAAGGAGGCCCCGCTGTGGCTCTGCCGCCATTCGGCCCTCCTGACCGGCCCGGTCCGCGAATCGGGGCGACGGCACCCGCAAGCAGCGACACCCCAGCCTGATGCTAGGCGGTAGCTCCTGCCGCGTACACGGGGAGTACCCGCTAAGTCGCTGGGTGAGGCCGTTCAACGCGCCGAGCCGCATGCATTACCGCAGAAATGCGTTACGGAACGGTTATCCGTGGGCTACCGGCCCATCTTGGACATCGTCGGCGTTCCCAAATAGTCGCCACCCACACATCACCGCTCTTCGGGTTGTCGGTGACCCCCACCGGGTCAGACCGGTGCTGACCGTCTGCTCGACCTGCCTGGTCACCGCGTTCACCTTGCTCAGCGTCCCCGAGGGGTCGTTGCCGACGCACAGCGACCGCCCGACCGTGGAGATCGCCATGCTGGGAGGTGCCGGACCGATGGCCACGCGGTCCACCACCTCTCCCGTTCGCAGGTCAGCCTTCGCGACATCGCCCGCGCTGTCGAGGGTGCGGAAAAAAGTTGCACGCGTCGGCAAGAAGCCGGTCCGGTGAAAACGCGACCTCGACCGGCGAACCCAAGAGACTCCGCGGTGACCGGGAATGCCGAACTTGGCGAGATCGACCGAATCCGGGAATGTCCGGACGAGTGTGCCGTTCGCCGTCGAGAACACTGATGGTGTGCAACGTAACCGCCGCGGCAAGCCCGAAATCCGAAAAGCGCCGAAGAGGTCCCTCAGCGGCACTGCAGCCGGCTGAGGGCGGCGGCGCCCTCCGGTTCCGACGGGTTCGGCTGCGGGACGAACACGTGCAGGGACACCTGCCCCGTGTAGACCCGGTAGACCTGCCCTTCCGCGCAGTCGTAGAGCGCGTAAGTGTCGTCTGTGCCGCTGCCGAGCAGGACGAGCATGCGACCCTGCCGGTACCCACGTGGGGCCACCTCAGCGGCGAACTGGGGCACCGCGTACACGTGCTCGATGCCCATCAGCTGCGCCGTGTCGCGCGCGACCCCGGTCTTCTCCAGGTGCTCGGCGTCCTGTTTCCCCTGCTGGCCGAGGGTAAGCAGGATCAGCGCCAGGCACAGCAGCGAGAAGACCACGATGCTCAGACGGCGCCGCCCCCGGTTCCGCCCGAGGACGTGGCCCAGGGGCCAGAACAGGATGAGCACAACCGCGGCGTCCAGCAAGGGCAGGGACGTCTGCTGGAGCAGAGCGATCACGAGCACCAGAGCGGCGAGCACCCAGCACTCGGCCGGCGGCAGGAAAGGGCGAACCCGGCGAAAGACCCGGGGGAGTCGTTGCGGCGGCGGGCGGTTCAGCCGCCGGCGCAACCAGCGGACGAACTGGACCACCACCAGCGCGAGCGAGCCGAGCAGGGCCAGGAGGAACACCATCGCCAGCACGAGGCTGCCGAGCCAGTACGCGGCCCGGGCCAGCACCTCACCCTGCGCGAGACCGACGTTGGACGGCGTCAGACCGAGCTCACGGTAGAAGCTGAAGTAGTAGGCGCTGAGCGAGCCGAAGACGAAGAGCCCGATCAGGGTCAGCGCGGAGAAGACAGTCGAGTACTCCAGGGCGGCCACCCGGCCGCCCCGCACCCCGTACCTCGCCCGGTGCCGGGCGCGCCTGCCCGCCATACCCCGACTTCCGTTGCAGCCCCAGCCGGCCCGACCCGGCCCGACGTTGCAAGCCAGCGCAGGGAGCGTAGCCGCCACCCGTCACGCCATCGATCAGCGGCCGGATGACGGGTGGTCGGGTGGCCAGGCGGCCGGCAGGCACACGGCCGCGACGGCCGGCAAGCACACGGCCGCGGCGGCCGGCAAGCACACGGTCGCGACGGCCGGGAGGCACACGGTCGCGGCGGCCGGCAAGCACACGGTCGCGACGGCCGGGAGGCACACGGTCGCGGCGGCCGGCAAGCACATGGTCGCGG
>JADGOW010000069.1 GCA_017882765.1 Frankiaceae bacterium
CTCACGGCGGGCGACGCCGACGTGCTTCTGCAAGTGCCGGCAGCGCCGATCCGCGCCTTTCTGCGGCAGACCAAGCAGATAGTGCCCACCGGGAAGGAGCTGCCGTCACCGCTGCTCGATGATCTGGTGAACCGGTTGCGGCGGTCCTGAGCCGAACGTCTCGGCAAGACGCAAGAAGGGCAAGAAGGGAGGGTGTACGAGGACAGCGGGCGAGTAGCCGGCAACGGCTATGCGCCTGCGGGCGCGGCGGCAGCCAATCCGAGGCGACGTCGGCGGGCCGAGGCCCGCTCGCCCTCGGTCGTGCCACCCCAAATCCCGGCGACCGGGCCGTTGGCGGTGGCCCAAGCGAAGCAGGAGGCGATGACCGGGCAGCGATGACAGACCGCTTTCGCGGCTTTCACCTGCTGGCCCGACGCGTCACCGGTACCAATCGGAAAGAACAACTCCGGATCCTGGTTACGACAGGCCGCGTCCCTGCGCCACTCCATCGGCATTCGGCCCTCCTCCCGCACGGGGTCGGACGTGCGCACCTTCGCGGCGCTCTTGCTGCCCGTGACCCTCTTTACCCGCGCTGGACCAGCGCTTCAGCCTCGCACGGGAGGTTTCACTCGGCAAGGCCGCTGTGCCCCGCACGGGGGCTTGAAGAATCATTGCCCCCTTGTCGTATATCCGTTGCCGGTATCCGCCAAACACGTAGGCAGCGCGGGCGACGACGTCAAAGTGGATCACGCTGTCATCCGCTGATCGGCGGACGGCCACGACGGGTCCGCGGGCTCGGCCGTCCCAACCGGGGCCCTTTGGACCAGCCCCCCTCCCCCGCGGGCCGACCCATGTCCATGCTGGGCAATCAGGCCGGGCAGCGTAAGCCGCTGGATGGCCGATCAATTGACGGTCCCGGCCGCGTCGTGCCGAACGCGGCCGGGACCTTGGACCAGCCCCCGGCGCCAGAGGACCGATCAGGCGAGCGGCGCTACGAGACGCCGTGGCCGGAGGACGACCCCGGGTCACCACACCAACACCTGGCCGCCCTCCTCGCCGCTGGGCAGAGTCGGCGCGCCAGCCGAGCAATCCCGCGAGCGGCTGGCCGGCAGCCGCCTCATCCACCATTCGACCAGCAGCGCGAGCGTCAGCAGCAGCGTGCAAACCGCCACCGCGGTCACCCGCGAGATCGGGGTTACGCGTTGTCGTCCCCTTGTCCCCTTGTCCTACGGGTGTCACGCTAAGTCGTCACCCTGGGGTGGCCACAGGGGCGCCGACGTAAACGCAAAGACAATTCACAATGCGTATCGGATCGCCTACGTGCAGGTGATCCGACGAAGGTGACCGTAACTGGGGACTACCTGCAGTGATATCACGGTGTGACTAAGCGTATACGTGAGTGCTGCACGGGTGATCTCTGTGGCACTGGGTCCATGAACCACAGTCCCGCCATCGGCCGCCGTTCTTCACTGGCTGGTCCCACTTATGGCCGAGCCGGCTGGGACTCAAACCAGGGCGTGCTGCGTCAGCCGGCCGCTCGTCCGGGCGGCGCCGCGGGCTGAGGCTATTCGAAGGCTGTGACAAGACCCTTCAGGCCTCTGAACGGTTACAGCCAGCACGGGCCCTCACCCCACGTGACCTGGCGGTCTACAGCATTACGGCCTGTGGGGCCGGTGCCCGGTGCCGAGGCGTGCGCTCCGGACCGACGCCACCCGGCCGGTTGGTCGGCGCGGTTGCGCCTGCGCGGTTGCGTCTGCGCGGATGCGACCGCCCGGCGGGCGGCACAGCCGGCACGGTGTGCCGGCGCGGTGCTGTTCGGCTGCAGGTCGCGCTGGCCCCCCGCGGCCCATCGACGAGGAGATCCTCATCAGCGCGAGCAACGAATATGTGGGCGAGGGGGGAGTTGAACCCCCACGTCCGTCAGGACACACGGACCTGAACCGTGCGCGTCTGCCATTCCGCCACTCGCCCGAGGTAGATCTCGACGTTACCACGGTGACCTCGCACACATGAGCGACTCGGTTTCGCAGGAGCGGCTCCGATTACGCTGTGGGCCGGAGGAGGAGGTACGTGTGGGCGTCCTGTCGCGCTTCGAGCGCCGCCTTGGCGGTCTGGTCGAGGGGGCCTTCGCCAAGGTGTTCAAAGGCGGCGTCGAGCCCGTCGAGCTCGCTGGCGCGCTCCGCGAGGAGACCGACAGCCGCCGGGTGATCAGCGCGACCCGCACGCTCGTGCCCAACGACTTCCTGATCGAGCTCTCGGGGCGTGACCACGAACACCTCGTTCCGTACGAGCAGGCGCTGGCCACCGAGCTCGCCGAAATCATCAAGGATCACGCGGCGGACCAGCGCTACACGTTCGTCGGCAACGTCCGGGTGCGCTTCGCCCGCAACGACAGCCTCGACACCGGCATCTTCACCGTCTCCAGTGGAGTGATCGGGCCCGCCGCGGGAGTGCCAGGCAGACCGGGCTGGCCCCCTCAGGTGCCGCACGGGGCCCGACCGGCGGGGCCGGCCGGGTCGGTGGGGCCCGCCGGGCCGGTGGGGCCCCCAACACCCATGCCGCACGCACCTCAGGCGCCCCCCGCACCCCATGCTCCTGCCGCGTCCCAGGCCCCCGGACAGCCCGCGGATCTGTGGGCCCGCCCGCCCGGCCCGGGGGGTGGAGGGGTCGCCGCACCCGGCCCCGCCCCAGGGGCCCTGCCCCAGGGTGGCGACCCGGGCGTCAGCGCGCCTGGCGTTGGCGCTGCTCCGGGTGGGCAAGGGGCGCCGGGCGGTGGCGCCCCTCCGGGAGCGGCGGCGCCAGGGGCCGGTTGGCTTCCTGCGGGTCAGCCAGGGCAGCCGGGGCAGGCGGCAGGGCCGCCGGGTCAGGCAGGGCAGCCGGGTCAGCCGGCAGGGCAGGAGCGGTTGAGCAAGGGCCCCGCCGGGCCGGTGCCCCCTGACGCGGGCGCTGGCATGGTGGCCCCCGGCGGATGGAACGCCATCCCGGGGCGGCCGCGCCTGTTGGTCGCGGCCGCCGGTGACGAAGGCCCGCAAGGGGGCCTTGTCAGGGAATACGCCATCGAAGGCGACCACATGCTGGTCGGCCGGACGGCAGAGTCGACGATCCGGCTCACCGACACCCGGGTCAGCCGCCGGCACGGGGAGATCACCAGGCTGGCCGGCGCGGCCAACGGCATGGACGTCTACCTCTACCGCGACCTCGACAGCACGAACGGAAGCCTCGTGAACGGCCAGCGAGTCTCGCGGGCGGAGCTGCGCGACGGCGACCAGATCCAGCTCGGCAGCACCACGCTCGTCTTCAGGGTGGACCCCGTCGGGTACCGGGGCTACGGGCCGGGCCAGCGATGACGGCCCGGGTCGCCACGTTCTGCCACTGTCGGGGCGGGTGACGGCGATGGGTCAGGAACTGGTCCTCCTCCTCTTCCGGGTGGGGTTCCTCGCCTTGCTGTGGCTGTTCGTCCTGCTGGCGATCCGGGCGATCCGCACCGATCTGTGGGGCGTCCCGCGGCGCCAGACGCAGGCGGTCGCGGTTCGGCCCCCGGTGGCGCCGGTGCCCGTACCGGCCGGGCGGGGGCGGCGCAACCGGCCGGCCCAGCGCCTCGTCGTCACCCAGGGTGCCCTGGTGGGCACCACGGTCACCTTGGGGGCGGCTCCGGTCACCATCGGCAGGGCCAACACCTCGACCCTCGTCCTCACCGACGATTTCGCCTCGGCGCACCACGCGAGGCTCTTCCCGCACAACGGCGAGTGGTTCATCGAAGATGTCGGTTCGACCAACGGCACCTACCTCGACCGCACCCGGGTGACATCGCCGATGCCGGTGCCCATGGGCATGCCCGTGCGCATCGGCAAGACAGTCCTGGAGTTGCGCCGGTGACCCTTCGACTGCGCTACGCCGTTCGATCGGACATCGGCCACGTCCGCGAGGGCAACGAAGACTCGGCCTACGCCGGCGCGCGGCTCGTCGCGGTCGCCGACGGGATGGGCGGGCACGCTGCCGGCGAGGTCGCCAGCTCCACGGTCATCCAGACGCTGGCCACACTCGACGAGGACCCGGCCGGCGGCGACCTTCTGGACGCGCTGTCCCGGGCCGTCATCCAGGCCAATTCGACGTTGCGCGCGCTGTCCGCCCAGGACAGCCGCTACGACGGGATGGGCACCACGATCACCGCCCTGCTGTCAGCCGGGGGCCGCCTCGGGCTGATCCATGTGGGCGACTCCCGCGCCTACCTGTTCCGTGACGGCCGGCTCGAACAGCTCACCCACGACCACACGCTGGTCCAGGACCTCGTCGACGTCGGCCGCATCACGGCCGAGCAGGCCAAGGCCCATCCCCAGCGCAGCCTCCTGACGCGGGCCCTCGACGGGCGGGACAGCGTCCACCCGGACGTTTCCGTGCGGGAAGCCCGGCTCGGGGACCGCCACCTGCTGTGCACAGACGGGCTGTCCAGCGTCGTCAGCGACGAGACCATCGCAGACGCGCTGCGGCTGCCCGACCCGCAGGCCGCGGCCGACCGGCTCGTCGAGCTGGCACTGCGCGGCGGTGGCCCCGACAACGTCACAGTCGTCGTCGCGGACGTGGTGGACGAGACCGACGACTCGCCGGACAGTCCCCTGGTGGCGGGCGCGGCAGCCGAAAGCCGGGCCGTCGACACCGCCGCGCCAATGTCACCGATTCCGCAGCCGCAGACCACCACCCCGGCGGCCGCGGCCCGAAGGCTGACATGGGTGCCCCGGCGCAGCACCGGTCCGGGCGGTACCGGGCCGGGCGGTACCGGGCCGGGCGGGGCAGCTTCCCCGCCGGGCCCACCGGCCCCACCAGCTCCGTCGGCCCCCTTGTCCCAGACCACGGTTCCCATGCCGGTCGTACCGCCGGACGCGGCCGGGCCCCCCACCGGCAACGTCGGCCCTGCCCCGGGGGCCGGCGCCGCGCCGCAGCCGCCATTTGCGCCCGCCCAGGCCGGTGCGGCCGCCGCGGCCGGCGCCGGTGCCGCCGTCCCCACCCAGCAGCTTCCGGCTGTGGGCGTGCCGCCCACGGCTCCATCCCCTGCTCCGAGCGCGGCCACGACGACTGGTGTCTGGCCGGCTGGCGCCGCGGTCCCGCCGGCCGAGGAGAAGCCCAGCTTCTGGCGCCGTCGGCGCTGGTGGATCATCGGGGGCGCGATCCTGGTCGTGCTGGTTGCGATCCTCGTCGGGTTCCTGTTGTGGGTGCGCACCCAGTACTACGTGGGGGCCTACCACGGCAATGTCGCGATCTACCGGGGCATTGACGCCTCGGCGCTGGGCATCGACCTGCACTCCGTCGACGCCGTCTATGCCGACCTGCCTGTGTCGAGCCTGCCGCCCTACGACCAGCAGGACCTCGATTCGGGCTACGCCACGTCGACCAAGCAGAAGGCGGAGAGCATCGTCGACCGGCTCAGGGCCGACCGTGCCCGGACGCAGCCCACCCCGCCGCTGCCTGTACCCGTGCCAACCCCAACCCCGACCACATCCCCGAAGCCCTCGGCCAGCCCGTCCGCGGCGGGCAAGGGCGGCACGCCGTGACCGCCACCCTCCTGCCCACTCGCGGCGGCAGGCGCGGGCTGGAAGCCGGCATGCTCGTGTTCGCGGCGCTGCTCGCCACCGGTGCCTTCGCCGCCGTGACGTACGCACACGGCGCGAGCTTCACCGTGCAGATCGCCTACTACGGCGCCGGATTCGTCGTCTTGTTCCTCGGGGCCCACCTCGCCGTGCGCCGGTTCGCGCCCTACGCGGATCCGCTGCTCCTGCCCCTATTGGCAGCACTGAGCGGCATCGGCCTGGCCATGATCTACCGGATCGACCTCGCCAACGCCGACAGCGCTGAGCGTGCCGGCCGATCCGCTCCTTCCGCATACGCACCGCTGCAGATGATGTGGACGCTGGTGGCGGTCGCCTTGTTCGTCGGCGTCCTCATCGTCGTGAAGGACCACCGGGCGCTCGCCCGGTACTCCTACACCGCGGGGCTGCTGGGCATCCTGCTCCTGCTGCTTCCGGCCGTCCCGGGCATCGGCGCGACGATCAACGGCGCGCGCCTGTGGCTGCGGGTGGGACCCTTGACCTTCCAGCCGAGCGAGATCTCGAAGCTGTTGTTGCTGATCTTCTTCGCCGGCTTCCTGATGCGCAAGCGCGATGTGCTGTCGGTGGTGACGAAGTCGATCCTGGGAATCCCGTTCCCGCGGGCACGTGACCTCGGCCCGGTGCTGATCGCCTGGGGCGCGAGCCTCGGGATGCTCTTCATCGAAAACGACCTGGGCCAGGGCATCCTCGTCTTCGGCATGTTCCTGGCCGTGCTGTACGTCGCCACCGAGCGGGTGTCCTGGTTCATCATCGGCCTGCTGCTGGCCGCGGCCGGGGCGGTGATCGCGTTCTTCACGATGCCGCACGTGCAGCCGCGCTTCGAGATCTGGCTGCACGCCTTCCAGGGAAACAACCCGCAGGGGCCGTCCTATCAGCTCGTCCAGGGGCTCTTCGGGTTCGCCAACGGCGGGATCCTCGGCACCGGCTGGGGCCAGGGCGCCCCGCAGATCGTGCCCTTCGCCAACACCGACTTCATGATGTCCAGCCTGGGCGAGGAACTGGGCCTCACCGGCGTGATGGCGATCTTGACGATCTACCTGCTGCTCGTCATGCGCGGCCTGCGCGCCGCCATCGGGGTTCGGGACAGCTTCGGCAAGTTGCTCGCGGTGGGGCTCGCATTCTCGCTGTGCCTGCAGGTGTTCATCATCGTCGGCGGGGTCATGCGGCTCATCCCGCTCACCGGGATCACGTTGCCCCTCCTGTCCTACGGGGGCAGCTCCACCCTGTCCAACTTCATGCTGGTGGCCCTCCTGGTGCGGATCAGCGACGCCGGCCGGCGACCCCCCACTCCCGCCACACCTCTGGTCGACCCGGCGGCCGCCCCGGATCTGATCGCGGCCACGGGTCCCGAACGGGTCGGGCCGGCCGAACCTGCCAAAACGACCCCGGCCGAGGCGCCGGCGGAGACCGGTGCGCCTACCGCGCCCATAGCCCCCACCGCGCCGAATGCGCCTGCCGGCTCCGGTGAGCGTGCGCCGTGAACCGTCCCATCCGAAAGCTCGCGGTCGCGTGCCTGCTGATGTTCCTGGCGTTGCTGGTGAACGCCAACGTCGTGCAGGTGGTCGAGGCACAGTCGCTGCGCAACAACCCGAACAACAGCCGCCTGCTGGCGAACCGGCTCAACAACGAGCGCGGCCCCATCGTCGTCGGTAACCAGGCAGTCGCGACCTCGGTGCCCACGCCGGGCCAGACGTACAAATACCAACGCACCTACCCGTTCGGCACGCTGTACCCGAACGTCACGGGCTACTTCACCGTCTACACGGAGACCGGAATCGAGCAGTCCGAGGAAGACGTGCTGTCCGGCACGGATGACCGGCTGTTCCTGCGCCAGCTCGCGGACACTCTCACCGGCCGCCAGCCCAGAGGTGGCCGGGTGGTGCTCACGCTCAACCAGGCCGCGCAGCAGGCCGCGGCGAGCGGCCTGGCGGCAAGCGGCCACCGTGGCGCCGTGGTGGCGCTCGACCCGCGCACGGGCGCGGTCCTGGCGATGGCCAGCAACCCCACCTATGACCCGAATCCGCTGACCAGCCACAACGGCAGGACTGCCCAAGCGGCGTACGACGCCCTGGCGACCGACCCGGCACAACCCCTGCTCAACCGCGCCGCGCAGCAGACCTACCCGCCCGGCTCAACATTCAAGGTTGTGGTGGCGGCTACGGCCCTGATGTCGGGGAGCTACACCCCGCAGACGGTCATCCCGGCGCCGCCGACCTACAAGCTGCCCGGCACCAACACCGTCATCCACAACGCGGGGGAGGAGATCTGTGGCAGCGGGACGTCCGATACCCTGACCGGTGCGCTGACGATCTCCTGCAACACAGCCTTCGCCGGGCTGGGAGTCGCCGTCGGCGCGCAGGCCCTGCAGACGCAGGCGGAGGCATTCGGCATGAACGAGACACTGCCGAGCTTCCCGTTGCCGGTGGCGGAGAGCGTCTTCCCGACCCGGATCGATCCCGCGCAGACGGCGCTGTCCTCCATCGGGCAGTACGACGTGCGCTGGACGCCCCTGCAGGCGGCGATGGTGGCCGCGGCCATAGCGAACGGCGGTGAGGAGATGCTGCCCTACCTCGTCCAGGAGTTGCAGGGGCCTGACCTCGCCCTGCTCTCCCGCACGCAGCCGCGGGTCTACTCGCGCCCCATTACCTCCGACGTGGCCGCCGAGCTGACCACCATGATGGTGTCGGTGGTCGACAACGGCACGGGCGGCAACGCCTCCATTCCCGGCATCAAGGTCGCCGGCAAGACCGGCACCGCCGAGAACGTCCCGGGTGCCCCGACCCACGCGTGGTTCCTCTGCTTCGCCCCCGCGGACGACCCGAAGGTCGCCGTCGCCGTCGTCGTGGAGAACGGTGGTTTCGGCGGCAGCGCCGCCGCGCCCATCGCCCGCAACGTCATGCTCGCTGTTCTGGGAGGGCAGCCATGAGCGCCGGCACGCCGCCGGGCGGTCCGGACATGCCGGCCCGCCGGCCCGACCAGCCTTACGCCGACCTGCCCTACGCCGACCAGGCCCCCGGCGACGCCGAGCGCACGCAGCTGTCGTCTCCAGTCGAGGACGAAACCGAGCAGCACCTGCGCCCTGGCGCCCCCGCGGACGCCACCGACCCGACCCAGATCGCGGTTCCTCGCCACCGCCGGCTGCTCGGCGGCCGTTACGAAATCGGCGACGTCTTGGGCTACGGCGGGATGGCCGAGGTCTTCCGCGGCCGCGACATCCGGCTGTCGCGCGAGGTGGCCGTCAAGGTGCTGCGCTCGGACCTGGCCCGGGACCCGTCGTTCCAGATGCGCTTCCGCCGGGAGGCCCAGGCGGCCGCATCGCTCAACCATCCGGCGATCGTGGCGGTCTACGACACCGGCGAGGGAACCAGCGGGGGTGCCACCGTCCCCTACATCGTCATGGAGTACGTCGAGGGCCGCACGCTGCGGGACGTGCTGCAGCAGGAAGGCCGGCTCACCGTCCAGCGGTCCCTGGAAATCACGGCCGACGTGTGCGCGGCACTCGAGTTCAGCCACCGAGCGGGGATCATCCACCGCGACATCAAGCCGGGCAACGTGATGCTGACCCGCGACGGCGTCGTCAAGGTCATGGACTTCGGGATCGCCCGGGCGATCACCGGCTCGTCCGCGACGATGACCCAGACCGCGGCCGTCATGGGAACGGCACAGTACCTGTCGCCGGAGCAGGCCCGTGGCGAGACCGTGGACGCCCGCAGCGACGTGTACTCCACCGGCGTCCTGCTCTTCGAGCTGCTGACCGGGTACCCGCCGTTCCGCGGCGAGTCGCCGGTTGCCGTGGCCTACCAGCACGTGCGGGAAGACCCGCAGCCCGCGTCGCGGCTCGACCCGGACATCCCGCCGGACGTGGACGCGGTGGTGATGAAGGCGCTGGCGAAGAACCCGGCGAACCGGTACCAGAGCGCAGGGGAGTTCCGCGAGGACCTGCTGCGCGCGGCCGTCGGCCAGCCGGTCATGGCCACGCCGCTGCTGCCCTACGAGGCAGCGACCGAGGCCATGCCCCCCAGGTCGTCGTACCCCGGGTACCAGCCCACCGGATACCCACCGCCGCGCGCGGCCCAGAAGTCGTCCCGGCGCAACCTGATCTGGATCATCATTCTGGCCATGCTGGGGCTGGGCGCGATCGGCGCGCTCGCCGTGTCCCAGTTGAGCAAGGGCCCGACGGTCACCGTCCCCAACGTCGTCGGCGCCACCCTGGCCCAGGCCCAGAACCAGTTGAGCACCACGGGCTTGCAGCTCGGCACCGTCTCCTACCAGCAGGATTCGACGAAACCAGCGAGCACGGTCCTGTCCCAGGACCCTGCTGCCAACGCGACGGCACACAAGAACGACAAGGTCGACGTCGTCCTGAACGGGACCCAGGAGCAGGTCACCATTCCCTCCGGTATCATCGGCGCGCCCATTGCCAGCGCCACGTCGCAGCTGCAATCGCTGGGCCTGGTCGTCAGGACGAACCAGGTCGACTCCGGCGGCGACCCCGGGACCGTGACGAACTGCTCGCCTTCGCCGGGTACGAGGGTCGACAAGGGTTCGACGGTCACGCTCAGCTACGTGAGCTCACTGAGCACCGTGCCCAGCGTGGTCGGCCTGTCGCAGAGTGCCGCCCAAAGCCAGCTGGCCAGCAAGGGGTTCACCGTCAACGTGCAACAGCAGCAGGCGACGAGCAACCCGGGTTTCGTGCTCTCCCAGAACCCCGCTGGCGGAACCCAACAGCAACGCGGCAGCACGGTCACGATCGTGGTGTCCCAGGTCGTCACGCCGACCTCGCCGCCGCCGACCACACCGACGCCGACGCCGACGCCGCCGCCGCCGACGCCGACGACGACCACACCCAACCCGCCGAAGACCACGACACCGCCCGTGTCGAGCGCCGCGTCGTCGGCCGCGGCCACGTAGCAAGGCGGGGGAGCCTGAGCGGGCCGCTCAGGGGTGCGCCTCGTAGTGACCGTGACCTCTTTGGCGTCGAGGGGGAACGGGTCGGTGAACAGGTCGGCGTGTCGAAACGGCGGGCGTGAGTGCTGTAAGCGTCACGCGGGGCGGCCGCCGCTGACTCAGCGGTAGGGGCTCCGCCGGTCAGCCCAAGCACAAGTTCGCCCGGTTGGCTTACCCGCCAGGCCGGGACGAATCGTTGTACCAACGTGGCCGAAGAATACGACGAGAACGACGAGTCGCTTCATGCTGAGGGCAGGATGGCGCGGTTCTCAGGGTTCGCGGGGCTGGCCGGCACGATGGTGGCGACAGCGGTGTTGGCCGACTCCGCCGATGCGGTCGTGGTATGCGAGCCGGCCTGGCGAGTGCTGGCCTGGAATTCGGCGGCGGAACAGATATTCGGCCGGTCGGCAACAGAAGCATTGGGCCGCCCGGCGACCGAAGTACTGGAGGCCGCCGGGCCGTACGAGGCGGCCACGCCGAGCCGGTCCGGGGTGACCCACACCATGGTCTCGCTCCGGCGCGGCGGCGGCACCACGTTCCGGGCGCACCTCACCTGCGCCGGCGTGTTCGCCGCAACCGGGGAAAGGGTCGCCGTGCTCACCGTCATACGTCCGCTTGCGGGTCACAACACGCGACCGGAGACAGCCGAGGCGCCATCGGCCGGGCGGGACGCCCGACGCATCGCCGAGGTCTGCCACGACATGCGCCAGCCGCTGGCAACAATTCAGTACCTGCTACAGGGCGCCCCGGACTACGGCCAGGATTCGCCGATTCACGCGCATCTGAACGAGGTCAGCAAGCAGGTCGATTATCTTACCGATCTCACCGAGCAGCTGCTCAGCGAATATGCCGCTTTCCGAGAACCGGTGGATGTCGTGGCGCTGCTCCACACTGTGCTCGCGACCGTGCACGGAGAATTGGTCAAGGACTCGGCGCGGGTGGAACTGGTCACGCCGGAGCAGTTGATTATCTCCGCCGACGGGGTCGCGCTCCGTCGGGCGGTCGTCAACCTGGTCGAGAACGCAATCCGGGCGGCCGGGCCGACCGGGCAGGTGAGGATCTCGGCGGCCCGTCGCCCTGGAATGGTGGAGGTCGACGTCGAGGACAGCGGGCCCGGGTTGAGTGTCGTGGGGCGTTCCGAGGCAAGTTCGGAGCATTCCCTGGGCCTGTTCATCACCGATCAGGTGGTCCGCGCGCACGGTGGGCACCTCACTGTCGGAACCAGCGGCCACCTGGGCGGCGCCGCTTTCCGAATGCTCTTGCCGACCCCCCAAACCTGACAGCCTCGCCGACGATCAGGTTGTCCGCGCCGGCTGCGCGGACCGCTTGCTGCTTCGCGGGGCTGCTCGCGACGGCAGGCACCTGGGCCCTGGGTTGGCGCACGCTGCGAGAGTTGGCCGAGCAGGCCCGGCGGCTCGATACCCAACGGGCCTTTCTCAAGGCCGCCCGCGTCCAGGTTGTCGCACCCCTGTGCTTTCCTCGTCCTCGTGGCAGGCCTGGTCCGCGTGGTGACACCGGCGCAGCGTGGTGCCCTGTGATGACCGGCGGGGCCCACGAGATCGAGTCGATCCGCGCGCCGCAGGTGCAGCGCCGGCGCCGGGTTGCGCCGAGATGGCGCATCTGGCCGATTTCGGCCCTGATCGTCGCCGCCTGCGTGGCGGCGGCTTTGATCCTTCCCTCGATCGAGCGACACGAGGGATGGACCGTCGGGATTCAATGGGACCCGAGCACGGCTCAGGCGACGCTGGCGGCGATTGCCGGCGGGATGATCACATTGACAGGGTTCGTCTTCACCGCGGTGACCCTGATCATCCAGACGCTGCAAACCCAGTCACCGCGGCTGCTGCTGGCGCTCGACCGCAGTGACCGCACGCCCGTGCTATTCGGGGTGTTCAGCGGCGGCGCGGCCTACGCCCTCGTCGTGCTCAGTCGAGTGACGACGGACTTCGTCCCGAGCCTGTCGGTCACGCTCGCGATCGCGCTCGTGCTGCTCGCCATAGGGTTGTTCCTGCGCCTGCTCGTGACGATGCGCACCTCCCTGAACCCCGGCGGCCTCGTGCGCATCGTGGGGGACAGGCTCCGCGACACCATCGACCGGTTCCACCCCGCCCCCGAGTCGGCCCCCGAGTCGGCCCCCCGGCCCGCCGGCGGCTGGGACGAGGCACGCACCTCGGAACGCCGGGAGGTGAGCTTCCGCGGGAACCCGGGGGTGTTCCAATCCTTCGACGAGCGCGCGGTGGTCCGCCTTGCGGACGCGGCGGGCGCGGTCATCGAGTTCACTCCCGCGGTGGGCGACTTCGTCGCCCAGGGGACAGTCATCGCCGTCGTCCACGGCGGCAGACCCATACGCGAGGGGGCCTTGACGCGCTACATCCACGTGGGACCCGACCGGACGCTGGAGCAGGACCCGGCCTACGGCGTCCGGCTGCTGGCCGACGTGGCAGTGCGGGCCCTGTCGCCAGCCGTGAACGACCCGACGAGTGCGGTGCAGACGCTGGACCAGCTCGACGACATCCTGCACCGGCTGGTCACCCGGTCGCTGGGCGAGGGGATGTTGCTCGGCCGCTCGGGGGTCATCCGCGTTCGGTATCGGGCGCCGCAATGGGAGTCTTACCTCGCCTTGGCGCTCGATGAGATACGGATCTACGGCCGCGCGTCCCTACAGGTCATGCGGCGCATGCGCGCCCTCCTGCTCGATCTGGCACTGGTGGCGCCCGCCGACCGGATGCCGGCGATCCGGCGGCGCCTCGAGGCTCTCGATCGCGCTGCCGGGCGCCTCTCCGACCACATGGACGTGCAGGACGCGCTCGTGCCTGACCGGCAGGGCCTGGGCTCGCCGTGACGCTCGCCTTCGGGGACCGCAAGCGGCCCGCTCGTTGCCCGTGCCGGGAGCGCCGTGCCCGCCGTCCCACGGCATAGGCTTGCGCAGTGCCGAGCCCAGGAAATGAATCCGGAGGTGGCGGCGCCGAGCGGGTGGCCCGGCGCACCGCTCTGAAAGCGTTCGGGCGCCTCCCCCGTGGGCTGCGTCGCCGCATCGTGCGCTACGCCATGCCCAGGTACACCGTCGGATGCCTCGCGGTGCTGCGCGACCGCGACCGCTTCCTCATCTTGCAGCAAAGGCACCGTCCGGGTTGGACGCTGCCCGGCGGCCTGCTGCACCGGGGGGAGCTTCCCGGCGACGGCCTGCGTCGCGAGCTGCACGAGGAGCTGGGCGTCGACCTGACCCCGGGCACCCCGGCAGCGACCCTTGTGGATCCGATGGCGCGGCGGGTCGATCTGATCTTCGCGTTCGACCTGGCGCCGGGAACCGCGGTGACGCCCCGCT
>JADGOW010000070.1 GCA_017882765.1 Frankiaceae bacterium
GGGGTGGGCCCGCTCATAGGATGGCTCGCACTCATCGTCGTTGGTGTGCCTTGCGCTCAATCGAGACTAGCGTGACGCGAAACCCCGCCGGCCGCCCGTGGGTCGGCCACGACGCCGCCAATGCGGCGCCGGTCCCGTGCGGCTAGTCGCCGAACTCCTGTCCGTTTCCCTTCGGCAGCGGTCGGGACGACGTGAACCGTTGCAGGCGCGCCGCTTGGGGCTGCGAGCAGGGCGGGTTCCATCCATCCGGGGCCGCGCCGCGCTGCCGCCGCTCAGGCCCCTGCCACCCGCCGACCCGACTCCCCAGCCGACCCGGCCGGGGCGTGGGAGGGGTCGTTGGAGGGAGCGCGGCCCAGCGGCGTGAGCCGGTAGCCCCCGGCCGACTCCTCGACGAGCCCATGTCGCTCCAGGGCCACAAGGACGGCGCGTACCGCGGGAGCGTGCAGACGGGCCGACTCCGCGATCGTGGCCACGAGGGCCCACCTGCGGGCGGGGACGGCGTCGAGCACCGCCAGCAGGGCCCCGGACAAGCCGTCGCGCGCGCTGCCCTGCCCGAACAGGGGGTCGGCGAGCTCACCGATGCGTCCCACCTCCTCGACGATCTCCGGTGCTCGCGTCACGAGCCGAGCCTCCGGAAGATCGCGCAGCAGTTGGTGCACCCCGGCGGACAGGCTGCTGGTGACGGGCCCGGGGACTCCCAGCAACGGACGTCCGAGCAGGGCCGCGTGCCTAGCCGTGTTCAAGGCGCCGCTGCGGACGCCCGCCTCGACCACAACGACGCCGAGCGAAAGCGCGGCCAGCAGCCTGTTGCGGATGAGGAAGCGCGGTCGGCGCGGGGTTACCCCGCAGGGAACCTCACTCACGACGAGGCCGCAGCGGCTGATGCGCCGCAGCAGCGCCGCGTTCTCAGGCGGGTAGGCGACGTCGACTCCGTTGGCGAGGACGGCGACAGTCCGCTCGCTGTCCAGGGCCGCCTCGTGGGCGGCCCTGTCGATCCCAACCGCCGCGCCCGAGGCGATCCACCAACCACGGTCGGCGAGGTCAGCGGCCAGCCTGCCCGCAACCGAGACGCCGTAGGCGGTCGCCGACCTCGACCCCACCACCGCGACCGACAGCTGTGTTGCGGTCGCCAGTCGAGCGGGGCCTCGAACCCACAGTCCGTAGGGCTCGCCGGCCCGGCCGTCCGGGCCCGTCTTCGACGCCCGCTCCAGATCGGCAAGGCGGGTGGGCCACTCGTCGTCGCCCGGACAGAGGAAGCGCCCGCCCAGCGCGTGGATCCGCCGCAAGTCCGACGCCGCATCGGGGAGATCCGGGCGCTCCGCCCGCAGCCGCTCGTGGGCTGCGACGTGCCCTTCGGCGAACACGCACCGCCGCACCGCGCGATCTCCGGGCTCACACAGCCTGGTCAGCCCCGCTCTGGCCAGCCGCTCCTGCCCGGAGACCGGCTTCACCTCAAACCCCCGGTCACGCCGGTACCCCCGAAACGCGCAGGGCGAGGGCCTCACCCACGTCGTCCACGGCTGGCTGCTCGCGCCCGCCGAGGTCGGCGATCGTCCAGGCGACCCGGAGCACGCGGTCGAGACCCCGCGCCGTCAACCCGCCCCGTTCCAGGCACGCCTCGGCATGGGCCTGGACGCGACGAGGCAGCGGCCAACGCCGCCGGAGCTCCGCCCCCGGCACTTCAGCATTGAGCTTCCAGGAGGTGCCGGCGAGACGTTCGGTCGCGGCGCCGCGAGCCTGCAAGACCCGCTCACGCACGACCACGGACGGCTCGGCCAGGCGCGCCGCCGCCCGCAGCTCGGCAGGCGTGACCGCGTGGGTGCGCACCCGCAGGTCCACCCGGTCGAGCAGCGGACCGGACAGCCGCGCCAGGTACCGGTGCCGGATTCGCGCCGTGCACGTGCATCCGCCGCCGCGCGTGTCGGCCCGCCCGCACTGACATGGATTCGCCGCCAGGACGAGCGTGAACCGCGCGGGGAAGGAGACGACCGCCCGGGCGCGGGCGACCCGGACAATGCCGTTCTCCAACGGCTGGCGCAGCGCGTCCAGGACGCCGCCGGAGAACTCCGGCGCCTCGTCGAGGAACAGAACGCCGCGGTGCGCCTCACTGGCAAGCCCCGGGCGGATGAGCCCGCTGCCCCCACCGACGAGGGCAGACACGGTGGCCGTGTGATGAGGATCGCGGAAGGGCCGGGTGGTCACCAAGGGGCATCCCGCGGGCAGGACGCCCGCGACCGAGTGCACCGCGGTGACCTCCAGCGCTTCGGCCGGTTCCAGCGGCGGCAGCAGGCCGGGCAGGCGCTCGGCGAGCATCGTCTTCCCGGTGCCCGGCGGGCCCAGGAGATACACGTGGTGACCACCCGCGGCGGCGATCTCCACAGCGCGCCTCCCCTCGGCCTGCCCGGCCACCTGGGCGAGGTCGGGCTCCTCGGATCGGCCGTCGGGGCTGCTCTGCGACACGGTCGTCCGCTCGACCGGCTGCTCCACTGCCTGCTGCCGGCCCGCGCCCGGCGGTCTCGGGCGGCCGCGCAACAGCGCGATCAGCGCGGGCAGGTCACCAACCTCCTCA
This sequence comes from Frankiaceae bacterium, assembly GCA_017882765.1. GTDB lineage: Bacteria > Actinomycetota > Actinomycetes > Frankiales > Frankiaceae > JADGOW01. The sequence goes on from JADGOW010000070.1 coordinate 2,570, forward strand.
ACCTCCGCACCGGGGACGAGGCGGGCCTCGGCGGCGTTGCCCACCGGGACGACGACCCGCGGCAAGCCGGCATCGACGGCGCCGAGAACCGCGGGCAGGACGCCAGCGACGGCCCGCACCCGCCCGTCCAGGCCCAGCTCGCCGATCAGCACCCGCCGCTCGAGGGGACTGTGCGGGCACACATCGCTCGCGGCGAGGATGGCCGCCGCGATCGAGACGTCGAACGCGCTTCCCGACTTCGGCAGGGTCGCCGGTGACAGGCCCAGCGTGATGCGCCGGTTCGGCCACGAGAAGCCGCTGTTGACCACGGCTGCGCGGACGCGGTCGCGAGCTTCGTGCAGCGCCGTATCCGGCAGTCCGATCAGCGTCAGCCCCGGCAGGCCGTTCGCCAGATGCGCCTCGACCTCGACGAGGTGGCCCGCGACGCCGAGCAGCGCGATCGCGAAGGTGCGTGCGAGGGCCATCAACGCGCCCCGGTGGCACAGCGGGACACCAGGCAGCGGGACACCAGGCAGCGGGACACCAGGCAGCGGGACACCAGGCAGCGGGACATCAGAAGGCCCCTTGCAGATGCTCGATCCGCGCGGTGCCCGGCGCCGACTGCCACACGCTGATGACGTCGAAACGCACCTCCGTGTACGCCGGGCGCTTCTCCCCGAGCCAGCGGCACGCGAGCCGGCGCAGCCGCCGGGCCTTGTCGGGGCCCACCGCATCCACGGGGGCCCCGAACCGCTCCCCGGACCTCGTCTTCACCTCGCAGAAGACGAGGCACTCCCCCAGCCGGGCCACGATGTCGAGTTCGCCCTCACGGCAGCGCCAATTGCGGTCCAGCACCGAGTAGCCGCATCCGCGCAGGTGCCGCACCGCGAGCTCCTCGCCGAACCGGCCCACCTCACGCCGCCATCGCGCCTCGACGTTCACCGCCACCCCTTCCCGCACCAGCGACAAGGCTGGCCGGTGCGGGGCAGGCATGTCCTGGTCGTGGCGCCCTCTGTGGACGACGACTGCGCTGTCCACGGAACGTGCCCGGCGGGTTGCAGCGAGGGCGTTCGAGTGTTAGCGGGCCATCGCGGCCCGGGCCGAGCCGGTCACAGCTCGGACTTCGCGAGCTCCTCGACGTTGACGTCCTTGAACGTCACGACCCGGACGTTCTTGACGAACCGCGCTGGACGGTACATGTCCCACACCCAGGCGTCGTGCATGGTCAGCTCGAAGAACACCTCGCCGTCGGCGTTGCGCACCTGCAAATCGACCGAGTTCGCGAGATAGAAGCGGCGCTCCGTCTCGACCACATAGGAGAACAGGCCGACCACATCGCGATACTCGCGATAGAGCTGAAGCTCCATCTCGGTCTCGTACTTCTCGAGGTCTTCGGCGCTCATGCGCTTTCTTCTTCGCTCGGCCACACGGGGGTCACGTGGCTATCATCCCCCACATCGGCCTGGTATCCGGTCAGGTCGTCGAGCAGGTTCTCGTCATCATCGCCGACGAGCACGCCCCCTTGGCCAAACCGCAGGCTGGCGAGCACGTTGACGTAGGAGAAGCGGTGCTGGACACACGGGCCATGCGCGCGCAGCGCCGCGGCATGGTCGGGCGTGCTGTAGCCCTTGTGCCGCGCGAAGTCGTACTCGGGGAACGACTCGTGCAGGGCAATCATGATCCGATCTCGGGTCACCTTCGCGACGACGGAGGCTGCCGCGACGCACGCCGCCACCCGGTCTCCCTTCCAGACCGCCAGCCCCGGCAGCCCGAGGCCCTTGACGGGGAACCCGTCGAGCAGGACGTAGGCAGGCGCCGGGTGCAGCCCGGCCACCGCCCGCCGCATCCCCTCGACGTTGGAAACGTGCAGGCCGCGACGGTCGACGTCGGCCGGGGGGATGACCACGACCGACCAGGCCACCGCCCGGCGGACGACTTGCGCGTACACCTGCTCCCGAGCGGCGAACGTGAGCAGCTTGCTGTCGGCGAGGCCGGGCACCTGCCCGCGCCGGCCCGCGGGAAGCACCACGGCCGCGACGACGAGTGGCCCGGCGCAGGCCCCGCGACCGGCCTCGTCGGCACCCGCGACGAACTCGAAGCCCTGGCGCTGCAGCGCCCGTTCGAACCCCCAGAGCCCGGCGTCGCGGCGGACGGCGCGGGCACCCGGTTCGGCCGGGGCCGCCGTAGGGGGGGTCGGCCGCGGGGGTGCGAGAAACGTCCGGGTTCGTGAGCGGGTCATTCCGAGGGGGTGCGGCAGGCTACGGATGGTTGATGCGACCATATGCCTGAACCGATCCGGTGGCAGGACGTTTCGCGGGCAGCCCCGGCCGGCCGTGGGCGAGCCACGCTCCCGCGCGTGATCAGCGACCGGGCCGACGCAGAGGCAGTGGCCGGGCGCGGCGCCCGAATAGCAACAACAGCCCCGCCGGGACGGCGAAGGGCGTGGTGGTCACGACGTTTCCGGGCCCGTCCGGGCCTTCCCCGAGCGCGCTGGGGGGGTTGGGGACCGTGTCGAAGGTCGGTGGCACGCGCAGCCAGGCAAGCCGGCTCACCGGCCAAATGCGGATCTGGGCCCGCCCGATGACGTTGTCTTCGGGAATGGGCCCCACCATCCGTGAGTCTGTGGAGGAGTTGCGGTGATCACCCATGACGAAGAGGTACCCCTTGGGCACCTGCACCGGCGCGAACTCGCGCTGTTTGGGCGTGGGCACCTGATCGCCGTAGTAGACGTACGGCTCGTCGAGCGCCTTGCCATTGACGATCACGCGGCCGGCGTCGTCACAGCACGAGACCGTGTCGCCGCCGACGCCGATGACTCGCTTGATGAAGTCCTTTTCGTTAGGCGCACCCAGCCCGAGGAAGCCCTGGATGTCACGCAGAATCCGCTCGAAGAAATTCGACGGCGGCGGAACGGAGACCTCTGCCTGCTGGAAGTTGGTCCCGTCACCGTTGAAAACGACGATCTCTCCCCGGTGCACGTCCCGGAAATCGTAGACGATCTTGTTGACCAAAACGCGGTCACCGATGAGCAGCGTCTGCTCCATCGACCCCGACGGGATGTAGAACGCCTGGACGAAGAACGCCTTGATCAGCAGCGCCAGGACGAAGGCGATCAGGATGAGGATAGGTAGTTCTTTCCAGAACGACAGGTGCTTCTTCTGCCCCTTGCCCTTCTTGGCGTCGCCGCCGCCGCGAGAAAGGAAGCGGCGGGGCGCCGGGGCGGCGGGCTGCGCCGTGGGCTGCACACTCCCCGCCGGTTGCGCGATACCTGCCGACCGGGCTGTGGCGGACTGAGAGGCCCCAGGCACCTGGCCGCGCGCGGACTCCGCACCGGCCGAGGGAAGGGTCGGCTGCGTCTTGGCGAGCGGGACGCGACCGGTCGCCGAACTACCGAGACCAGGGTCCGCGGACCCTGCGCCAGGGGAACCGGGTGAAGATCCAGGCAATGTCGCGCCGCCTTGCCCACCGCCGGAGCCCGGGCCCGCCGTGCCCGTCCACCGCTCGGGGGCCGGCTGCGCGGGGCTCGGCTGCCAGTCGTTCATGACGACCGCCGCCCTTCATGCCCGGGTGCCGAGCCGCGGGCACGGCGGCACAATGTATCCACCCGGACCCTTCGGCACCGACGGGGCGGGCTGGAGGTCACCGGGCCGCCGGCTCTCGCCTTTCGCGGATCTTGGCGGCCTTCCCCCGGCGGCTGCGCAGGTAGTACAACTTGGCTCGGCGGACGTGCCCGCGCATCACGACCTCGATCCGGCTGATGACGGGGCTGTGCACCGGGAAGGTCCGCTCCACGCCGACGCCGAAGCTGATCTTGCGGACGGTGAAGGTCTCCCGGATTCCCCCGCCCTGGCGGCGGATCACAACACCTTGAAAGACCTGATCACGTTCCCGGTTCCCCTCGACGATCCGCACCGAGACCTTGACGGTGTCACCGGGCCGGAAGGCGGGGATGTCCTGACGCAGGGAAGCGGCGTCGAGGCTGTCCAGGGTGTTCATCTGCAGACACGTCCTTGCGAGAGTGGGTGACCGGGCAGCCGACGGGCTTCAGAGCAAACCCACGCCGGAACGGGCCGGGACAGCCGGGGCGACGTCGGACTCACCTCTGAGTTTCTACTGTGCCATACGGCGCGCGATTTCTGCGGGGACGCCCACACCCGCCGCTTCCAGCACCGCAACATCATCTCGTGACAGCGTCGCACGGGCCAGCAGGTCCGGACGCCGGGCTGCAGTTGTGAGCAGGGATTGCACGCGACGCCATCGGTGGACCGCGGCATGGTCGCCCGACAGCAGCACGTCCGGCACGGCTCGCCCGTCGAAGGAGGCCGGGCGCGTGTAGACCGGCCCTTCCAGCAGGCCCGTGGAGAACGAGTCGTCGCCTGCGGACTCCTCGTTGCCCAGGACGCCGGGGACGAGACGGGTCACCGCCTCCACGATCGCCAGCGTCGCCACCTCGCCGCCGGCCAGCACGTAGTCGCCGAGGCTGACCTCGTCGTCGGCCCAGGCGTCCAGCACCCTCCGGTCGATGCCCTCGTAGCGCCCGCAGCAGAAGACGAGCCAGGCCTGTTCCGCGAGCTCGCGGGACAGGCGCTGGGTAAAGGGGACGCCTGACGGCGTAGGGAAGACGATCCGCGGCCTGCGGCCGGCATCCGGGTGGGCCCCGCCCGCGCGACCAGCCGACGGCGCACCGGCGCCCCTGCCTGCCGTGTCTCCCCTGCCTGCCGTGTCTCCCCTGCCTGCCGTGATTCCAGCGTCGCCGGCGCCTCCCGCCACCGATTCCAGCGCACGGCCCCAGGGCTGCGGGCTCATCACCATCCCTGGTCCGCCGCCGTAGGCCGCGTCGTCGACGCTGCGATGCGGATCGTCCGTGTAGCCGCGAAGGTCGTGGACAGCGACGTCCAGCAGCCCGCGGGTCCGCGCTTTGCCGACGAGACTGAGATCCAGCGCAGCGAAGTAGTCCGGGAAGATCGTAATGATGTCGATGCGCATGTCAGAGCTCCAGCAGGCCCGGCGGCGGATCCACGAGGAGCCTGCCTGCCTCGATGTCGACCTCCGGCACGACCGCGGTGACGAAGGGGATCAGGACGCTTCGGCCCTCGGCGGTGCGCACGACCAGGAGGTCATTGCCCGCACCGTGGACGATGTCGGTCACGTCGCCGACGACACTCCCGTCGGCCAGCCGGGCCTGCAAGCCGATGAGCTGGCTGTCCCACCACAGTTCGTCCGCGGGTTCCCCGGCGTCCGCCGGCGGCCCGGCGTCGTCGGCATCGATGACGAGCCGGACCCCACGCAGGGCCTCCGCGGACGTCCGGTCGCCGACGCCGTCGAAGCGCACCAGCAGCCGGCCGGAATGCTCCCGCACTCCGGTGACCACGAGCGCGGGGCCCGCCGGGGAGTCAGCCGCGGCGTCGCGTGCCAGGACCCGACCCACTGCGAAGCGCCGGTGCGGGACGTCGGTACGCGGTGCGACGACCACCTCGCCCCGGACGCCGTGGGCGCGCACGATGACCCCGACGAGCAGGTGCTCTCCCCCGTTCGCCGGCCGACCCTGGCGAGCGCCGTCAGCGGCCACCGGAAAAGTCATCAACGAGGTCGACGCGGATGTTGCGCCCGCCGATCCCTGAGACGACGGTACGCAGGGCGCGAGCCGTGCGGCCGCCGCGACCGATGACCTTGCCCAGGTCGTCCGGATGGACGTGCACCTCGACCACTTGGCCCCGCCGTCCCGCCGAGCGGACGTCGACGTGGACATCGTCGGGATGCTCCACGATCCCGCGGACCAGGTGCGCAATCGCGTCAGCAAGCACCTACTGCTCCGTGGGCGCTGTCTCGCCCGAGCCCGCCTCCTGAGCGGTCTCGCTGGCGGTGGCCGCCGGCGCGCTGGCCTCGGTCGTGCCCTTCTCGGCGGCACTGTCAGCGGCACTGCCAGCCGCACGGTCGGCGGCGGCGTCCGTCCCGGGCTGGCCCGGGGCCTGCGAGGTGGACTCGCGGGCCGGCTCAGCCTGGCCGCCGCGCCGCCGGCCACCGCTCCTCGCGGTGGTGGCCTCCGCGCCGGAGACGCCCGCGGCCTCGCGGGCCGCGGCCGCGAACACCTCGCGCTTGTTGGCGCGCGGGGCCGCGGTCTTCATGGGCTCGGGCTCGGGCAGGCCCTTGAACCGCTGCCAGTCCCCAGTGATCTTAAGAATGGCCGCGACGGGCTCGGTCGGCTGGGCCCCGACGCCGAGCCAATGGGCGACGCGCTCGGCGTCCACGTCGATGTAGCTCGGGTCTTCCTTCGGGTGGTACTTCCCGATCGTCTCAATCACGCGCCCCTCCCGCTTGGTGCGGGCGTCGGCGACGACGATGCGATAGTAGGGTGCCCGGATCTTGCCGAGGCGCATGAGTCGAATCTTGGTGGCCACGATTTTTCGCGCTGCTCCAGTCATACGGACGACGGCACCGCCGCCGCCGCGTGGGGATACGGCCACGGTTGCACCAAACCGGCCGTCTGCGACGGGGAGAGGGCCGCCGCGGACGGACATCATTTGTCGACACCCCAGTCTGCCAGACATGGCCGGGGTTCCCTGCGGCATCGTCGGGGTGCGTCCCCTCAAGATTGCGTCTTCGTCGGGGCCCGTCCCACCAAACGCGTCCGAAAGGTGACGTTTCTCGGATCTGGCGCGAATCTTGGCGGGGACGAGCGTCAGCCCTTCCCCCGCGACGGCGGCGGGCCATACGGGGACCCGGGCGGCAGCCGCAGCTTGGACAGATCCGGCATCATCTCGCCCAGGTCGGCAGCCGCGGGCATACCCCCGCTGTCGCCGCCCGGCAGGCCGAAGGGGTTGACCGGCTGGTTCGCCGGCCGGTTCGCCCGGGCTTGCGCCTGCGCCTCCTGCTGCGCCGCACGTGCGGCCGGGTTCCCGCTGCGCGCCTTGCCACCGGTCCGCTTGCCGGCCTTCTTGGCTGCCTTCTTGGACGCCCGCCGCATGCCGGGAATGGCCCCCCCGGCCATCTGGCGCATCATCTTCTGCGCCTCGGAGAACCGGTCGAGCAGCTGATTCACCTCGGTGACCGTCACGCCCGACCCACGCGCCACCCGGGCCTTGCGGGAGGCCTGCAGGATGCGCGGGCTCTGCCGCTCCTCCGGGGTCATGGACCGGATGATCGCCATGATCCGGTCGAGATCGCGGTCGTCGACCTGGGCCAGCTGCTCTTTCATCTGGCCCATCCCGGGCAGCATGCCGAGCAGGTTCGCGATGGGGCCCATCTTGCGCACGGCCAGCATCTGCTCGAGGAAGTCGTCGAGGGTGAAATCCTCGCCGCCGACGAGCTTGCCGGCCATCTCCTCGGCCTGCTCCTGGTCGAAGGCCTGCTCGGCCTGCTCGATCAGGGTGAGCACGTCGCCCATCCCGAGGATGCGCGAGGCCATCCGGTCGGGGTGGAACGCGTCGAAGTCGTCGAGCTTCTCGCCCGTGGACGCGAACATGATCGGACGCCCGCACACCTCGGCCACGGACAGCGCGGCCCCGCCGCGCGCGTCGCCGTCGAGCTTGGTGAGCACGACGCCGGAAAAGCCGACGCCTTCCTCGAAGGCGAGCGCGGTGGTCACCGCGTCCTGACCGACCATGGCGTCGAGGACGAACAGGCTTTCGTCGGGCCCGGTGGCGTCCCGGATGTCGATCGCCTGCTGCATCATCTCGGTGTCGATGCCGAGCCGGCCGGCGGTGTCGACCACCACCACGTCGTGCAGGCGCCGGCGCGCGTAGTCGATCGAGTCACGGGCGACCCGCACGGGGTCGCCCACCCCGCTTCCCGGTTCGGGCGCGAAGACCTCGACGCCGCCGCGCTCGCCGACGACCTGAAGCTGCTGGACGGCGTTGGGACGCTGCAGGTCACAGGCCACGAGCAGCGGCGCGTGCCCCTGCTTCTTCAGCCACAGGCCGAGCTTGCCGGCCAGCGTCGTCTTTCCGGAGCCCTGCAGCCCGGCGAGCAGGATGACGGTCGGTGGTGTCTTGGCGAACCGGAGGGTGTGCGTCCCGCCGCCGAGGATGCCGACGAGCTCCTCGTTGACGATCTTGATGATCTGCTGAGCGGGGTTGAGCGCAGCGGACACCTCCGCACCCCGGGCCCGCTCCCGGACGTTGCCGACGAACGTCTTGACCACGGGCAGGGCGACGTCGGCCTCGAGCAGGGCCACCCGGATCTCGCGCGTCGTGGCGGCGATGTCGGCGTCGGAGAGCCGGCCCTTCCCCCGCAGCGAGGTGAAGACCTTCTCCAGGCGGGCGGACAGGGTGTCGAACACGCGCGACTCTCCAACGCAGGCAGGGTGCGGGGCGGGCAACCGGCGGTGCGCGCTACCCGGTACGTCCAATGTACGGGGCCAAAGCCCGGGGGAAGGGTCGCGAGACCGCGCTGCCCACAACAGGGCTACCTACGACAGCGCTACCTGCAGGCGGAGGTCACGCGGTCTGCTCCGCCCCCAGCAGCGCGTCGACGAACGCCTCCGGCTCGAAGGGCGCGAGGTCGTCCGGCCCCTCCCCGAGCCCGACGAGCTTGACCGGCACCCCGAGATCGCGCTGGACCGCGATGACGATGCCCCCCTTCGCGGTCCCGTCCAGCTTGGTGAGCACGATCCCGCTCACGTCGACGACCTCGGTGAACACCCGGGCCTGCACGATCGCGTTCTGACCGGTCGTGGCATCGAGGACAAGCAGCACCTCATCCACCGGCCCGTGCTTTTCCGCCACACGCTTGACCTTGCCGAGCTCGTCCATGAGCCCGGTCTTGGTGTGCAGGCGGCCCGCGGTGTCGACAAGAACGACGTCGATGCCCTCGGCGATCCCACGCTTGACCGCGTCGAAGGCAACCGCGGCCGGGTCGCCCCCTTCGGGGCCCCGCACGATGCCCGCGCCGACCCGCGCCCCCCACGTCTGTAGTTGGTCGGCAGCGGCCGCGCGGAACGTGTCGGCGGCGCCGAGCAGGACGGTGCGCCCGTCGGCGATGAAGACCCGGGCCAGCTTGCCGCACGTCGTGGTCTTGCCCGTCCCGTTGACGCCGACGACGAGCACCACGGCGGTCTTGTCGCTGGGGTGGTGGGTGGCCAGCGTCCGGTCCGTGGTGGTGCCGACCTGGGCGAGCAGTTCGTCGCGTAGCAGCGCCCGCAGGTGCTCGGGCGTGCGGGCGCCCAGCACCTTCACCTTCGTCCGCAGCGATTCGATCAGCTCCATGGTGGGGGCGACGCCCAGGTCGGCGGACAGAAGCGTGTCCTCGATCTCCTCCCAGTCCTCGTCGTCGAGGTGGTCACGGGCCAGCACGGCCAGCAGGCCGCGGCCGAACACGTTCTGCGAGCGTGACAGGCGGGCCCGCAGCCGAAGGAGGCGGCCGGCGGTCGGCGCGATCTGTTCCAGCGCCGGCGCCTCCGCAGCGGGGGGGGCGGCCGCTTCCGGCGGGGCTGCTTCTCCCGCACGGGGCTGCGGCGGCGCCTCGGGCAGTTCGATGGTCGCCACGGTGGGCTTGGAAGTATCCCGGGGAACCTCGGCGTCGTCGCCCACCCCCGGCCGGTAGTCCACCCCGGGACGTGGCGAAGGCCTGAGCTTCCTGCGCCGGCCGGTCCGCGCCACCAGCCCCACCACGGCGAGCAACACCACGGCAACGACCACGAGAACGATCACCAGGATCTCCATGAGGAAATCCTGTCATCGGGCACCGGCCGGCGGGCGCGGACAGCCTGGCGGGCGGAGACCCGCTGGCGCCGCTCAGGCCGGGATGCTCTCCCGGAGCCGCTGGCTGATCAGCGTCGTGACCCCGTCGCCCCGCATGGAGACGCCGTAGAGCGCATCCGCGATCTCCATGGTGCGCTTCTGGTGCGTGATGATCACTAGCTGGGACCGCTCCCGGAGGACCTCCAGCACGTCCAGCAAGCGCCCGAGGTTGCGATCGTCAAGAGCGGCCTCCACCTCGTCCAGGATGTAGAAAGGGGACGGTCGGGCGCGGAAGATCGCCAGCAGCAGGGCCAGCGCGGTCAGCGAGCGCTCGCCCCCGGACAGCAGGGACAGCCGGCGCACCTTCTTGCCCGCCGGCCGGGCCTCCACCTCGATGCCCGTGAGCAGCATGTCCCCGGGATCGGTGAGGACGAGGCGGCCCTCCCCGCCGGGGAAGAGGGTGGCGAACACCTCCTCGAACTCGCGGGCCGTGTCGGCGAAGGCGGCGCGGAAGGCATCCCGGACGCGTTCATCCACCTCCCGGACCACGTGCAGCAGGTCGCGCCGGGTCGCCTCCAGGTCGCGCAGCTGCGTGTTGAGGAAGGTGGCGCGCTCCTGCAGCGCGGCGTACTCCTCGAGCGCCAGCGGGTTGACCCGGCCGAGGCGGGCCAGTGCCTTCTCCGCCCGCTCCGCTCGTTCCTGCTGCTCAGCCCGGACGTACGGCCCAGGTTCCCGGCCCTCCTCGGCCGGCGGCACCGGCGCGTCCGGGCCGTACGTGTCCACGAGTTCGGCCGGTTCGTAGCCGAACTCTTCGACCGCCGCCTGCTCCAGGGAGCTGACGTGCAGGCGGCGCTCCACCTGCACGACATCGTCGCGGTGGACGGCATCGCGCAGCGCCTCGAACTGCGCTGCGTGCGCGCGGATCGCCTCCCGGGCTTCGGCAAGCTCGCGTTCGGCCTCCTGCCAGGCCTGCTCGGCCGCCGTCCGCCCTACCTGGGCGCCGGCCAGCGACGACGCCAGCTGCTGCAGGGCGACCTCGGCGACCGTGGCAACGGCCGCCGCGTCCCGGGCCGCGACAGCACGCACCTGCCGGCGCCGCTGCGCAGCCGCCCTGGCCGAGCGCTCCGCGCCGGCCACCCGCAACAGGCTGTCGGCCCGTCCGGACAGGCCGCGCAACCGCTCCTCCGCCGTCCGCAGCGCCAGCCGGGCCTCCACCTCCGCGTCCCGCGCGGCGGCGACCTCGGCACGCAGCCGGTCTCGCGCCTCGGGCGGGCGGTCTTCGTCCAGCGGGGCGGCCTGCGCGTTCGCGAGCCTCTCCTCGAGGTCGCGGGCGGCAGCCGAGTCGTTGTCGCGCGCCCGTTCGGCGGCTTCCCGCGCGCAGTCGAGACGCTCGGCCTCGGCATGGGCGGTCCGGGCCGCCGCGCTCAGCTCGGCCAGCTGCTCAGCCACTGCGGCGATGCGCGCGTCGCTGTCGTGCAGCTCCGCCAGCGCCGCGTCGACAGCCGCCCCCGCGCCGGACTCCTGCTCGCGCAGGCGGGCCAGGCCGGCGGTAGCCTGCTCCCCCTGCTGGTCCGCCGCTACGAGCGCTGCGGC
>JADGOW010000071.1 GCA_017882765.1 Frankiaceae bacterium
GCGCTTGGGTCGGGATGGTGTTCAGTTTTGCGGCTTGGGTAGGAGCAGCCGGAAGGCGGCGCCGCCCAGACGGTCGCTGGTGGCGACCTCGACGCGGCCGCCGTGCGTGCGGGCCACCTGTTCGGTGATGAGCAGTCCCAGGGACGGCCGAGGGCTCACCGCGCTACCCAAGCCCGGTCCGCTGTCCTCCACGCAGATCGCCGCCATTCCGGGGCGGGCGGTAGCCGAGATCCTCACCTCCCCGGCCGGCCCAGCTGCCCGGATCGCGTTCTCAGCCAGGTTGACGATCGCCCGCTGAAGCGCGACCTTGTCGGCCGAGATGACTATGTGTTTCGGCGTGACCAGCTTCACCCGCACCGAGTCCTTGGCCGATTCGCCCAGTACCGTCGCGACGACGGCTTGGAGCAGGGTGCGGACATCGACCGGCTCCCGAACCACGGCGGATTCGCCGAGCAGCTGCTCCGTGAGATCGGTCAGGTAGTCGACCTGCGCGCTGATCCTGCTCAGATTCCCGCGAATCAGCGAACTCTGGCTATCGTCCAAGGTGCCCTGTATTAGGTACTGAATCGTGGCCAGCGGCTGCCGCATGTCATGACAGACCTCGGCGACCCGACGGTCGGCCCGGTTGGCCGGCGGCGCCTCGTGTGTATCCGGGCGCCTACTTTGATTCGCCAGCGGGCCAACGACGGTGCGTGTGCCGAGCCCGTCGCCGAACACGTCCACGTGCCTGACCGACACGGAGAACGACGTGCCGTCACGGCGCCGGAGCAGGTCCTCCGCCCCGGCCATTTCGTCTGGTGTGAGCTCGGCGCGCGCACGGGACTCAGGCGGGGTCTGCGGGCTTGGCTTTTCGGCGGAGCTAAGGCCCGACAGGTCGCCGTCGTGAACATGCGGGCGGGTCGAGGGGTGGGGTGTGACGCCCGTCATCAAGGGCTCCCAAAAGGATTGGACTAGACACCTGAACAGAAAGGCAAGCGGGACGCTGGGTCCGTATTGGTTGCGAGGGGCCACGTTATAGCCGGTTGTCGCTCGATTGCCTCAGCCTGCCGCGGTGCGGCGACCGCCTATTGTCTGGAAACCAGGCGAAAGGCAAGAACGCTGGCGCTAGCCCCATTGGGACAGCGCGCAAGGCTGGGTTACCCGGGCCGCTCCATCGGCGAGGGCGCGAATGACCCACGCAGAACAATGGATGCGGCAAAATACGGGTGGATGGCGTCCGGGGCCGTGCAGACAACATCCTCGGCGACCAGGGCCAGGGCCATAGAGTGCGCGGAAGCGCCCCCAGATGTGCTACCGGTCGGGCCGGTCCTTGTTTCTCCGGACGGCGGCGCCGGAGGCGATGTCGGTAGGCTTTCGTGCAGAGGTGTCGGGAAGAACGGTTGCGGTTCGGCACCTCCCGGGAAAGACAGAGGCTCGGGCTCCGCTCCTGCCCATCGAGGATTCTGACCTTGGCCTGAGGCGATTCTGAATGTGCCAGTGCTCCGCTTGACACCGGTGAGTTGATCGCCCGTCAGATCTGGCGGCACAATTGGCTGACATGTTTCGTGCTCAAGAGCGGTCGGCAACGGCCCGAGAACACACCTTGACGGACAGGGGCTGTGCATCTCGTTCGGGCCGCCTGAATCCGTGAGCCGTCCGTACCCCTGGTCGGCGCGGGCGGCCGGCGGCACGGGGGCCGGCGAAACCACCGGCTGGACCACGGCAGGCGCGGCAGGCGTGTCAGGCACGGCAGGCGTGTCAGGTACGGCAGGCGTGTCAGGTACGGCAGGCGTGGCAGGTACGGCAGGCGTGGCGGGCGTGGCGGGCGTGTCAGGTACGGCGGGCGTGGCGGGCGGCACCGGCCGCGTGGATTTGGCAAGATCAGTGGCGGTGAGGAAATGGGTGTGGGCGGGGTGTCCATCCCGCCCACAGGTCGACCCGGGCATGATCCAACCTGATTGAGGGTGGCGGATCGATTCGGGGTAGCAGCCCACCCGGCGGGCGCTCCGGGTGGCGTTCTCGTCGTCAGCGTGTCCAGGCTGGCGGAGGTAGTCACACTTGGCGTGGCAAACCGGGCCCGGTACTCGGGATTCGACTGTTGCCGCCCACGCGCCTGATCGCGAGTCACTGACCATCCACATGATGAGGACGAAAGTGACCAATGCCCCAGTGACGATGCAGCATCGCAATACCGCAGCCCTGGCGCTTGGGATCATCGACAGTCGCCTCGCTCCGTTCGGTAACTAAGGGTGGCGACAGTAACCCGGCTACTGAGCGTGCCGATACCGGGGAACGTAGCAGCCTTAGCCCAGGTGGAGTCAAGGGCGCGTCCGGAGGATCTGCTACGACCAGTTACCTAGAAGGGCCTTTTCGACTGATCCCTGCGCGATCTGGCGTCAGCTCTGTCATCGACCGTAGTCACGCTTGCCATCCGCGGTCAGTGCCGCACGGTCAGTAGGCATGGGCGAGTTCGGCGCGCCACGCCCGCGCTCTCACCCTGCGACTCGGAAAGTCCGGGCGCCACCGCCAACAGCCCTGACAGCGCAGCTGCGGGTGATGTGGCAGCAATCGCTTCTCGTCAAGATCGGGGCGGCTCGGGAGCCGACAGACGCGCGGACCGGGCCGGGCCAGCGTCGGCGGCCTTAAGAACCGCCCGCGCGGCCTGCCGTTCCGATTCGGTCGAGGAGCACGACCGCGCGAGCGGCCTCAGGGCAGGTTTACCCCGTCCGGCGTCAGATTCCATCCAGCGCCTGGCGTAGGTGAGTGGCTCGGAAACCGGACGTTAGTCGGTAATCGCGAGGACCCAGCTGGCCTACCTCCGAGCGCGTTTCGTCTCGGTCGGTGGCCCGGACCCCCCACGGTGCAGCCCACGTCGAACGCCACTTCGACCTGGCTCCGCTCGCCCTCACCGACGAAGCCCCACCTCACCGGTGTCAGGCAACGCCGGCTCGGCGGGGTTACCACGGGAACTGGCTGTCGACCGCGCCTCGGCTCCAGGCCGACCAAGATTCCACTCCTTCGGCGACGACGTGCACGTCAACCGCGCCGGCGAGTTTGACGATGCTGGTGACGATGGCCGTGTCCTCGGTTTCGTGGTCCAACCCGTCGACGAAGGACCGGTCGACCTTCAGTTCTTCGACGGCGCCCCGCCGGGTGGGCCGTCGATTACGCGCGCGGCCTCGGCTTCGAGCCGGCCGCTGAATTCGAGAAGGCCGCCGGCCATCTCGGAGAGTGGTTCGGGCCAAGCGACATCGTCTTCGGTTACCACGATGAGCCGTTCTTCAGGGAAGGCCCGTTCGACAACTCCGCCCGCGTAATGCGGACGCTCGAACAATCGGTGGGCCGGGACAACTTCACCTTCTTTGTTACCGCGTGATCGTGAAGGTCTCGGACCCTCCTTCAGCATGAGCCCTACCCGGGTGTCCGCAGGAATACCAGCGGCTCCGCCATTTCTCTGGATTCAGCCAGTCTGTCGGCTAGCCCGCCCTGCTTGATCAGATTGTCCTCTCCGCCAGAGCTTCGTTCGCGGCCCGGTAACCGACCGGCTCGGGAAGGCCGTCCCCGAGTCACCGGCGGCGACGATCGTGCATGGTGACTACCGCCTTCGGGTTCTACAAGCTCGCGGTGATCCTGGAAGGGATTCACTACCGTCACGTTCACGGGCTGACGGTCGGCGGCGGCGACTACTACTACATCGGCCCGATGGTGCCCACCTCGTCGAACGCGGTCTCGCCGCGGCGGGGTGACATGATCGGGGCGTGCGCCTGGTCGACCTGGACGACATCCGCGCCGCCTCGCGGTCGTTGACCGGCGTGGTCCGGCTGACGCCGCTGGTCAGCTCCGTGGCGCTGGGCTCCGCCGCAGGTGGGCCAGTCCTGCTCAAGTGCGAGAACCTGCAGCGGACCGGCTCGTTCAAGATTCGGGGTGCGTACGTGCGCCTCGCGCGGATGGCCAGGCGGGAACGCGGCCGTGGCGTCGTGGCCGCCAGCGCGGGCAACCACGCTCAGGGTGTGGCGCTGGCCGCAACGCTGCTGGGCGCGCGGGCGGTCGTCTTCATGCCCGTCGGAACCCCGATCCCGAAAGTGGAGGCGACGCGCGGCTACGGCGCCGAGGTGCGTTTCAGCGGCACGACCCTCGACGAGGCGCTGGACGCGGCCCGCGAGTACGCGGCGCGCAGCGACGCCGTTCTCGTCCATCCGTTCGACCACCCCGATGTCATCGCCGGGCAGGGCACCACGGGCCTGGAGCTGACGGTGCAGTGTCCGGACATGCGCACCGTCCTCGTGCCCACCGGGGGAGGCGGCCTGGTGTCGGGTGTCGCGGTCGCCGTGAAGGCCCTGTGCCCGGCCGCCCGGGTCGTCGGCGTCCAGGCGGCGGGGGCGGCGGCCTGGCCTGCCTCGCTGCAGGTGGGCAGACCCCAGCGACTCGACCGGATGGCCACGCTGGCGGACGGGATAGCGGTCGGCTGCCCCGGCGAGGTGACGTTCGCCCACGTCTCGGCCCGCGTGGATGACATCGTCACCGTCAGCGACGAGGCGATCTCCCGGGCGCTGCTGGTGTGCCTGGAGCGGGCGAAGCTGCTCGTCGAGCCGGCCGGAGCGGCGGCTGCCGCGGCAGTCCTCGACGCGGCGCCCGGTCACTTCGAGCCGCCCGTAGTTGCCCTGCTCTCCGGGGGAAACATCGACCCGCTGCTTCTGTTGCGCGTGCTTCGCCACGGGCTCGTGGCGGCCGGCCGGTTCCTCGTCCTGCGGGTGCTGGTCCCGGACCGGCCCGGGTCGCTCGTTGCGCTGCTGGACGTGCTCGCCCGCGCAGGCGCCAACGTCGCGGACGTCGAACACCTGCGGACGGAGGCCCATCTGCACCTCGACGAGGTCGAGGTCACGGTCCAGGTGGAGACCCGGGGTAGCGAGCACGCCGCCCAGGTCCTCGCGATGCTGCAACGCTCGGGGTACCAGCCCGAACAGGTCGGAGCTCAGAGGTAGCGCTTGCGGGCGTGCAGCGCGTGCGTACCGACGACCCGGTCGAGGAACAGCAGCCCGTCGAGATGGTCGAGCTCGTGCTGGAGGGCCCGCGCCTCGAAGGCGTCGGCTGTGACAGTGCGCTGCTCGCCGGTGCCCGGCACCGTGCCGGCGACTGTGATCGTCGTGGCCCGGGCGACGTCACCGGTCAGGTCCGGGACGGACATGCATCCTTCCCGGCCGGGCTTCGCCGGCCCCTCGTCGAGGATGCGCGGGTTGGCCATGACGACCAGCCCGTGGCACGAGCGGGCCTTGCGATGACCGGTGATGTCCAGGACGAACACCTGCACGCCGGCACCCACCTGCGGTGCCGCCAGGCCGACACATCCCGGGCTGACCCGCATCGTCGCCACCAGATCCGCGGCGAGCTGGGCGATGTCGGGGTTTCGAGGGTCCACGGCCGCGGCAGGGGATGACAGCACCGCTGCCGGCGCTGTCACGACCGGCAGCACGCGCCCCGGGCGGTGGGTCACAGCAGATCGGCGGAGCTGGGCTCGAGGGTGGCGTGGACGCCGAGATCGCCCGCCAACGCCGTCAGCGCCGCGGACAGCTCGTCGGCGTCGAGGGCGTCGGGGATCTCGACCTCGGCGATGAGGATGTACAGGCCGCCGCTGAGCCGGGTGGTCAGGTCGGTGATGTTGACGTCGCGCGCGGCGAGAAGTGCCGCCACGCGGTGCACGATGCCCGGCCGGTCGGCGCCGTGGACGCGCACGAGGTAGGGCTGCGGGCGTTCCGGCTGCTCCACGGCCGGCGCGACCTCGCGCACCGACACCAGCAGGCCGAGGCGGTCGGCGACGGGGGCCAGGTCGGCTTCGACCCGGTCGACGTCGACGGGCACGTCCACGACGAGGGTCATCGCGAACTGCCCGCGCAGGATGGTCATGGACGCATCCGTCAGGTTCCCCGCCTCGGCCAGCAGCACCTCCGTCAGCGCGGCGATTACCCCCGGCCGGTCCGGGCCCAGGACGGCCACGGCGAGCTCACCCATGCTCAGCCCGCCCGCTCGGGGGTTCGGCGGATCGCCGAGTCTTGGGGCTCGGGCTCGTCCCACACGGCGTCCTCGGAACGCGGCCAGTCTCCGGCGGCCTCGACGAACGCCGACCGCGGTGTCGACAGGGCCCCCAGCGCCGCGATGTCGCGGGGGAAGAACAGGGCGAGGGTCCAGTCGGCCACGACGCGGCTCTTGCGGTTCAGCGTCGGTACCCGGCTCACGTGGTAGGTGCGGTGCATGAACCAGGCCGGGAAGCCGCGCACCTTGACGCCGTAGATCTCGGCCACCCCCTTGTAGAGGCCGAGCGAGGCGACCGAGCCGGCGTTGGCGTGCTCGTAGGGCGTGAGCGGGCGGCCGCGAAGTTCTGCGATGACGTTGGACCCCAGCCGGCGGGCCTGGCGCACCGCATGCTGCGCCGTCGGCCCGCAGAACGCGCCCGGCCCCCGTGCGAGGTCTGGCACCGCCGCGCCGTCACCAGCCGTCCACGCGTCCTCGACCCCGTCCACCTGGAGGAAGGCGGTGGCCTTGAGCCGGTGATGGTCGTCGACGGGCAGGTCGGTGCCGTTCTCGATCAGTGGATGGGCGCGCACGCCGGCGGTCCAGGCGACGGTGTCGGTGTCGAACTCGATCCCGTTGTCGAGCACCGCGTGGCCGCCGATGATCGAGCGGAGGCGGGTGTTGAGGTGGATCTCCATCCCGCGGTGGCGCAGCTGCTCCATGGTGTAGAGCGACAGCGAGGGGGAGACCTCGGGGAGGATGTGGTCGGACGCCTCGACCATCACCCAGCGCATGTCCGACGGCTCGATCGACGGGTACCACTTGCACGAGTCGAAAGCCATGTCCGCCAGCTCGGCGAACGTCTCGATGCCCGCGTAGCCCGCGCCCACGAACAGGAACGTGAGGGCCCGGCGCCGGAGTTCTTCATCGTCGGTGGAGGCCGCCGCGTCCATCTGCGAGATCACCTTGTTGCGCAGGTAGGTGGCCTCGCCCACGCTCTTGACGCCCACGCCGATGTCGACCAGGCCCGGTATGGGCATCGTCCGCGAGATCGACCCCGGGCACATCACGAGGATGTCGTAGGGAATGTCGAACCCCGGGCCTTCAATCGGCTCCACGTGCGCGAGGCGGCGCTCGTGCGAGAGCCGGCGGACCCACCCGCTGACGATGCGGCATTTCTTGAGGACGCGGCGCAGCGGCACCACGACGTGGCGGGGTTCCAGGCTGCCCGCCGCGCACTCGGGCAGGAACGGCTCGTAGGTCATGTACGAGTTCGGCTCGACCACCGTGACCGTCGCTTCACCGTCGCGCAGCTTGCGCTGCAGCCGGAGGGCGGTGTAGAGGCCGACGTATCCGCCACCGACGATGAGGATGCGCGGACGCGGTTGGGTCATGCGTTGGACCGTACCCCGGGCCTCATCGTCCAACCGGCGGCTCCCGCGCCGCCGGGTCGCCCTCAGAGGAAGATGATGAAGAGCAACAGCAGCAGCGGAAGCAGGTAGGCCGCCTTGCCGTCGTACCAACGGGGTGCCGGCTCGTCGAGCTCATAGGGAACGCGCACAACCATGACGATCTCCCTGGCCTCAAATGCGGTGTGCGGGTATGCCAGCGGTGGACCGGTTCAGCTCCCAGGGGGTCGCATCGAGGGCAGGGGTCGCGACGCCGGAGATCTCCGGCTGTCGCGCCTCGTCCGCCCTCGACGGCCGCGTCCTGGTGGGTTCCACAGCTGCACTCTTGACCTGCCGCGGCGTCGCGGATAGGAGGCGTGCGACCCGGTTGACGCCGACGAGTGGCCCGGTCGGCCCGGGACCTTCCCCGTCCAAAGGTCCCGAGATCGCTGGGACTGTTCGCGCAGGCGGCTGGCTCGGGCGGCTGGCTCAGGCGGCTGGCTCAGGCGGCTGGCTATGGCCCGGCTTGCCGCCGGGCCACGTCGGCGAGCATCCTCGCCTCAGGCCAGGCGTCCGGAGGCTTCGCGCCCGGCGACGGAGGGGGCGTCATGGTCGGCTTGGAGCGGGTGACAACCAGGCTCGTGGAGCCGGCGGACGAGGAACGACTGGCGCACATGTGGCCCCGGCTGTCCCCGAGGACGGTGTACCGCCGGTTCCACGGACCGGTCCGGAGCTTTCCGGCGACGTCGGTCCATCGGCTCGTGGCGGCCGATCACCAGGAGTACGACGCAATCGTCGCGGTGGTGGACGACGAGATCGTGGGGGTCGTGCGGTACGAATGCGATCGTGACGATCCCTCGCGCGCGGAGTTCGCGCTGGTGGTGCAGGACGACTGGCAGGGGGTCGGCCTCGGCGGCCGCCTCATGGACGAGGTGCTGACCCTCGCCCGGTCGCGCGGCGTGACAACGCTCATCGGCGCCCTTCTCGCCGAAAACCGTCCGATGCTGCGACTGCTGCAACGCCACGTCCCCGGGGCGCCGTTACGGCTCCACGACGGCGTGTACGAGGTGGCGGTCCCGCTCGGGTCCGACCCGCCGCGCCGCTGAGTCGGCCCATCCAGGTGAGGCGGGCACGCCGCCGGGCACGCCGTCCTCCAGCGTGATCGTTACCGCAATCCGCGATCACCAAGCCGAAGATTGCGAGTTGCGGTGCACACGAGCCTGACTTGTCCCGGTTTGCCGGGGCAGGCGTCGGCGTGTCGCACCGCAGACTGCGACCTTGCGATCACTGATCGCGGCTTGCGGTGCGGTCGCGGCACCGCAGACAGCGATCTTGCCCAAACGTCGGCCCGGCGCATCAGCCCGGGCGCTCGCCGGTACCCTCCGGAGCCGGAGCCGGAGCCGGAGCCCGAGCCCGAGCCGCGAGCCCGAGCCGCGTACACGACCAGGGGGAGTGCATGGACGGCGACACCGCGGAGCGGCTGAGGCGGATCGCGGACTACGAGGCGGCGGTTCGTCCCAATCTCCTCACCCGGTTCCTGGGCCAAGTGGGCCGGACCCGGGGATTCTCCTACGTCTACCGCTACGTCGGGCCCCGCCTCGACCCCTACCTCGCGCGCGTCACCAGGGGGCAGCTGTCCAGGGTGTACGGGCTGCCCGGGCTGTTGCTCCGGACGACCGGCGCGCGGTCCGGGCAGACGCGCACGTCCCCGCTGCTGTACCTGCGCGACGGTGACGACTTCGTCGTTGCCGGGACGAACTTCGGCCAGTTGACCCATCCGGGCTGGACGGCGAACCTACTGGCGCATCCAAAAGCAACAGTGCAGGTGGGCCGCGAGCGCGTCGGCGTGTGCGCGGAGCTCGTCGACCGGGAAACCTGGGACCGGCTCTGGCCCCGGTTCGTGGCCATGTACCCGGGCTATGCCGACTACCTGGAGCGGTGCGGGGGACGCCAGCCGCGCATGTTCCGTCTCCGGCCCGCGTGACCCCGCTGCGGCTGACAGCCCCCGTGGTCCCAAGCGAAAGGCCCTCCGGCCCACTGGCGGCGAATCCGCGCAGCGGAGCACTCTGGCGACCTCCCGGGTCAGGCCGGCCAGGGCCCGGCCGCCAGTGCGGCGGCGCGACGCATGACCGTGGCGAGCATCGCCGGGGTCAGCCGTCCCGTGAATGTGTTCTGCTGGCTGGGGTGATAGCAGCCCAGCAGGTGCAGCCCCGTGTCGAGCGTTACCTCGACGCCGTGCTGGAAGGGCGGGCGCGGTCGCGGTGCCGGGTGGCCGGCCGCGGCCAGAGCCGGCCACATGGCCGCCCAGCCGAAGCCGCCCAGGGCCACGACCACCCGCAGGGTCGGCTGGAGTAGGGCGAAGTCGCGCCCCAGCCAGCCACCGCACGTGTCGCGTTCCTGCGGCGTCGGCCGGTTCGCCGGGGGCGCGCAATGCACCGCCGCCACGATGCGGGTGCTCCGCAGCGCCTGCCCGTCGTCGATGCCGCGGGACGTGGGCAGCGCCGCGAGGCCCGCCTCGTGCAGGGCGAGGAAAAGCCAGTCACCGCTGCGGTCGCCGGTAAAGATGCGACCGGTCCGGTTACCGCCGTGGGCGGCGGGTGCCAGACCGACGACGGCGATCCGGGCATCGCCGGGCCCCCACGACGGGACGGGCCGCCCCCAGTACGTCTGGCCCGCGTAGGCGGCTCGGGGCAGAGCGCGTCGGCTGGCGACGGCCTCGCGCCAGTCCACGAGCCGGGGGCACGCGCGGCACTGGGCGACCAGCGCGTCCAGCTCATCGGTGGTGCCGGCGCTCGCGGCGAGCCGGCGGACGTCTGCCGGCGAGGACGCGGCGGCCGGGCTCACGTGCCTGGTTCCAGCAGCGCTGCCGCGATGCCGTCCAGGATGTCGTGCTCGCTGGCGACCACGCTCGACACGCCGGCCCGCTCGACGACACGGCTCAGAAGCAGCGCGCCAGCGACGATCACATCGACCCGGCCGGGGTGCATGACCGGCAACGCGGCTCGCTCGGCAGCCGGCATCGTGGCGAGCCGGCGACCCACGCTGGTGATCGCGGCGGCGTCGATGCGGGCGAGATGGATGCGCTCTGCCTGGTAGGACGGCAGTCCCAGCGCGATGCCAGCGACGGTCGTCACCGTCCCGGCGACACCGACGAGGGTCTGCGCGGCGCTCAGGGGGAACTGGAGCTCTACCCGATCCAGCGCTACGTCAATGTCGGCCGCCATCGAGGTCAGCTCGTCGGCGGTCGGCGGGTCGTGGTTGAGGTGGCGCTCCGTCAGCCGGACGCAGCCGATGTCCACCGACACCGAGGTGACCCGCTCGCCCGGGCCACCCAGGACGAACTCCGTCGAGCCACCACCGATGTCGACGACCAGGTATGGCCGGGGATAGACGCCAAGATCGAGCTCGCGCGTCGCGCCGGCGAAACTGAGGGCGGCCTCCTCCGCACCTGTGATCACCTCTGGCCACACGCCCAGCACCGAATGCGCGCCGGTCGCGAACTCGGCGCGGTTCGCCGCGTCCCGGGTGGCGCTGGTGGCAACCATGCGGACCCGCTGCGCCCCGTGGCCGCGAATGTCGACGGCGTAGCTGCCGAGCACCGCGAGTGTGCGGGCCAGGGCATCCGGCGCGATGCGGCGGGTGGCGTCGACACCTGCTCCCAACCGGACGATCTCGCTGCGCCGGAGTAGATCGATAGGGCCGGCCGCGGACGCTTCGGCGATGAGCAGGCGCAGCGAGTTCGTCCCGCAGTCGACCGCCGCGACCCGGGAAGGCGCCGTATTCATGGCGGCCCACCCGGGCGCGGCACCTCCACGCACGGGCCGCCCGCCCCCCAGTCCGGAAGCAGTGACAGCGCCTCGTCACCCAGCGGGTTCACTGCGGGCCCCGCGGCCAGGCTGTGCGCCACGAGCGCATGCAGGCATTTGACCCGACCTGGCATCCCGCCGACCCCGGGGTCGCCGGGCAGGTGCTCCGTGCTGTCGCGGCGGCGCAGGTAGTCATCGTGCGCCGCCGCGTAGCGCGCCGCGAGGTCAGGGTTCGCGGCGAGCCGTTCGTTCATCTGCCGCATGAGACCGCCCGACTCGAGCCGGCCCACGGCGGCCGCCGCGCGCGGGCACGTCAGGTAGTACAGCGTCGGGAAGGGCGTTCCGTCGGGCAACCGGGGCGCCGTTTCCACCACGTCAGGAAGCCCGCAGGAGCACAGGTGCGCCACCCGGCGCATCGCCCGGGGCGGGCGGCCGAGCTGGGCGGCCACGACCGCGCGTACCGCCTCGCCCCCGGCAGCGCCACCTGGATGGTCGGTCTCGCTCACCCCGTCCCACCGGGGAGCTCCGAGTCACGGCCCGGCTGGGTGGGGCCGTCCGGTGCCGTGCCACCAGTGCCGGGCTGCGGCGGCTGGGGCTGCAGGACGCCTCCCGCCCCCTTGTGGCCGGCTCGGATGTTGCTGTCCCAGAACCGCACGTACCACGAGGAGTTGTCGACGGTGCTGACGAGGGCCCGGCCTTCTCGGCGCTGCGCCGGCTGCTCCGGCGGCGCCGGGAAGCGGTAGACGACGTCACCCGGGTACTGATACTGCAGCCGCCGGCGCGCCTCGGATTCGATGTAGGCCGGGTCGGCGTTGTTGCGAATCGTGCGCTGCAAGCCGTCCATCCGGTCCTGCTGGGTACCCAGCGCCGTCCTAAGTGTGGCGATCTCGCCCCGCTGGGCGAGGTTGGAGCGCAGCGGGTAGGCGAACGTGAGTGCGAGTGCGCAGACCACCAGCCCCAGGATGGCGGCCCGGCCCGTGAGCGGCACCACACGCCGGCGGGCGCGTGGCCCCCGTGCCGGGCGGGGCACCGTCGATCTGCCCCGCTGGTCGGCGGCGGCCGGACGCAGCGTGTGCGTGCGTCGCTGGCCAACGTCCCGCCGCTGAGCGCCGTCCCGCCGCTGGCCGCCGTCCCGCCGCTCGGCGGAATCCACCCGGTCGGCACGTCGCGTGCGCAGCCCGCGCCCCGGCGCTCCGGTGGGACCGGACGTCCCCGGATACGAGCTGCGCAACCCCGACCCCCTTGCTGGCCCTAGCTCTTCACGGAACGCGGGAACGCGGTGCGTCCCGCGTAGCGGGCGGCGTCGTCGAGCTCTTCCTCGATGCGCATGAGCTGGTTGTACTTCGCCACCCGCTCCGACCGCGCAGGCGCGCCGCTTTTGATCTGACCACAGTTCGTGGCGACGGCGAGGTCGGCGATGGTCGTGTCCTCGGTCTCGCCGGACCGGTGGCTGATCATGCACCGGAAGCCATTGCGGTGGGCGAGCTCAACGGCGTCGAGGGTCTCCGTCAGGGACCCGATCTGGTTGACCTTGACGAGCAGCGCGTTCGCGCTCTGCTCCTGGATCCCCCGGCCCAGCCGCACGGGGTTGGTCACGAACACGTCGTCGCCCAAGATCTGGACGCGGGCGCCCAGCAGCGCGGTGATGGTGCGCCAGCCCTCCCAGTCGTCCTGGTCCATGGGGTCCTCGATCGAGACGATCGGGTAGTGGCCGATCAGGTCGGCGTAGTACTCGGTCATCCATTCCGCGCTGCGGGCGCTGCCCTCGAACAGGTAGGCACCCTCGGAGTAGAACTCGGAGGAGGCGACGTCGAGCGCGAGCGCCACATCTTCGCCGGGGGTCAGCCCGGCGCTCTCGATGGCCACGAGGATGAGGTCGAGGGCCTCGCGGTTGTGCGGGAGGCTGGGCGCGAACCCGCCCTCGTCGCCCAGGCCGGTCGCGAGCCCCCGCGACTTCAGCACGCTCTTGAGCGCGTGGTAGGTCTCCGCGCCCCAGCGCAGGGACTCGGCGAACGAGCTGGCGCCCAACGGCGCGATCATGAATTCCTGGATGTCGACGTTGCTGTCGGCGTGGGCCCCACCGTTGAGGATGTTCATCGTCGGGACGGGCAGCACGTGCGCGTTGGGCCCGCCGAGGTAGCGGAACAGCGGCAGCTCGCTGAATTCGGCTGCGGCCCGCGCCACGGCCAGCGAAACCCCCAGGATGGCGTTGGCGCCGAGGGCGGACTTGTCGGGGGTGCCGTCCAGTTCGATCAGCCGCTGGTCGAGCAGGCGCTGCTCGGTGACCTCCATGCCGATGACTTCGGGCCCGATGCGGTCGACGACGTTGCTGACCGCGTTCTCCACGCCCTTGCCGCCGTAGCGGGCGCCACCGTCGCGCAGTTCCACAGCTTCGAATTCGCCCGTCGAAGCACCACTAGGTACAGCCGCGCGCGCAAACGTCCCGTCCTCGAGGCTGACTTCGACTTCTACGGTGGGATTGCCGCGCGAGTCGAGGATCTCGCGAGCGCCGACCTGGTCGATGGAGGGCACGAAACCACCTCTTGCCGGTTGCTGGATTTGGGTGTGCGGCGCAGCCTAACAGTCACCCGGAAAACAAGATCACTAGGGGAGGACACGCCGGACGCAG
>JADGOW010000224.1 GCA_017882765.1 Frankiaceae bacterium
GCCGCGACCGCCCCGCCGCCCCCCCTTACGCACCGTCCCGCCGCCCGGCCGCGACCGCCCCGCCGCCTCCCTTACGCACCGTCCCCGACACACATGTGCACCACGAAGGCGAAATGTCCTAGTTTTCGAGTCGGGCATTCATCGCGAATGGGACCGAGCGTGTGTCGGTGTGTGCCGGGAACCCGACAAACCGGACCGAGCGTGTGTCGGTGTGTGCGGCAGGGCTCGTTCGATCGGCAGCGAGCCGCGCGACCGCGGGGGGGAGGGGAGGGGCGGCGACCGTCAGCTCAGTCGGCAGACTGGGACGAGCCATCAGGACGAGCCTCATGTCGCAGGTACGCCAGCAACGCGTGATAACCGCGCTCGAACTCCGCGGCGACTGCGTCCTCCTGGACGTACGGCACGGCCTGCGCAGGCGCCCCGGTCAAACCCGTCGGCAAACTCGCGTCGTGCTCGGCGGCCCGGTCGGCGCGACGCCGCCTGACGTCCAGCGCCAGCAGGCTCGAGATCCCGACCCCGAGGGCTACCCCGAGCACCACCGCCGCCACCGCGCCGCCGCTCATGCCGATCCCTCCCTAGAGCAGAGCTGTTACGCACTGTCTCGGCACATTCGTGCCCGGACGTGAGCGGGATGAGTGACCCGCTTCACAGCCGCGCGACAACCCGACTCACCGCCACAGTGGAGTAGCAGGGCCCGCACCGCGGTGCGCCCGCGCGCGCTCACCCAGTGACCGACAGCGTAAGTACTCCACTCGGCGGATGCGAGAGGCCTAACGGACTAATGTGATTCTGTGGAGTATCCGGCCGACTCGGCGGCGACCCCCACGAGTGGTCGCGTCGGGTCTGGCACGCCCGTGGGGTCGTCCCCCGTGTCGACGGCCATCCCCGCATCCGCGCCGGGGCGCAGCCCGCTCCTTCATCGTCTTGCCTTGCGGCGCTGCGTGCTCTCCGCGGCAGTGCTCGACGATGTCGACATCTTCCCCCAGCGGGCTCACGCTGAGGGCCTCGTGCTTCGCGGCGTGCCGGCGGCACACAGCCGGCGCCACCCGCCCGTGCCGCTGACCTGGGCGCATATCGACGAGGCAACACACGGGCATGATCCTGACTCCCCCGGGGCGCGGCAGCGGCTGACCCGGTGGCTGCACCTGGTGTGGTGGCTGGCCGAGCTCCCCCAAGAGATGCTGCGGGATGCCGCCCGACTCGTCGGCCTTCCCCAAGGGCACGTCCTGCATCCGGGTCGGGGCTGGGCCCTGGGGCGCGTGCTCGGCGGGACGATCGAGCTCGGTTTCGGGGTAACCGGGCTCGACCCGGCACGGGCCGGCGACGTCGTCATCGTCGCACCGTCGGCCGTTCGGGCAGCAGGCCTCGACACCCAAGGGTGGCTCCCGCCGGCTGCCGAGCGGCTGAGCCGGCTCAGCGACCTGGCAGCGCAGCGACGCCGGCGTGACCCCCGCTCACCCCTGACGCCCTACGGCGAAGCCGACGTGCTGACCCTGCTCGCCGGGCGGGCGCTCCGCGCGCAACTCGCCGGATGCGAGGGCGACGGGCTGGCCCTGGTAGCGGTGCCGATGCGTACTCGCGCGTGGACCCGGCTGTCCTTGATCGACCCGGCGTATATCCCCCTGGCCTACGCCGCTACCGAGCCCGAAATGCGGGGTCTGCCCGCCGCCCTGCTGGTTACCGAAGACGAGGTTGTCCTGGCACGCGCCGGTCAGCCAGCCGAGATAGCTCTGCGGGACGTTGGCCCGCCGGAACCGCTCCAGATCGTCCTGCGCGGCTGACCTGTCCGAAGAGGCGCCGGGCACGGCCACGAGAAGGCGTGGTTCAGCCGGGATGTCAGGCGGCTGGATCGTCCGGGGCTGCCTCGTCCAGCTCGGACCGTCCCGGAGGCACCGCGACGATGGGTGCCTGCGTCACCCCGCTCGCGGCCAAGCCACGGCCGGTCTGCCACGCTGCGGCCTCGACGATGCGCCGCGCCAGGTCCTGAGAAGTCAGGCCGGCCGCGGCCAGGATCTCGTCGCGCTTGCCGTGCCCGAGGAACTCCTGCGGGAGCCCGAAGTTCCGCAGAGGGACGTCGACGCCGGCATCCCGGAGGGCCTGCGCGACGGCCGCGCCGACGCCGCCGGCCCGACCGCCGTCCTCGACAGTGATGACCAGCCGGCTCAGGCGGGCCAGGTCCACCAGGACGGGATTGACCGGCTTGACCCAGCGGGGATCGACGACGCGCACCGAGATGCCCTGGTGGGCGACCCTGCCCGCCACGTCAAGGCAGATCCCCGCCATGCTGCCCACCGAGATGAGCAACACGTCGACACGACCCGGTTGCCCCTCCCACAACACGTCGACCCCGGCCACACGCCGCAGGGCCGGCAGATCGGGCCCGACAGCACCCTTCGGGAACCGGAGCACGGACGGTCCGTCGTTGCGATCGAGCGACTCGGCGAACTCAGCCCGCAGCGTCGGCTCGTCCCGAGGGGCGGCGACGGCAAGCCCTGGCACGAGCTGCATCCAGCTCAGATCCCACATCCCGTGGTGGGACGGGCCGTCCTCACCGGTCACGCCCGCCCGGTCGAGCACGAACGTCACGGGCAACCGGTGCATGGCGACGTCGAAGAGCACCTGGTCGAACGCACGGTTCAGGAACGTGGCGTAGACGCAGACCACCGGCCGCAGGCCGCCCATCGCGAGGCCAGCCGCCGACGTCACCGCATGCTGTTCCGCGATGCCGACGTCGAAGACGCGATCCGGCCACCGCGCTGCGAACGACTGCAGGCCGACCGGCTGGAGCATCGCCGCAGTGATCGCCACCACGTCCGGATGCTCGGCACCGGCCCGGACCATCTCCTCGGAGAACACGGTCGTCCAGGACCGCGGCCCCCCCGAAGCGAGCGGTCTGCCCGAAGCCGGATCGATGATGCCCACGCCGTGCAGGCAGTCAGCCTCGTCGTCCTCCGCCGGCCGGTATCCGTTGCCCTTGCGCGTCACGCAGTGCACCAGCACGGGGCCGCCATAGTCGCGCGCGCGCCGAAGCGCGAACTCGACAGCCTCGACATCGTGGCCGTCGACCGGGCCGACGTATTTCAGGCCCAGGTCTTCGAAGAGCACCTGTGGCTGAACCACGTCCTTGAGCCCACGCTTGATCGCGTGCAGGGTCTCATACAGCGCGGGCCCGACCAGTGGTGTCCGACCAAGCACTGAGCGGACCAGATCCAGCGCCTGCTCGTACTCGGGACGCAGCCGCAGGGCGGCGAGGTGGTCGGCGAGGCCGCCTGTCGTCAACGCGTAAGAACGCCCGTTGTCGTTCACGACGATGACAACCGGCCGCTTGCTCGCCGCGATGTTGTTGAGCGCTTCCCAGCACATCCCGCCCGTCAGGGCACCGTCGCCGACGACGGCCACGACGCTGCGATGGCCCTCCCCGCACAGGGCCCGCGCCTTCGCCAGCCCGTCGGCGTAGGACAGGGCGGTCGAGGCGTGACTGTTCTCGACCAGGTCGTGTTCGGACTCGGCCCTGCTCGGGTACCCGGACAGGCCCCCGCGCTGGCGCAGCGTGGCGAAATCCCGCGTCCTGCCGGTCAGCATCTTGTGCACGTACGCTTGGTGACCCGTGTCCCAGATCAGCGCATCCTGCGGGCTCTCGAACACCCGGTGCAGAGCGATGGTCAGCTCTACTGCGCCGAGGTTGGGACCCAGGTGCCCCCCGGTGCGGGCGACGGCATGCACGAGAAGACTTCGGATCTCGTCAGCCAGCGCCGGCAGCTGTGTGGGGTCCAGACGACGGACGTCCTCAGGGCTGTGAACGCCCTCAAGCAGACCCACCCGCGGCCCTCCTCCCGCTCCTGACCGAGTGTAGGTCTCCCCCGGTCGACGACCCCCTGTTACGCGCGACACGTGCCGACCGCGTCGGGGACGTCCGGCCCTTGCCCGCGCCACCTTCGGTACGGGACTCTGGGTGGTCCGGCAGCGCTGTGCTGTCCGGACGCGCGCCCCAAGCGAGGAGGTAGCCCCGTGTCGGCGCAGATGGCGCACCACGACCCGTCCCACCCGCTGATCGTCGAGGTCCATGCCCAGCGCACCGGCCTGCGTCGGGCGATGGTCGCCCTCGAGATCGCGGCCGCAGCGCCCCTGATCGGACGGCCGGAGGAATGGGGCGCGGCGCTGGCGCCACACATGCAGGCCCTGCTGGCCGCGTGGTCGCGGCACATCGAGGTGACCGAGGGCCCCGACGGACTGTTCGAGCAGATCCGTAC
>JADGOW010000005.1 GCA_017882765.1 Frankiaceae bacterium
GCGAGTCGGCGCAGCACCTGCCGGCGCCGCCAGTCGGTACGCATGGCGCATCCCGAGGCGCAATGCTCACAGGCGGTGGGCGTGCTGACCAGGTCGAAGGGACGGGCCCGGAACCGGTAGGCGGTGCCGGTCAGGGCCCCGACCGGGCAGATCTGAACCGTGTTGCCGGAGAAGTAGGACTCGAACGGGGCGCCCTGGTAGATCGCGACCTGCTCCAGGGCACCGCGCTCGAACAACTCGATGAACGGGTCCCCGGCGATCTGCTCCGAGAAGCGGGTGCAGCGCGCACAGCGCACGCAGCGCTCCCGGTCGAGCAACACCTGGCTGGACAGCGGGATGGGCTTCGGGAAGGTGACCTTGACGTCCTTGAAGCGCGAGTCGCCGCGACCGCTGGACATGGCCTGGTTCTGCAGCGGGCACTCCCCGCCCTTGTCACAGACGGGACAGTCCAGCGGGTGGTTGATCAGGAGGAACTCCATCGTTCCTTCCTGGGCCTTGGCCGCCACCTTGGACGTGAGCTGGGTCATCACCACCATGTCCGGGACGACCGGCGTCGTGCAGGACGCGATGGGCTTGTTCTGACCCTCGACCTCGACGAGGCACTGGCGGCAGGCGCCGACCGGGTCGAGCAGCGGGTGATCACAGAACCGGGGGATCTCGATGCCGAGCACCTCCGCCGCTCGGATGATCAGCGTGCCCTTGGGGACGCTGATCTCCAGGCCGTCGATGGTCAGTGGGACCAGCTCGGGCTTGGCCGGAATGCCAGCGGATGCAGTCATCGCCGATCAACGCCCTTCCCTTGCCACGCGGGGCTGGCCGGCGCCGCCCTCTCGCACCGGCCTGGCCGGCCCGCCCCGGACGTCATTGGTGTGCCCCGATCAGAGCGGGGGACAGCAGGGGAGAGCCCTCGAAGGGGCAGCCGCCCTCCTTGTAGTGGGCGACGAACTCGTCCCGGAAGTGCCGGATGCCGGAGACGATCGGGCTGGTCGCGCCGTCGCCCAGGGCGCAGAACGACCGGCCGAGGATGTTGTCGCAGGCGTCGAGGAGCGTGTCGAGGTCGTCCTCACTGCCGACCCCCGCCTCCAGCCGGCCCAGGATCTGCACCATCCAGTGATTGCCCTCCCGGCACGGGGTGCATTTACCGCAGGATTCGTGCGCGTAGAACTCGGTGAGGCGCAAGCAGGCCCGCACGATGCAGACCGTGTCGTCCATGACCATCAACGCCGTGGTGCCGAGTTGGGAGCCGGCGGCCAGCACCCCCTCGAAATCCAGGCGGACGTCGAGGTGTTCGGCCGTGAGCATCGGCGTGGACGACCCGCCCGGCGTCCACGCCTTGAGGGTGTGCCCGCGCCGGACGCCACCGGCTTCTTCGAGCACCTCCCGGAACGTCACGCCCAGCGGGAACTCGAACTGGCCCGGGCGGTTGACGTGCCCGCTCACGCTCATGATCTTCGGGCCGGGCGATTTCTCCGTACCGAACGAGCGGTACCACTCCACGCCGTGCAGGACGATATAGGGCACACTCGAGATCGTCTCGACGTTGTTGACGACGGTCGGGCAGGCGTAGAGCCCGGCGAGCGCGGGGAACGGCGGCCGCAGTCGCGGCTGACCCCGCCGACCCTCCAGGGAGTCGAGCAGCGCCGTCTCCTCACCGCAGATGTAGGCCCCCGCGCCGCGGTGCAGCGTGATGTCGAGGTCGAACCGGCTGCCGAGGATGTTGCGGCCCAGGTAGCCGGCCGCGTAGGCCTCGTCGATCGCCCACTGCAGGCGCCGCCCGGCGTGCACCAGTTCACCGCGCAGGTAGATGAAGGCGTGATGGCACCGGACCGCGAACGAGGCGATGATCATCCCCTCGATCAGCGCGTGCGGGTCGGCCGTCATCAGCGGCGCGTCCTTACAGGTGCCCGGCTCGCCTTCGTCGGCGTTGGCGACCAGGTAGTGCGGCCTACCGTCCCCCTGCGGGATGAACGCCCACTTCATGCCGGTCGGGAAGCCGGCCCCCCCGCGCCCGCGCAGCCCCGAGTCCTTGATCATCTGAATGATGCTGTCCGGGTCCATGCCGAGGGCCAGCGGCAGCGCCCGGTAGCCGTCGAGCCGGCGGTAGGTCTCCAGCGTCCAGGAGCGCGGCTCGCTCCATCGCCGGGTCATCACCGAGATTCGCGCCATGCCCGGTTACTCCTTGCCGCCAGTGCCGCCAGTGCCGCCAGTGCCGCCAGTGCCGCCAGTGCCGCCAGTGCCGCCAGTGCGGCCGGCGCCCGACTCGCCGCGGGAGCGCCGCCGGCGGCGC
Organism: Frankiaceae bacterium; assembly: GCA_017882765.1. Taxonomy (GTDB): domain Bacteria; phylum Actinomycetota; class Actinomycetes; order Frankiales; family Frankiaceae; genus JADGOW01. Next base: position 2,288 of record JADGOW010000005.1, read on the forward strand.
TCCTTGGGTACGGCCGTCTCGCTCGTCCCGGTGTCGGCGGTGCCGGTGCCCGTCGCGGGGGCTCCGGTGCCGGCGGTGCCGACGGTGTCCGGGCCGCTCGTCTCGGTTCCGCCGGCATCCAATCGCGGCGGCAGCCCGTAGGTCTCGGCCGCCTTCGCGTCGGTCAGGACGCGCTCGGGTTCCCCGCCAGGCACGCCGTAGCCGGCCCGCACCCGGCCGATCGGTTCGGTGCCCCGACTGTCGACGGGTTCCCCCGGCTCGGGATGGGCCGCGCCTTGCGCCACCGCTCGCTCGAACTCGGGCTCGATGAAACCGGCGAGCTGGCGGGACACCTCCCGGAAGGTGCAGACCGTGGCGCCGCGGACCGGCTCGGGCCGTTCCCCGCGCTCCAGGGCCCGCACGAGGTCGATCGCCGAATCGGGCGTCGCCTTGTCGAAGAACTCGTAGTTGACGGTCACGACCGGGGCGTAGTCGCAGGCCGCCAGGCACTCCGCGCGCTCGAGGGTGAACCGCCCGTCCGCGGTCGTCTCGTCGATCTCGACGTTCAGATGGCGGCTCAGCCGCGCGAAGATCTCATCACTGCCGAGCAGCGAGCAGGACAGGTTGGTGCACACGCTCAGCAGGTATTCGCCCGTGGGCTTGCGCTTGAACATCGTGTAGAAGGTGAGTACGGCGCCGACCTCGGCCAGGCTGAGCCCAAGCTCCTCCGCGCAGAAGGAGACACCCTCGGGCGAGACGTAGCCCTGCTCGGACTGGACGAGATGCAGCAGCGGCAGCAACGCGGAACGGGAGTGGCCCTCCGGGTACCGTGAGACGATCGTGCGAGCGTCGGCTCGCGTCTGCTCCGAGATCGGCACTCTTTCCCTCGCCTGGAGTCGGGTGGGTGTCCGTCGGCCCCGCCGCGTCACGCTTGCTGGCCGAGCCCCCGCCCGCCGCGCCACAGTGTGGGCCTGCCCTCGCCGGTCGTTTCCCCCGCCCCCCTCGGACCCGGCGGCCGGCAGCTACCAGCGATCTGTCACCGGTCACACCCCCCCATCACCGGGTCGACGCTTGCCACAGCGGCGATGACGTCGGCTACCAGGCCACCCTCACAGAGCGCTGGTATCGAGCCGATGTTGATGAACGACGGGTCGCGGACGTGGACACGATACGGATGCGTTCCCCCAGCGCTGATCACGTGATACCCCAACTCGCCGCGAGGAGACTCCACCGGGACGTACACCTGGCCCGGCGGAACCTTGAAGCCCTCTGTCACGAGCTTGAAGTGATGGATGAGGGCCTCCATCGAGGTACCCATGATCGTACGGATGTGATCGAGGCTGTTGCCCATCCCGTCGGCGCCCAGCGCCAACTGCGACGGCCAGGCAATCTTCTTGTCGGCGACCATGACCGGGCCGGGCTCGAGCCGGTCCACTGCCTGTTGGATGATCTTCACCGACTCGCGGACCTCGTCCAGACGCACGCCGAACCGGCCCCAGCAGTCCGAGTCCAGCGAGGTCGGGATGTCGAAGTCGTAGGTCTCGTACCCGCAGTAAGGCTCGATCTTGCGGACGTCCCAGGGCAGCCCGGTGGCCCGCATCATCGGACCGGTGACCCCCAGCGCGATGCAGCCGGCGGCGTCGAGGTAGCCGACCCCCTGGTTGCGCTTCTGCCAAATGGGGTTTCCCAGCAGCAGGTCTTCGTACTCCTGGAGCCGCTTAGGCATGATCTCGCAGAATTCGACGATCTCGCCGATGGCGCCGGGAGGCAGATCCTGCGCGACGCCGCCCGGCCGCACGTAGGCGTGGTTCATCCGCAGGCCGGTCACCAGCTCGAAGATGTCCAGCACCAGCTCCCGCTCGCGGAAGCCGTAGAGCATCATCGACAGCGCCCCGACCTCCAGCGCGTTCGTCGCGAAGGCCACGCAGTGCGACGAGATGCGGCAGAGCTCCATCATGATTACGCGGATGACGGTCGCCCGCTCGGGCACCTGCTCGGTGATGCCGAGCAGCTTCTCGACAGCCAGGCAGTACGCCGTCTCGTTGAACAGCGGAGACAGGTAGTCCATGCGCGTGACGAACGTCGTCCCCTGCACCCACGTCCGGTACTCGCAGTTCTTCTCGATGCCGGTGTGCAGGTAACCGACGACCGGGCGGACGCGCTTCACGGTCTCGCCCTCGAGCTCGAGCACCATCCGCAGGACGCCGTGGGTGGACGGGTGCTGCGGCCCCATGTTCAGGGTGATCCGCTCCTCGGCGCCGAGCGCGCCCAGGACGTCCTCCCAGTCGCCGCCGGTGACCGTGTAGATCGGGCCCTCGGTCGAGTCGGTGAACCCCGCCGGCCCGAGACCGCCGTAGGCGTTGTCGCTCACCCGTACCTCCGGCGTTCCTCCGGGGGCGGGATCTGGGCGCCCTTGTACTCGACCGGAACCCCGCCCAGTGGATAGTCCTTGCGCTGCGGGTGACCCTCCCAGTCATCAGGCATCAGGATGCGGGTCAACGCCGGATGGTTATCGAAGATGATCCCGAACATGTCCCACGTCTCGCGCTCCTGATAGTCCGCCGTGGGGTAGACGGAAACGACGCTGGGAATGTGCGGATCTTCAACGGGCACAGAAACTTCCAGCCGGACCCGGCGGCGGTGGGTCATCGACTGCAGGTGGTAGACGCAGTGCAGGCGGCGTCCCGTCGGATCGGCGAGGTAGTCGACGCCACCGACCGACGAGCACATCTCGAACCGCAGCCCCGGGTCGTCGCGCAAGACCTGACACACCTGTCGGATGAACTGCCGCTTCACGTGGATCGTCAGCTCGCCGCGGTCGACGACGACCCGCTCGACCGCCTCACCGAGCTGGGGGAAGACCCGTTCCACGGTCGAATACAGCTGCTCGAAGGCGTCGGGCAGGGGCCGTTCCGTGGCGAGCAGCGGGCCGCCGGTGCGCACCAGCCCGCCGAAGCCCGACGTGTCACCGCTGCCGTGCACCCCGAAGGCACCGTGGTCGGATGGGGGGACGGGCGCGACGGGGACGAGCTCGCTCATGACCCGGCCCCCGACGCCGGGTCGGCGCGCAACGGCACAGGGAACCCGCCCGCCCCCTCGACGGAGGTCAGGCGCCCCTCCGCCCGCAGCGCGGTTTCGTGCGCGGCGACCAGCGCGTGCCGGCCCGACAGGGTGCTCGCCCGCTCAATCGGCTTGACGTAGGGCGACCGGCCGATCTCGGTGCGCTCGAGACGCCCGTTGATCGGGCCGTCCATGACCTTGTCGTGAATCTTGAGAATGGCGTCCATCAGCATTTCCGGGCGCGGCGGACAGCCGGGCAGGTACATGTCGACCGGGACGATGTGGTCGACCCCCTGAACGATGGCGTAGTTGTTGAACATCCCGCCGCTGCTCGCGCAGACACCCATCGACAGCACCCATTTCGGCTCGGGCATCTGGTCGTAGATCTGGCGCAGTACGGGGGCCATCTTCTGGCTCACCCGGCCGGCGACAATCATCAGATCCGCCTGGCGGGGCGAGGCCCGGAAAACCTCCATGCCGAAGCGGGCCAAGTCGTAGCGCCCGGCGCCGGTGGCCATCATCTCGATCGCGCAGCACGCCAGACCAAACGTCACCGGCCACATCGACGACTTACGGGCCCAGTTGACCATTTTGGTGGCGCTGGTGAGCAATACCCCTGAGGGCAACTTCTCCTCTAGTCCCACTCCAGCCCCCCCCGCCGCCACACGTACGCGTACGCAATGAACACGGTGGCAATGAACAGGACCATCTCGACCAGGCCGAACACACCGAGGAAGCCGAAAGTGACCGCCCACGGGTAGATGAAGATGGTTTCGATGTCGAAGATGATGAAGAGCATGGCCGTGAGGTAGAACTTCACGGGGAATCGGTGCGTGCCCGGCCCCTGCGGCGTCGGCTCAATCCCGCACTCATAGGCCTCTGCCTTTGTCCGGCTGAAACGCCGGGGGCCGATGTGACGCGACGAGAACAGAACGGAGGCCCCGACGAACAGCGTCGCCAAGCAGAACATTGTCACTATGGGTACGTAGGGCGACAGCATCCCGCCTCCTTCCCAGGCACCGGGGATCAGCCTACGCGACCCTGCCATGCAGGCTGACCCACGCCTCAGGTGGGTTGGAGGCGCCGCCCGACGTGGCCGCGCGCCGTGCCTCGGTGATGCCTCTTTCGTCGCTGTCAGGCGTGGGGCGTGAGTCGCGAAACGGCGTTGACGACGCGGTCGGAAGCGTCCCCGCCCCGCGGGTCCGTCAGGTTGGCCATCAGCTTGAGCAGCAGACGCATGAGGGCAGGGCGTGGCAGCCCGTAGCGGGTCGCCAGGCGCATCACCGACGGGTTGCCCATCAAGCCGACGAACAGGCGTCCCGCAGTGAAGTAGCCCCCGTACTGCTGGCGAAGCCGCTCGGGATAGGAGTCGAGGACACGCTCGCGGTCGCGCGCCGACGGCCGCGCGAGCGCCTGCTGCACCACGTCCGCAGCGATCTCCGCCGACTCCATCGCGTAGGCGATGCCCTCGCCGTTGAAGGGGTTTACCATCCCGCCCGCGTCGCCGAGCAGCAAGAGGCCGCGCGCGTGATGGGGCTTGCGGTTGAAGCCCATCGGCAAGGCACCGCCCCGCACCGGGCCGGTCGCCGCCTCTTCGGTCAGGCCCCACTCGGCGGGCTGGGCCGCGAGCCAGCGGACGAGCAACTCGCGATAGTCGGTGTTCTGGAACGCCGTGGACGTGTTGAGGATGCCCAGCCCGACGTTGACCGTGCCGTCCCCCACCCCGAAGATCCACCCGTACCCGGGCAGCAGCCGGCTCTTGCCGCGGGGACCGTCCCACAGCTCCAGATGCGACTCCATGAAGTCGTCGTTGGTCCGGGGGCTCGTGTAATAGCGGCGGACAGCCACGCCCATCGGGCGGTCCTCCCGCCGCCGGATGCCCAGGGCCAGAGCCAGCCGCGCGCTGACCCCGTCGGCTGCGAGGACGACCGGCGCGCGCAAGGTCGTCGTCGCCGTACCGCGACCCGCCCGAGCCACAACACCGGCGACCCGCCCCGTGCGCTCGTCGTAGACCGGTTCGGTGACCGTGGTCTGCTCGTGCAGCCGCGCGCCCGCTTTCTGCGCCTGCCGGACGAGTACCTCGTCGAAATCGACCCGGGGCCGGATCAGGCCATAGGACGGAAACGCGGCAAGCTCCGGCCAGGGCAGCTCGAGACGCGCGCCGCCACCCAGGATGCGCAACCCGCGGTTGCGGGCCCACCCGTTGCGCTCGCTGGTGTCGACCCCCATGCGTACAAGGCTGCGGACCGCACGTGGCGTCAGACCGTCACCACAGACCTTGTCGCGCGGGAACGACGACTTCTCGACGACGAGCACGTCGAGCCCGGCCTGGGCGAGGTGATAGGCGGCGGTCGAGCCGGCCGGGCCCGCCCCCACCACGACGACATCCGCGTCCTGAACAGGGGTCACGAGCACTCCGGGGAAGCGGGTCGGGGTCAGTTGGAGTCTCGCACAGCAACAGCCAGGACGTGGGCGCCCCGACCGTGCAGACACCTCCGACCGTGCAGACACCTTCGGCCGTCAAGGCCCGACGGGCTACCGTAGACGCGCCGATCCCGCTCCATACCGACCACGAGCGACGCCGAGGTGGAACGTGAGCGACCGGCCGGAGCCGGCGGCGTCCGGCGGCCAGACGGCGCGCACCGCCCCAGCCGCAGCCCCCCGCAGCCGTAGCCGTCTGTTCATCGAACGCAGGCGCCCGGACAGCGTCCGCAGCAACCCGAACGCGCACTGGTACGTCGTAGCGACCGTGTGCATCGGTGCCTTCATGGGCCAGCTCGACGCGAGCATCGTGACCCTGGCGTTTCCCACGCTCCAGCGCGACTTCCACGCCTCCCTCGCTGCCGTCGAATGGGTGTCGCTGTCCTACCTGCTGGTGCTGATCTCCTCAGTGATCGCGGTTGGCCGGATGTCGGACATGGTGGGCCGCAAGCTCGTCTACGTCTGGGGGTTTCTGCTCTTCGGCCTCGCCTCGCTCGGGTGCGGACTGGCCCCGAGCCTGGCCGTGCTGGTCCTGATGCGGATGGTGCAGGCCCTGGGAGCGGCGATGCTCCAGTCGAACAGCATCGCCCTGATCAGCACGTCCACGCCGCCGGCGCACCTGGGCAAGGCGCTGGGCGTGCAGGGCGCCGCGCAAGCCCTGGGACTGGCGCTGGGCCCGACGGTCGGCGGCCTGCTGCTCGCGCTCGGCACCTGGCGGCTGATCTTCATGGTGAACGTGCCGGTGTCGGTCATCGGGTTCGCGTCGGGCTGGTACCTCCTCCCCCGCAGCCGCAACCTCGCCGCCCGGGTGCCTCTGGACTGGGCGGGCCTGGCGATGTTCGTGCCGGCGATCTCCGGCCTGCTCCTTTTCCTGTCGCTGGGCAGCAGGGACGGCTTCCTGCACCCCACCGTGTTCCCCATCCTGCTGATCGCCGTGGCGCTGGTGATCGCCTTCGTCGGCCATGAGCGCCGGTTCCGGGGGACGCCGCTCATGGACCTGGCGCTGTTCGGCAACCGCACCTACCGCAACTGCGTGCTCGGCGGTCTCATCGCTTTCCTGGTCATGTTCGGAGTGATGTTCGTCGTCCCGTTCCTGCTGGAAGACGCCCGGCACACGTCCCCCGCCTCGGCCGGCCTGCTCCTCACCGTGCTTCCGTTGATGCTCGGCATCGTCGCGCCGTTCGCTGGACGGATCGCCGACCGCGTCGGCCCGCGCACGCTCAAGGTCGCGGGAATGGCCTGCGTGGCGGCCGGAACCGGCCTGATGGCGGCCCGCGGCGGGGTGTCGATGCCCGCTCTCCTGACCGGGCTGACGCTGTCCGGCATCGGCCTGGGCGCGTTCATCCCGGCCAACAACTCCTCGTTCATGGCCTCCGTCCGACCACAGCAGGCCGGCGCGGCGAGCGGTATGATCAACCTCGCACGCGGCCTGGGCACTTCGCTGGGAGTGGCCCTGACCGGGCTGGTCCTCGGGGCGGTGGAGGGGAAGCTGACACCGCCCGAGCCCGCCTCGGTCGAGGACGGCTTCAGCGCCGCCTGCGCGATGCTCGCCGGCCTCGCCTTCGTCGGCGCGCTGCTGTCGGCGCAGCGCTCCCCGGTGGTGGACCACTTTGAACCGGCGCCCGCCGAGTCATCCCCTCGGCCGGGACGCCCGGGCGGGTCGTGAGGCGCGAAACGACGGTTCAGCTCACCGTCATACCGGTCCAAGCCTTCCCCGGCGTGTTCGCGCAATGCTTGTCCGTGCTGCCCGCGGGGCTGCTCTCGTAGAGCAGCTCCAGGCACCGGCCGAAGCCGCGTTGCATGATCGCGTTGGGATGCATGAACTCGCGGATGTCGCCTTGCTTGGGGCTGAGCTGAACCGCACGGAACCATTCGACGTTCGCCGGGTTCACCCGCTGGGTGGCACTGGTGACCTTCTGGGCGAGCTTGTTGCAAACCTCGTGCCCGGCGCCGGCGTGCTCGAGGTCAAGCAGTACGACGTCGGAGTCTTCGGCGACCTGACGCTGCATGTCGAGGATCTGCGGGACGAGGGTGTCGGTGACCCAGCGCTCGTCCTGATTGTCGATCGGACATCCCGCGACCACCCGCGCCTGGGGTGTCTCCGGGATGGCGTTGACCGCCGGCGCAGCGATCGGGGACAGGTACGACTGGTAGATGAGCTGGTAGGAGCCCACCGGGTAGCCGGCGGCGCTCATGCCGCCGCGGATCGTGTCGATGGCCCTTTCGACCCCGGCCATCGTCTGCGGCATCTTCGCGTTCAGGGCGGCTCGTTGCGCGCTTTCGCAGTCACCCGTCCGGAGATCGAAATCCTCCATACAGCTGCTCAGCACCGAGGCGAATCCGAGGTCGTTTCCCCCGATACTCAAGACGATCATCTTGATGTCATACGTCCTGGCGATCTGCGCCAGTTGGTCGGCCTGTGGCGCTTCGCCCTTCTGCGGCTGCCCGCCCTGCGCCGTGGGGATGATGTCCGCGGTCACGGCGCCCGAGCAGGCAATGTTGATCTTTTGGTCCACGGGGATCGCGTTGGACATGATCTCGGCGGTATCCGAGCGGTCGCACCCGTCCTGGTAGGAGGGCGGCAGGTAGACCCTGTGGATTTGCTGCTCCCACGCGCGGTACTGGGCGGGGTCGCTGTGCTGCGCGCCGTCGTAGCCAGGGCAGGCACCGGCCGGATACCGGCCGCAGGTGCGGTCGGTGGGCATCGGCGCTCCGTTGCCCTCCCACCGGCCGCCCGCCCCGGAGATGTAGCTGTCGCCCATCGCAACGATCGCCGTCGGCTTGCCGGCGACCCCGGTGGGTGTGGGGCTCGGGGTGGCATCCGGCGCCGGGGCGGCGCAAGCGGCCAGCGCCAGCGACGCGAAGGCCGTGCCGGCCGCGAGCAGGCCGGCCCCACGGGCGGTTCTCGCCTCACGGGCGTGATGTCTCATGCTGCCTCCGGGAAAGCTGGCCCCATCTCACGAAGGCACGTTGGCGTCCTGGCGCTCGTCACCCGGGTCGGGGTGGGGAGCAGTACCGCGGTGCAAGGCGACGATCCCACCGGAGCGGTTGTGCCAGCCCACGTCCGACCACCCGGCGGCGGCGACCCGCGCGGCCAGTTCCCGCTGCGACGGCCAGACTCGGATGGACTCGGCCAGGTAGACGTAGGCGTCCGGAGAACTCGAGACGGCCCTGGCCAGCGGCGGAAGTGCCCGCATCAGGTAGTTCAGATACACGGCGCGAAACGGTGCCCAGGTCGGCCGGCTGAACTCGCAGACGACGAGCCTGCCCCCCGCACGCGTCACGCGGCGCAACTCGCGCAGGCAGGCCTGCACGTCGGCCACGTTGCGCAGCCCGAACGAGATCGTCACCCGGTCGAACGAGCCGTCGGCGAAGGGAAGCCGCAGGCCGTCACCGGCGACCAGATGCACCGACGACGTAGCGGCGGCGACCCTCGAACGCCCGGCCGCGAGCATCCCCAGGGAAAAGTCGCAGGCGACCACGACAGCACCCGACCGGGCGAAGGCCAACGCCGATGTCCCGGTACCCGCGGCGAGGTCGAGCACCCGCAGGCCCGGCCGCAGGTCCAGGGCGTCGCGCACCGCGCGGCGCCAACTCCGGTCCTGGCCGAGGGACAGGACGGTGTTCGTGACGTCGTACCGAGGGGCGACGTGATCGAACATCCTTGCGACGTCGCCGGGCGCCTTATCCAGCCCGGCGCGGTCCAGCCCGGCGCGCCCTGCTGCCCCCGCGCCGGTCATGGCGCCCCCCCGCGCGAGAGCACTGCACCGGCAACGACGGTCCCCGCGACGACCGTCAGCACGCAGCGGCCCGACTCGACGACCGCCGCGAACGGGTCTGCCGCGGGGTCCGTGACCGAGAACCCCGCCAGGTCGGCGCGACTGCCGGGCGCGAGGCGGCCCACGTCGGCGAGCCCCATCGCCGTCGCGCCGCCGAGGGTGGCCAGGCTCAGCAGCCGTTCGCACAGCCCCTCCCTGGGGACGCCCTGCGCGAGCGCCAGGTCGCGCAGGGCCCGGAGCTCATCGAGCAGGTCCAGCGAGGTGACCGAGGCCAGCGAGTCCGTCCCGACCGCCACCGGGGAGCCCTCGGCCAGGTACGCGGCGACCGGGGCCGCCCCCGCACCCAGGGTCGCGTTGGACCGCACGCACAGCGCCACCGCCGTCCCCCGCCCCCGGAGCAGCGCCCGGTCGGCCGCGTCGAGGTGGACGCCGTGCGCCACGTGGACGTCGCGTCCGAGGCAACCCAGCGAGTCCAGGTAGGACGTGGCGCTGGCGCCGCAGCCGACGTCGAGGAGCTCGAACTCCAGCCCCATCCGGCGGCTCGACTCGGCGAGCGGGCCGGTGCCCTGGCGGACGAACTCGTCCTCGGCCGGCGACTCACCGAGGTGCGGATGCAGCCGCAGGCCGCGCTCCCGGGCGACGCCGGTCAGCTCTTCCAGCACGCGCGTACCGAGGGTGTAAGGCGTGTGGGGACTGACCCCGACACTGCGCGTCGCCGGGGCGGCATCCAGCACCGACTCCAGCCGGGCGCGTTCGGCTGGCCATCGCGCGGTGTCGATGCCCACGGATTCGACGTAGGAGATGCCGGCCAGGCCCGCGTCGGCGGCGGCCCCGATGCCCGGGCCGTGGGTGATGACGTCCGCCACGCAGGTGGTGCCGGTGGCCAGCAGGGCGACGATGCTGGCGCGCGCCTCCCCCTCCCATTGCGCGGTGGTCAGGGCATGTCGGCGGGCGATCATCGTGGCGAGCCATTCCGGGAAGGGCCGGCCGCCCGTGGCGAGATCGGCGAACCCCGGCCCGTATTCGAGGTGGGCATGCGCGTTCACGAGCCCGGGCGTCACGACGTCGGCGGCGACCACGTCCCGAGGCAGGGACGGCTGGATGTCGGCCACCCGCCCCTCGACGACGACCACAGTGGCATCGCGGACAGGTGGGCCGTCCATCGGCAGCACCCAGCGCGCGCCGTAGCGCTGCACCGGGCCGCCCGGGCGCGACAGCCAGCCCGGCTGCGGGTGGTCAGGCAGGCGCAAGATCTAGGCGCCGGCTTTGCCGACTGGGAGACACGCCACCCGGAGACGCGCTGCTACCGGGAGACGCGGTGGACGACACGTGCGAGCGCACCTTGCCACCCTCGTCCACCGGGTCGTCGGCCGGGTCGGAATGCACGACCAGGTGGCGGTAGAGGGTGTCGCGCTGCGCCGGGACGCGTCCCGCGGTGCGGATGAGGCGCAGCAGCTCGGCCCGGTTGGTGCGGTGGCGGGCGCCGGCCGAAGAGACGACGTTTTCCTCCAGCATCACCGACCCGAGGTCGTCGGCCCCCATGTGCAGGCTGAGCTGCCCCGCCTCCTTGCCGACCGTGAGCCACGAGCCCTGCAGGTGGGCGATGTTGTCGAAGAACAGCCGGGCGACAGCCACGAGGCGCAGGTAGGCGAACACGCTGGCCTCGGTGCGGCCGCGGAGGTGGTTGTTCTCGGGCTGATACGTCCAGGGGATGAAGGAGCGGAAGCCGCCGGTGCGGTCCTGCACATCACGGATCATCCGCAGGTGCTCGATGCGCTCCGCATCGGACTCGCCGGTGCCCATCATGAACGTCGCGGTGGACTCGACCCCGAGCCCGTGCGCGACCTCCATCACCTGTAGCCACACCTCGCCGGGCTCCTTGAGCGGGGCGATCGCCTGCCGCGGGCGCTGCACGAGGATCTCCGCGCCGGCCCCGGCGAACGAATCCAACCCCGCGGCGTGCAGGCGGCGGATGACCTGCTCGAAGGTCAGCCCCGACACCTTGGAGACGTGCACGACCTCGCTGCCCCCGAGCGAGTGCAGAGCGAGCTGTGGGTAGGCGGCCTTGATCGCGGCGAAGGTTTCCTCGTACCACTCGATGCCGAACCCGGGGTGGTGCCCGCCCTGCAGCATGATCTGCGTCGCGCCGAGCTCCACCGCCTCCCCGCATCGGGCGAGGATGTCGTCGAGGTCGCGGACCCACCCCTCCGGGGACGACGGCGGCCGGTAGAACGCGCAGAACCGGCAGGCGGTCACGCACACGTTGGTGTAGTTGATGTTGCGGTCGATGATGTAGGTCGCCACGTCGTGCGGATGGCGGCGCCGGCGCACCGCGTCCGCTGCTCCGCCGAGCGCGTGGAAGGGCGCTCGCCGGTAGAGCAGCAGCGCCTCCTCGTGAGTGATCCGGCCCCCGTCGGCGGCATGCGCCAGCAGCCGGGCCACTTCCGGATCGCGGCGCCGGCCGCCACGCTGGTCCGCGGAGGGGCCGGCTGATATCGCAACGCTCACGGGGTCAGCGTACGGGCGGACGCGGCTATCCGCCGGGCCTGGCGGCACGTGCCCGCTTGTCCACGAGCCACTCCCCGGCCGCCATGTAGTGCGTCGGCGGCAACTCATTGATCCAGACCCGGATCGAGTCGAGCGAAGCTCCGATCGTGTCCTGAACCACTTTCGTGATCCCCTCTAACAGGGCGCGCTTCTGCTCGTCGGTGCGCCCGTCGGCCAGGTGAACCTCAATCAGCGGCATGGGACCCTCCCCGGGACGGCAGAGTATGGAGGGGTCAACCGTAGGAGGTGCCGTGACGGCCGACGAGGAAATCGGGCAGGCGGGCGGGAACGCCCCGACAGCTGCTGGTGGACGGGCGGAGGCCGAGGCGCTCGCCGGGGTGGTGGCCGACGGCGCGCGTCCTGTGGGCGCGGCCCTGGAGGCCGACGTTCTGATCGTCGGCGCGGGCCCAGCAGGCCTGTTCGCCGCCTATTACGCGGGCTTTCGCGGCCTGAAGGCCGCCATCATGGACTCGCTGCCCGAGCCCGGCGGCCAGGTGACCGCCATGTACCCGGAGAAGATGATCTTCGACGTGGGCGGCTTCCCGTCGGTACGCGGGCGCGACCTTGTCGACGCCCTGGTCGCGCAGGCGGCGCCGTTCCAGCCGCACTACCTGCTGGGGCATCAGGCGACCGAGCTGGCGCACGTGGAGGACGCCGTGCTCGTCACGAGCTCCCAGGGCGTGCACGTCCGCGCCAAAGCCGTGATCATCACTGGCGGCCTGGGAACGTTCACCCCCCGGCCGCTGCCCACCGGCAGCGAGTACCTGGGGCACGGCCTGGCCTACTTCGTCCCCAAGCTGGACGACTACGCCGGGATGGACGTTCTCATCGTGGGTGGCGGCGACAGCGCCTTCGACTGGGCGCAGTCCCTGGAGCCGCTGTCACGTTCGGTGACGGTCGTGCACCGGCGCAAGGGGTTCCGCGCGCACGAGCACACCGTCAGCAATGTGCTCGCAAGCTCGGTCAAGGTGCTCGTGGACAGCCAGGTCGCCGAGGTCAGCGGTTCGGGCCAGGTCGAGGCGGTGGAAATCCTGCACACCCCGACCGGGGAGCGGCAGCGGCTGGACATCCAGCGAATCGTCGCGGCCCTCGGCTTCACGGCCGACCTCGGCCCGCTGACCCATTGGGGACTGAACATCCAGCGGCGGCAGATCGTGGTGGAAACGACGATGGCGACCGGCGTCGAGCGCGTCTTCGCCGCGGGGGACATCACCGAGTACCCGGGCAAGGTGCGGCTCATCGCCACGGGCTTCGGGGAGGCGGCGACCGCGGTCAACAACGCCGCGCCGGTCATCAACCCCGGGGCCCATGTCTTCCCGGGGCACTCGAGCAACGTCAGCTGATGGCTGCGGCGGAGCGGGCCTCAGCCAGGGACGCGCTTGCTCGGGCGAATCACCTCGCCGCGCAGTCGCTCGACCAGTGTCTGCACCCCGGCGGCGCCCTTTTCGAGGACGGCGTTCGCACCCGCGGCGCGCGCCTCCGACTCCAGGGCGGCGTCGGTCAAAGCGGTGAACATGACCAGGTGGGCGGCCGGCAAGAACCGGCGAATACCCGACGCAGCCGCAAGCCCGTCGACCACCGGCATCGACACGTCCAGAACCACAAGATCCGGAGATGTCTCTTCGGCCAGCGACATGGCCTCGGCACCGTTGCGGGCGCAGCCGACCACGTCGAAATCCGGCTCGAGACCCAGCAGCAGGGCGACCAGGTCACGAACCCCGTCGTCGTCGTCTGCCACGAGCGTCCGAACGGGACGATCCCACGGCCCTGAGGCAGGCGTCCTCGTCACAGCGTATTTCTATCCGAAGTCGGCCCAATAACCCCATGGTCATTCTGAGTCATCTTCCGGACCATGTACGAGATGTAACAAAGTAGGGCTTCACAGCGGGGCAAATGTCACGGTGCGCAACAGTGGTGCGCCGCCAAAGGCGGCTGCACGGCGCGCGAACTCCGCAAGGCCAGCTAGTTGCGCTTCGCCGAGCCGAAAGTCGAGGGTCCGGAAGTACTGGGCGAGCTCCGCCGCGGAGAACGGCTCCCACTGAGCCGCCTCCTCGGCAATGAGGTCGATTTCCTGCAATGCCATATGCAGACTCCGGACAAAACCGGCATGAACCTCCTTCACTTCTCCGGGCCGACGATCCATCACGTCCCGGCGCACCGCCCAAATGGCGAACACCATGGGTACCCCTGCCCAGTCACGCCACTGCTGGCCCAGGTCGTAGACGTGCAGCCCCACCTCCGGTGCCGCATGAGTGGCCCGAAGGGCGTCGTCACCGATGAGCACAGCCGCGTCCGCGTCCAGCAGCATGGTCGTCAGGTCGGGCGGCATCGACTCGTATTCGGGGTGCAAGCCGTAGCGCTGCTCCAGCAGCATCCGGGCCAGCAGGACGCTGGTGCGCGAGGTCGAGCCGAGCGCCACCCGCTGGATGTCGGGGAGGGGGCACCGGGCGGCAAGCACCACCGAAAGCACCGGACCGTCACTGCCGACGGCGAGCTCCGGCAGGACGAGCAGGTCGCCGGGATGGTTCAGGTACTCCGCGACGCTGACCGGACCCAGGTCGAGGTCGCCGGCCACCAGCGCGTCACTGAGCCGGTCGGGGGTGTCCTTGACGAGCTCGACCTGCGGCAGTGAGCCGGAGCGCGCGAGCCCCCAATACAGGGGCAGGCAATTCAGGAATTGAATGTGGCCGACCCGCAGCCGGTCGGGGCCCCCGGCCCGACCTGGCCCGGTGGGCTCGCCTCCGTGCACAACCCCGAGGGTAGTTGCGCCGCGGGGCCGCGGCCGGGGATCGGCGTCTACCGGACGGCGTCAGCGCTGCTCCCGTGGGGACAGCAACGTCACGTGGGTGGCGCAGGCCGGGCAGACGGCAAACGACGTGCCCGGCTCGTCGTCGCCCGGGTAGAAGCGACCGAGCGAGATGACGCCCAGGCAGCGGGGGCAACGGACCCACGGCCCCTCGGGGAGTTGGGGGATTTCCGCGGGCGCCACCGGGGCCTACTCCCTGCGCTGCCGGCGGGTCTCGAACGCCCGCACCATCGACTGGCGCTGGTTGCGGGCCAAGGGATAGGAGATGACGCCACTGACGACGAATGCCAGGACAATGCACCACAGGCCGCCGAGGCCCACGGCCATGAGCGCTACCACGGCGGCCGCGAACAGTCCAATCCGGATCCCGTAGTAGCGCAGCAGGGAACGCGTCATGGGCCTCGCAGTCACCGCCGGCCCACCCATCCCAGTCGTTTGAGCAGCAAGGGGTAGGTCACGCTGGACACCAGCATGACCAGCAGGCCGAGCAGACCTGCAGGGCCCAGCGGGGCACCGGCGGCGCGCAGGGCGATGAAGACCAGGATGCCCGGGATCAGCACTGTCGCGAAGGCGAGCACCCAGATCCGCCCGATCTGGTCTGCCGGCGGGGGCGGACGGTCCGCAGCCGGGCGGTCCGGGGAGGTAGCCGGGCGGTCCGGGGAGGTAGCCGGGCGGTCCGGGGACGCGACTGACGGCGGGCGGTCCTGCGACGCGGCCGGCTGCTCGGGCCCCAGCGTCATGATCACACCCCTACCGGCGCCGCGATCTCAGCCGGCCCCGCGTACTCGCGCAGGACGTTGTACCGAGTGTCGCGCTCGACCGGCTGGAAGCCGGCCTCCCGAATCAGCTCCAGCAGATCCTCCCGGGTGAGCTGGTTCGGCGTGCCGAACCCGTCCGCGTCGTGGGTGATCTTGTATTCCACGACCGAGCCGTCCAGGTCGTCCGCCCCGAAGGTCATTGTGAGCTGAGCGGTCGTCAGCCCGTGCATCACCCAGAAACACTTCACGTGGTCGACGTTGTCGAACAGCAGCCGGGACACCGAAAACGTCTTGAGCACTTCCGCGCCCGTTGCCATCGGCAGGTGCGACAGCCGGTTGTTGTCATTGTGGAAGCGCAGCGGAATGAAGGCGATGAACCCGCCCGTCTCGTCCTGAAGTTCCCGCAGGCGCAGCACGTGGTCGACCCGGTGCCGGGGCTCTTCGATGTGCCCGTACAGCATCGTTGCGGGCGTGCGCAGCCCCTTCGCGTGGGCGAGGCGGTGGATGCGCGACCAGTCTTCCCAATGGGTTTCGTGGTCGACGATCTGCTTGCGCACCTCCCAGTCGAAGATCTCCGCGCCGCCGCCGGTCAATGACTCCAGCCCGGCGTCGATCAGCTCGTCCAGAATCTCGTCCGCCGGCTTGCCGCTGATCTTCTCGAACCACTGGATCTCGGTGGCGGTAAAGGCCTTGAGCGCCACATCGGGCAGCGCTGCCTTGAGCTCTCGGAGCACCTTCGGGTAGTAGCGCCACGGCAGGGTCGGATGCAGGCCGTTGACAATGTGCAGCTCGGTGATCCCGGCCGGCTTCATCTGCTCGGCGAGCCGGACCGCCTCCTCGATGCGCATCGTGTAGGCGTCCTTGTCGCCCGGCTTGCGCTGGAAGGAGCAGTACGCGCAGGTCGCGGAGCACACGTTGGTGAGGTTGAGGTGGCGGTTGACGTTGAAGAAGACGCGGTCGCCGTTCTTGCGGGTGCGCACGAGGTGGGCCAGCCCGCCCAGCCAGGCGAGATCGTCGCTGTCGTAGAGATCCTCACCGTCCTGCTGGGTCAGCCGCTCTCCCGCGACGACCTTGTCCTCGAGCTCGCGCTTGCGCCCGTCATCCATGGTCCCGAGGCTATGTCACCAGACGGCGAGCGGCGGCCCACGCGCGCGCACTGAAGGCGCCCTGCCCGGCTGCACGCGCACCACCTTGAAACGCTTGCGCGCCGGGATGCGGACGCGAGGCAGGGTAGCCCGCACGTCCCACGGTCACCCCATCAGCCCCCGGGAGATCAAGTCGGCCACCCCGAACAGGAACAGGGCGATACCCACAACGCCGTTCATGGTGAAGAAGGCGCGGTTGACCCGCGACAGATCGTCGGGCGCCACGATGTGGTGCTCGTAGGCAAACGCCGCCGTGACCACGATGAGGCCTGCGTACCACCACGGCCCCGCCCCGACCGCAGCGCCGAAGGCGATCAGCATCCCGACCGTGGCCACGTGGGCGGACTTGGCGACCCGCAGCGCGACGGGCGCCCCGAACCGTGCGGGCAGCGAGTGCACACCGGTGGCCCGGTCTGAGTCGATGTCCTGCAGCGCGTAGATGAGGTCGAAGCCGCCGATCCACAGGCCGACGGCGGCTCCGAGCAGCACCGCCGACCAGGACCAGGCATCCGTGACAGCGATCCACGCCCCGATCGGGGCGATCATCTGGGCAAGGCCCAGCAGGCCGTGGCAGCCCCAAGTGAAACGCTTCCCGTACGGGTAAACGACCAGAGGAATCAGAGCCAGCGGGGCGAGGGCAAGGCACAGCGGCGACAGTGCCGCCGCCACCCCGAGGAACACGAGAAGCGACACCGCCGCGCCCGTGGCAGCGGTCCGCACGCTCATCGCGCCGGTGACGAGCTCGCGGCCGGCCGTACGGGGATTGCGGGCGTCCACCCCTCGGTCAATGATTCGGTTTGCCGCCATCGCGAACGTGCGGGCCGCGACCATCGCCAAGGTGACCAGCGCGAGTGCATTCCAGTGCACGCTGCGGCTCACCTGGTAGGAGGCGTAGAGCACCGCAAGGTAGGCGAACGGCAGCGCGAAGACCGAGTGCTCGATCATGACGAGCCGCAGGAAGGCGCGGGCCGGCCCCCGCCGGGCCAGCCCCGGCCCCGGCCCCGGTCGGCCGTGCCGCTGTTCTGTCCGGCCTCGCGGCTGCTCCGTCAGGCCTCGCGGCGTCGCGGCCGCCGGCATCTCGGTCACAGGCCGTACTCCCCCCACCGTCGGCTGACCCGCTCGACGACCGCCGGATCCTGACCGATCATGTCCGGCCAGCCGCGTGCGTAGCCCTCCCCGGGCAGCTTCCGAGTGGCATCGACCCCCGCCTTACCGCCCCAGAACTGGGAGTAGGACGAGTGATCGAGATGGTCCACCGGGCCGACCGTAGTCAGCAGGTCATGGGCGTAATCGACGTTACCGAAGGCGCGCCAGGCAACCTCGGAGTAGTCGTGAACGTCGCAATCGGCATCCACAACCACGATGAGCTTCGACAGCGACAGCAGACCCGCGCCCCAGATCGCGTTCATCACCTTCTGGGCGTGCTTCGGGTAGCGCTTCTCGATGCTCACGATCACGCAGTTGTGAAAGACGCCCGCGACGGGCAGGTCGTAGTCGACGATCTCGGGCACGGTCATCCGGATGAGCGGCAGGAAGATGCGCTCGGTCGCCTTGCCGATCGGTCCGTCCTCCTGGGGTGGCCGGCCGACCACGATGGACTGGTAGACCGGACCGCGCTGCATGGTCATGCATTCGACAGTCAGCGCCGGGAACGGTTCCACCGGTGTGTAGAAGCCGGTGTGGTCGCCGAAGGGACCTTCGGGCAGGCGGCGGCCGGGTTCCAGCCACCCCTCCAGCACGATCTGGGCCTGGGCGGGCACCTGCAGCGGGACGGTCAGGCAGTCGACCAGGTCGACCCGCTGGCGGCGCAGGAAGCCCGCGAACAGGTACTCGTCGATCTCGGGCGGCAACGGGGCGCTGGCGCTGTAAGTGACCGCGGGGTCGCAGCCGAAGGCGATGGCCACCGGCAGCCGCTCACCTCTGCGCTCGGCCACCGCGTGGTGGGCGTTGGAGTCCTTGTGGATCTGCCAGTGCAGGCCCACGGTGCGCGGGTCGTGCTGCTGCAGCCGGTACATCCCGAGGTTGCGGTGCCCGGTGACGGGGTGCTTCGTGTGGGTCAGGCCCAGGTTGAGGAACGGCCCGCCATCCCCGGGCCACGCCATCACGCCGGGCAGCTCGTCCAGGTCGACGTCCGGGCCCCTGCGGACGACGTCCTGGCAGGACCCGTGCCGCACCTTCTTCGGCGGGACGCTGCGCAGGCTCGCCAGCTTCCCGAGCGCCTCCCGGAGCCCGCCGAATCCCGTAGGTACCTCGGGTTTGAGCAGCCCGGCAATCGTGTCGCCGATGTCGTCGAGCCGGTCGACGCCGAGAGCCCTCGCCATCCTCCGTTCGGTGCCGAACACGTTCATGGCCAGTGGCATGATGCCCCGGGTGGGGCGGTCGAAGACCAGGGCGGGCCCACCCTCCCGAATGACCCTGGTCACGATCTCGGTGGCTTCCAGCGTCGGGTCGACCGGTACCCGGACGTGCCGGAGATCTCCTTCGCGCTCCAACGCGGCAATGAAGTCCCGGATGTCCGAGTACGGGTAGGACACGCTGCGATCCTCGCAGCCGAGGGCGGCTCCCGCAGGACTCTGGTCGGCTCCGGCGGGCAGGGTGGCGGGTCAGCAGCTCGCGGTGACTGGCCGGAACTGCATGCAAGCCCTGCGCTCTTTCAAGATTGCCTGCCCGAAGAGTGCCACCATACTGGGATATTTTCAGGCACCCACCCCTCTTGATCAGAAGAGCTTGCATGCAGTTACGGCCAGCCACCCGGGGCCGGGCGACCGGGGGTGTCGGCGCCGAGTAGCTCTGAGCAGCGCAGAGTAGGTCTGGGCTAGGTCTGGGCTAGGTCTGGGCTAGGTCTGGGCTCTGAGCAGCTCAGACGCCCGCGTACGAGTGGAGCCCGGTGATCCAGATGTTGACGACGTAGTAGTCGATGAAGAGCGCGGCGAACCCGGTGAGCGCCACCAGCGCAGCGCGGCGCCCGCGCCAGCCTGCGGTCGCTCGCGCGTGCAGGTAGCCCGCGTAGATGACCCAGGTGATGAACGACCAGGTCTCCTTCGGGTCCCAGCCCCAGTAGCGGCCCCACGCCGCCTCCGCCCAGATGGCGCCGGCAATGACCGCGAAGGTCCAGATCGGGAAGGCGAAGGCGATGACCCGATAGGCGGTCCGGTCCAGGGTCTCTGCGGCGGGGAGCCGCGCCAGGATCCCGCCGCGAGTCACGACGGCGACCCCGGGCCCAGGCTCGTCGGGGTAGGGCACGGGCTGCCGACGCTCCCAGCGCTCCTTGAACAGGTACAGCACGGTCGTCGCGGCACCCACCATGAAGACGCCGCTGGCGATGATGGCCGCCACCACATGAATCTTGATCCAGTAGGAGTTGAGCGCGGGGACGAGCGGGCCGGCCGCCGTGTAGAGCACCTTGCCCGCGAGCCCCAGGTAGCAGACCACGGGCAACATGACGAACACACCGAGATAGCGCACGGGCTGGCGGGCCATGAGCACGAGGAACGTTGTCACCGCGACCAGGGAGATCGCCGAGGAGAACTCGTACATGTTGCCCCAGGGCACGCGATGGGTCGCGAAGCCGCGGGCGACGAGAGACCCGACATGAGCCAGCCAGCCGAGGATCGTCAGAGCAACGGCGATCTTGCCGGCCAGGGCCGCCTGGTCACGCCCGGCCCCAGCACGCCCGGCCCCAGCACGCCCGGCCCCAGCACGCCCGGCCCCAGCACGCCCGGCCCCAGCACGCCCGGCCCCGTCACGCCCCGCCCCACCGGCCCGGTCGTCGTCGCGCTCCGAAGCCTGCTGACCGGCGCCCTCGCCCGACGGGACGGCACCGGCGATCGGCGGCCCACCAGCGCCGACCAACGCCGCCTCGGGTTGCCGCTCGACCACGGGTTCACCCGCGCGTCGCCGGCGGAAGGCAAACTCGGCTGCATAGCCCAGCATGGCCAGCGAGTAGCAGACGACCGCCACGAACAGCAGGTTGTCCGACAGCCGGGCAAGCCCGAGATCGACCGGCACCGTTCCTCCTCAGCGGAATCATCTTCGCGCGAGCGCGCGCGCCACATCGTCGAATTCGGCGGCGAACCGGTCACCCTCCGACCGGGACAGCCCGCCGACCTCGACGAGCGTACGGCCGTCCGAGCCGCGCCCGGCGCGCAACCAGATACGGCGGCGGCGCACCCGCAGGCTCGTCACGAGCCCCATGAGCAGCAGCACGGCGGCCACGAGCACCAGCCCCTTGTAGGGGTCGGACTTGATCTGGAAAGTCGCGAACTGGCGGACGTCATCGACAGTGAGAGTCATGCCGCCCGGCAGACCGGTGAGGGTGCGCTGCTTGGGGTTCCCCGGCGCGAGCACCTGAGCGGGGCGCCGCGTACCGGCGGGCCCGGTCACCGGCACCTGCTGCATGGCCGACTCGTCTAGGGCGTAGACGTTCTGCGGCACCCCGTTGGCAAGGTGCAGGTCGCCGACCAGAGCTCGCACCGTCAACCCCGGTGCCTGCAGCGCCGGGTACGCGGACACGTATCCCTCGCGCGGGTCGAGCCGGGTCGTCGGGAAGAAGACACCCGTGAATGCGAGCTGCTGGGGGCGCTTGTTCGGGCCCGCAGCCGGCAGCCCCGTGTCCGGCACTTTGACCGTGCACGTCGAGGTGAAGTTCTCGTCCCGCGGCGTGCAGGGGATGTACTGGTCGAACCAGACCCGCCCGGACGCGTCCCGCACGGTGAAGTGGGGCGCGTAGCCGTGCCCGATCAGGTAGACCTTCGCGCTGCCGTCCCGCCAGGGAGCGTTGACGGCAATGTCGCCGGGGGTCGCGGCACCGGCCAGATCCGTGCGGGCGGCGACGTGCGCCATGAACGTCCGGGGCGTCCCGTCCGGCTGGTAGGACGCGTCGAAGGAGGTGAGCTTCAGCGAGAACGGGGGCAGCCCCGCCCGGTCGAGCAGGGGTCCCGAGGTGAACTGGTCGTAGTTGATCAGACTGTTCGTGAACGAGGACCCTTCGACGACCAGCACCGTTCCGGAGTACCCGTAGGCAGCGCCCAGGCCGACACCGGCGAGCAGCAGCAGCAGGGACGTGTGAAAGAGCAGGTTGCCCGCCTCGCGGAGCCGTCCCTTCTCCGCAGACAAAGACGCCCCGTCGGTCACCACGCGCCAACGCCGCCGCCGCAGCAGCGGCTCGGCCTTGCCGATCGCCACCTCCGGTGCGGCAGACGTCACGTAGGTCGTGCCGTGCTGGAGCCGGGACGGGTGGGCGGGCGCCCGCGGGGGCGGCGACGCCAGCGCGCGCGCGTACATGCGCGTCCGGGGAACTACGCACCCGACGAGGGACACGAACAGCAGCGCGTAGATCGCGCCGAACCACGGCGCGGCGAACACGTCGAACAGGAACAACCGGTCGAAGAACGGCCCGAGCGTCGGGTGCCTGGCGATGAACGAGTCCACCTCGAGGGGATTCACCCCGCGCTGCGGCAGCAGCGAACCCGGGATCGCCGCCATCGCAAGCAGGAACAGCAGCAGCAGGGCCGTCCGCATGCTCGTGAGCTGCCGCCACGCCGAGCGGGCCAGCCAGCGCACCCGCCCGCGCCCGGGCGGCGCGGGGGACCGCGGGCCAGGCGCCGGGGATGCGCCGCCCGAGGTGGACGTCGGGGCCGTCGAGGGCGGGGCGGTCACGGCAGTGGCTCGTCCTCTCGTGGCTGTCACAGGCCGGGAGTGAACGTGGGGGCGACACCCCGCATGGCGGACAGGACGTCCTCCCACAGGCCGGTGAGCTCGAGCAGTCCCAGGGTGACGAGCATGCCACCACCGACGAGCTGCAGCGCCCGGGCGTGGCGGCGCAGCAGCACCATTGCACCCGCGGTCCGCCGGAACGCGACGCCGACGACGAGGAAGGGCAGCCCGAGCCCCAGGCAGTAGAGGGCTGACAGGAACGCCCCCCGCGCGGCGGTGGCGCTGTCGATCGCGAGGCCCTGGACGGCGGCCAGCGTCGGCCCGACGCAGGGCGTCCAGCCCAGGCCGAACAGCACGCCCAGCACTGCCGCCCCGGCCAGGCCCGGGGCGGGCAGCCGGTGGAACCGCCACTCGCGGTTCGCCAGCGGCAGGCTGCCGAAGACGCCGGCAAAGAGCAGGCCCAAGATGATCGTCAAGATGCCCAGGACCTGGTTGAGGCCGTGCTGGTGCTCGATGAGCCGCCGGCCCAGGTCGCCGAACAGGGCGCCGTAGGAGACGAAGACCGCGGTGAAGCCGAGGATGAACAGCGCCGTGCCGACGACGACCCGGCCAGATCGGCGGACCCTGGCGGGCCGCACAACAGCCGGCCGCGCGGCGGTCAGGGTGGCGGCGGGGGCACCCGAGGCGGCGGCATCGTCGGGCGGGTCGGGGGCGGTCGCCGTCGCGCGATCCGTCGGTGCGGGCGCGCCGTCAGGAGGCGAGGCAGTGGGGGTGGCAGCCGGCTCGGCCGACAGCTCTGCCCCGGACATGCCCGTCACGTAGGACAGGTAGCCCGGCACGAGCGGCAGCACGCAGGGGGACAGAAACGAAACGAGCCCTGCCGCAGCCGCTACGGGCGCCGCCAGCAGCAACGGGCCGTCGGTAACCAGCGAGCCAACGCTCACGGCCGCTCCGCGATCAGCTGGTTGACGACATCCGAAAGCTGGCTGTAGGTGACCTCACCGGTGAAGCGAGCGGCGACCCGCCCCTGCCGGTCGAGCACCAGCGTGGACGGCAACGTGCTCGGCGGGACGGGGAAGCGCGCTGCCACCGTGCCGTCGTCGTCATACAAGCTGGGGTAGGGAATCGAGCGGGCCCGGGCGAAGGCCGCGGCGTTGGACTTCGAGTCGCGGGTGGCCACGCCGAGGAAGGCGGCCTGCGGCGCCGTCCGCCGCGCGATCTCGGCGAGGGCGGGAGCCTCCGCGACGCAGGGCGCGCACCAGGATGCCCAGAAGTTGACCACCACGACCTTGCCGCGCAACGCCGCGAGGTCGACCTGGCCGCCGGACACGGCCGGGCCGGCAAGAGCGGGAGCGGGCTTGCGGTCGGCGACGGGGACGGAGGCCTGCCCTGGGGCGTCCTTGACGAAGCCATAGTTGGCTTCCTGTGCCGAACTGGAGCCCGAGGCGGACGTGGAACATCCCGCCGCCAGGACACCGAGGACAGCCAAACCGACGAGGGCAGCGGCGCAGCGGAGCGCAGCACGACGCGGGCGGCTGCAGACACCCGTCCGTGAGGTCACCGCTGCAGTATCCGTCCCGCCGGGCGTGCACGAGCAAGACCGGGCTCCATTAGCGACGAATCCGTACCTTCGTGCGGCGACATGCCGCACGATGTGCAGCGGAAATCGAGGCCGCCGCGGGAAGATCGTCGCCGGAAACGATCGCACGTCTCCCGGAGGAACCGATGAGCCAACCCACGGACACGCCCCCGCAAGGGGCCCAGCCCGCGCAGCCACCGCCCGCAGCCACCGCGCCGGCCGCGCCTGCAACCGCCCCGGCACCCCCCGTGCCAACCAAGGCGTCTGCCGCTGCCCCGGTAGCGGCTGCCCCAGCTGGCGCAGCCATGGCCACCCCTTCTGCCACCCCTGCGGCCACTCCTGCGGCCCAGGCCGCCCCCGCGCCCGCCGCTGCGGCGAGCCCTCCCCCCGCCGCCGCTGCCCCCCCGCCCGCGCAGGAGTCCTGGACAAATCCCAGCGCGACCCCCGCCCCGAGCTCTCCGCCGTCCGACCGGCTGCCGGCGGACGAAGGGGGGAACAGCTGGGTCCTCTTCGCGATCGTGATGCTGTTCCTCGCCGGAGCATTCAACGTCATCTTCGGCCTCACCGCGGTGTACCGGAACAACCTGGTCGTTCTGCACGCGGACGGCTACGTCACTGTGTGGGACATCGAGACGTGGGGCTGGGTCCACTTCGTCGCCGGCTGCCTGCTGATCCTGGCCGCGGCGGGCTTGTGGACGATGAGCAGCTGGGCACGCTGGCTCGCCATCGTCCTGGCCGGCCTGGACGCCATCGTTCAAGTCGGACTGATCACTTTCGTGCCTGCCTGGTCCATCCTGGTGATCGCGATCGACTGCCTCATCATCTACGGCCTTGCCGCGAGGTGGGACACCCGAACTCCCGCCGCCTGACCGGCGGACCCTGCCTGACGGCTGAACTGGGGAGCGTTAGCGGGGCTATAGCCCCGCTAACGCTCCCCAGCCCGTATATGCCCGCAGGTCTGTGAACCACGACTACGACCCGACCGAGCCGTACTTCGCCGACGCGGGCCCGTTCGGCTCGACGTATTCGATCCAGCCCAGCTCGGCGCCCTCGTAGATCATGCTGGTGACGCTTGCCAGCGCGCACTGGCGGCGGTCCGGACGGTGCCAGAGCCGCCGCCCCTCCAGCGCCCGCCGCGCCATCCAGACCGGAAGCTGATGGGTGACGAGCACCACCTCGCGCCCCGGGTACGCATCGCGGGCGTCCTGGACGGCGGCCACCGCCCGCGCGGCCACGGTCACGTATGCCTCGCCCCACGACGGGCGGAACGGGTTGACGATGTGCTTCCAGATGTAGGGATGCTTGAGGATCTCGGGTCCCTGCTCCACCCGGCGGCCCTGGAAGACGCTGCTGCTCTCGATCAGCCGGTGGTCGGTCTCCACGGGCAGGCCGTACCACTCGGCAATCGGGTTCGCGGTCTGCACGGCCCGCTCCAGCGGGCTGGAGATGATCGCCGCGACATCGCGCCCCTGCAGGAACTTCGCCGTCACCTCGGCCTGGCGCCGGCCCCGCTCGGAGAGCTGGAACGCGGGCAGCCGCCCGTACAGCACTTTCTCGGGGTTGTGCACCTCTCCGTGACGCACCATCGTGACCGTGGTCCTCACGACCGCTCCTCCTCTGCCGGCACGCGTGCGGCAGCTTGGGCCGCCGCGGGCGCAGCGGCCGCAATCTGATCGAGCGCGGCATCGTCGAGGGCCGCGGATACGAACCATGCCTCGAAGCCCGACGGGGGGAGATACACCCCCGCGCCGAGCATCGAGGCGAAGAACGCGGCGTAGCGCGCCGCCGATTGGCGCCGGGCGCCGGCGTAGTCGATGACGGCAGGGGCGGCGGCGGCACGGTCGACCTCGCCGTCGAACAGGAACACGCTGAACAGCGAGGCGGCGGCGTTGACCCGGTACGGGACACCGGCCTCCGTCAGGGCGGCCGAAACGATGCCCGTAACCTCGCCCGCACGCGCGTTCAGCGCCGCATAGACCGCATCGGTGCAGGCCCGCAGCGTCGCAAGCCCCGCCGCCATCGCCACCGGGTTCCCCGACAACGTCCCGGCCTGGTACACCGGCCCGGCGGGCGCGAGTTCGCCCATCACCTCGGCCCGACCCCCGAAGGCGGCGGCCGGTAGCCCACCGCCCATGACCTTCCCGAAGGTGAACAGGTCGGGCGTGACGCCCTCCAGGCCCCACCAGCCGCGCGCCGAGCAGCGGAAGCCGGTCATCACCTCGTCGAGGACGAGCAGCGCGCCGTGCCGGTCGCACAGCGCGCGCAGGCCCGCGTTGAAGCCGGGCGCGGGCGGGACCACCCCCATGTTGGCGGCCACGGCCTCGGTGACGACGCAGGCAATGTCCGCGCCGTGGACGTCGAAGGCGGCGGCGACGGCGGCCGGGTTGTTGTAGGGCAGGACGATCGTGTCGGCGGCCGTGGCTGCCGGGACGCCTGGGGTGCCGGGCAGCCCCAGCGTCGCGACGCCGGAGCCGGCCTCGGCGAGCAGGCTGTCCACATGCCCGTGGTAGCAGCCGGCGAACTTGACGACCTTGCTGCGCCCGGTCACGGCCCGGGCCAGGCGCAGGGCGCTCATCGTCGCCTCGGTGCCGCTGCTGACCATCCTGATCATGTCGACCACAGGGACGCGGCTGATGATCAGCTCCGCGAGTTCCACTTCCGCCGGCGTCGGCGTCCCGAAGCTCAGGCCGCGCGCGGCGGCCTCCTGCACGGCCGCGACGACGTCGGGGTGGGCGTGGCCGAGGATGAGGGGGCCCCACCCGCACACGAGGTCCACGTAGCTGCGGCCGTCCGCATCCTGCATCCGGCAGCCCTGCCCGCCGACCATGAATCGCGGCGTGCCGCCGACCGCGCGAAACGCGCGCACCGGCGAGTTGACCCCGCCCGGGATGCGCCGTTGGGCCCGGGCAAAGAGGGCGGCGCTGGAGCTCGCGGGGGAGGACACGAGGCGCATCCTGCCAGTCGGACACCTCGGGGTGGGTGGCGCCGGGGCCGCGGAGTCGACCGCTCAGCGCCCCAGCTTCGCGGCCACCTCAGTCGCCCAGTAGGTCAGGATCGTGCTCGCGCCGGCCCGCCGGATGCCGAGCAGGGACTCCACGATGATCCTCTCCCGGTCGATCCAGCCTCGCTCGGCAGCGGCCTCCACCATCGCGTACTCGCCGCTCACCTGGTAGGCCGCCACCGGCACGGGCACTGCGTCGGCCACCGCGCGCACGATGTCCAGGTAGGGCCCCGCGGGCTTCACCATCACGACGTCGGCGCCCTCGGCCACGTCCAACGTCGCCTCCTGCACGGCCTCGGCCGCGGAGCGGGCTGGGTCTTGCTGGTAGGACGCCCGGTCGCCGAACTGCGGCGCGCACTCGGCCGCATCCCGAAACGGGCCGTAGTACCCCGACGCGTACTTTGCCGAGTAGGCCAGGATCGCGACCTCGCCGAACCCGGCCCCGTCCAGCGCGGAGCGGATCGCCCCGACCTGGCCGTCCATCATCCCGCTCGGCGCGACGACGTGCGCCCCTGCGCCGGCCTGGGCCGCGGCAACCGACGCATAGCGCCGCAGCGTCGCGTCGTTGTCGACTTCACCGGCTGCAGTCAGGACGCCGCAGTGGCCGTGGTCGGTGTACTCGTCCAAGCAGAGGTCCGAGATGAGGACGGTGTCGGTGCCGACCTCGCCAACCAGGTCGGCCAGGGCGAGCTGCACGATCCCGGCAGGGTCGTCGGCGCCCGACCCGCGCGCGTCCTTGACGGCGGGCACTCCGAACAGGATGAGGCCACCGACGCCCGCGGCGACGGCCTCCGCGGCTGCCTTGCGCAGCGAGTCGCGGGTGTGCTGGACGACCCCGGGCAGCGACGGCACGGGCGCCGGCTCGGTCAGCCCCTCCTTGACGAACAGCGGCTGGATCAGATCCGCCGGGTGCAGCCGCACCCGCGCGACGAGCCGGCGCAGTGGAGCGCCCCGCCGCAGCCGGCGCGGCCGCACATCGGGGAACGCGCCGGTCACCGCCGGCGGCCCCGCAGCATGGATGGGCGGCTGACCTGCTCCCGCGCCTTCCAGGTCACGGCGAACTCGGCCAGGGCGTCCACCAGGACTGTTACGGACGGCTCGGGTGCCATGACGTCCAGCCGAAGCCCATGCTCGGCCATCGTGTCGGCGGTGTTGGGGCCGATCGCGCCCAGAACCGTGCGCTCGTGCGGCTTGCCCGCGATACCGACGAGGTTGCGCACGGTCGAGGACGACGTGAACAGCACGGCATCGACACCGCCGCCCTTGAGGGCCTCGCGGATCGGGGCGGGCGGCGGGGCAGCGCGGACGGTGCGGTACGCCGTGACGTCGTCCACCGCCCAGCCACGGTCCTTCAGCCCGGCGGCAAGGGTCTCGGTCGCGATGTCCGCCCGGGGCAGCAGCACCCGGTCGATGGGGTCGAGCATGCTGTCGAAGTGCGGCCAGTCGGCGAGCAGGCCCTCGGAGGACTGCTGGCCGCTGGGCACGAGATCCGGCTTGATGCCGTAGTCACGCAATGCGGCGGCGGTGCTCTCGCCCACCACAGCGATCCGGACGCCGGCGAAGGCGCGCGCGTCGAGGCCGAAGTCGTCGAGCTTGTCGCGCATCGCCTTCATCGCGTTGACCGAGGTGAACGCAATCCACTGGTACCGGCCGGAGACCAGCCCCTTGATCGCCCGGTCCATCGGGGCCGGCGTGCGGGGCAGCTCGACGGCGATCGTGGGCACTTCCAATGGCCGGGCGCCGTACCCGCGCAGCCGGTCGGCCATCTCCGCCGCCTGCTCGCGGGTGCGCGGGACGAGCACCGTCCACCCGAACAGCGGCCGGCTCTCCCACCAGGACAGCGACTGTTGCGCCCGCACCGGGGCGCCGACGACGGCGACCGCCGTCGGTGCCTCGCCCTCCGCAGGGAGGGTGAGCGAGGTGCCGACCGTGTCAAGCGTGGCCACGACGGTCTTCTGGGAGGTGGTCGTGCCCTGCTGGGTGACGCTGATCGGGGTGTCACCCGGACGCCCGTGCTCGATGAGAGCGGCGGCGGCCTTGCCTACGAGGGGAACGGGGACGCTCAGGAGCAACGGCGCCGTTGCGCCCAGTGACATGGTGCCTGCCAGCGTGGCCCAGTCAGGGTCGGCATCGCCGTCGCTGGTCAACGTCGCGACGCAGAAGGGTGTGCCGGCCGGAACCCCGGCGTAGGCGGCCACGCCCGTCTCCAGCGGCACCCCGGGCACGATCTCGAATGGGATACCTTCGGCGGCCAGCTGCGTGGCCTCGGCGGCACCGCGCCCGCCGACGAGCGGGTCCCCGGGGAAGACCCGGACGACAAGCGCGCCGCCGGCGGCCCGCTGCGCGCACGCGTGCGCAGTCTCCGCAGCCTGCCCGGGCGCCTCGACCACCTCGGCGGACAGCGGCTCGGGCAGCTGCGGCAGGGCGTCGACCCGGTCGACGACCACGACATCCGCCCGGGCGAGGAGATCACGGCCGCGCACCGTCAGCAGGGCGGCATCACCCGGGCCGCACCCCAGGAGCACGACCCTCGGCGCGGGCCCTATCCTCGGCGACCGCGCGGGGGTGCCGCGCTCGGCGCCGGCACCGCGGCCCCGCCCGCCTGGCGCGGTCGGCGAATCGCTGCTGGGCTGGGGGATGTTGGTCACTGTGGTTGCTCTCCTGTCGACATAGGCGAACCCCCGGTGGGCGGAGACGCCAGAACATCGGCGGCTCCCAACTCGAACATTTCCCGGGCAAGCCGGCGGCCGACCTCCCCCGGGTCGGTCACCGCCCCCGTCATGGACTGGCGGAACACTTCCTCGCCGTCAAGCGAGGCGATGACTCCGCGCAGGTACAGCTCGTCTTCGGCCACATCGGCGAGCGCACCGACGGGCGCAGTGCACCCCGCTTCCACCGCGGCCAGAAACGCACGCTCGGCGGCGACCGCCGCTCGGCTGCCGAGGTCGTCGAGTGCCGCCGCGAGCATGGCGGCGAGCGCGTCGTCCGACGCACGGCATTCCACCGCCAGGGCGCCCTGCCCGGGGGCGGGGAGCATCTGCAACGGGTCGATCACCTCGGTCACCGCGTCAAGCCGACCGATGCGAGCCAACCCCGCGCGGGCGAGGACGACCGCCTCCACCTCGCCGGCCTCGACCTTGCGAAGGCGCGTGTCCACGTTGCCGCGGATCGCCACGACGTCGAGTTCCTGCCCGAGCGCCCGTAGCTGTGCGGCCCGCCGCGGCGACCCGGTGCCGACAAGCGTTCCCGGCGCGAGCTCGCCCAGAGTCCACCCGGACGGGCAGCACAAAGCGTCGCGCGGATCAGCCCGGAACGGGACCGCCGCGAGCACGACATCGTCGTCGGCGGCCGTGGGCAGGTCCTTCAGGGAGTGCACGGCCAGGTCGATTTCCCCGGCTCGCAGGGCGTCGCGCAGCGCCGAGACGAACACCCCGGTGCCGCCGAGCTGGGCCACGGCATTCGACGAACGGTCGCCTTGGGTCACGATCTCGACGAGCTCGACCCGTTCTCCGGTCTGCTCGACGACCGCGTCGGCAACGGTCCTGGCCTGGGACAGGGCCAGCTGCGAACGCCGAGTGCCGAGCCGCAGCAAGGTCGCGCCGCGTGCCCCGTGCCCTGCCCCGCCCCCAGAGCCAGTCCCGGTCACGCCAGCTCGTCCACGTCGAGGCTGGACACTGCCGCCGCGGTGCACGGGTCGAGCTCGAACAGCTCCCGCAGCGCGGCGGCGTAGCTGTCCCCACCCGGGCCCCCGGCCAGCTGCTTGACGCGCACGGTGGGAGCGTGCAGAAGCTTGTCCACGACCCGGCTGACAGTCATCCCCACCTCGGCCCGGGCGGCAGGATCGAGACCCGGCATGCGGGCCGACAGCCGGTCCAGCTCATAGGCCACAACCTCGGCCGCCCGCGCGCGCAGCGCCACGACGGTCGGTGCCACCCGCTGCGCCCGCTGGGCGGCCAGGAACGTCCGGACTTCGCTCGCGACGAGCAGCCGCACCGCCTCGACGTCGGCGGCGGCGTCCTGGCCCTCCAGGGCGTCGCGCAGCCCGTCCAGATCCAGGAGGGTGACCCCGGGCAGCGCCCGCACTGCCGGATCTATGTCGTGCGGCAGGGCAAGGTCGAGGAGAAACAGCGGCCGGCCGGCGCGTTTGCGAACGGCAGCGGCCACTGCGTCCGCGCGCAGCATCAGCCCCGCAGCGCCCGTGCAACACACGACCACGTCGGCGACTGCCAGCTCGTCGGCGAGGCGACGCAGCCCGGTCGCGCGGCCGCCCAGGCTGGCGGCGAGGCGCTCCGCGCGCTCGCCACCTCGGTTGGCCACCACGAGGGGCCCGACGCCGGCGCGCCGCAGCACCCCGCCCGCGAGCGCGCCGGTCGACCCTGCCCCGACGAGCAGGGCGGGACGGCCCTGTAGGGAACCCAGCGGCCCGGCGGCCAGCCGCACGCCCACCGACACCAGGGACGCACCGGCGGCGTCGATGCCGGTCTCGGTCCGGACCCGCTTGCCCAGCCGCAGCGCCGAGCGGAACAGCGCGGACAGCACCCGCCCCACGCTGCCGGCCTCGTCCGCTGTCCGGAACGCCGCGCGGACCTGGCCGAGGATCTGCGCCTCGCCGACGAGCATCGAATCCAAACCACAGACGACGGTGTAGAGGTGGGCGACCGCGCGCGCGTCGTGATGCACGTACAGGTGCGGGGTCAGCTCGTCGTGGGGCAGGCCGGACACCCTGGCGAGCACGTTCGTGATCTCAGCAACGCCCGCGTGGAAGGCCGACACGTCGGCGTAGACCTCAACGCGGTTGCAGGTGGACAGAACGACCGCTTCGGCGACCGGGGCCTCCGACCCGGCCGCGCCGGACACCGCCCGGCCCGCCACCGCCGTGCCCACTGCGGCCGTGCCCAACACCGTGCCCACATCCACATGGCCCGCCTGGAGCTCGGCTGTCGCGGCCTGCGCGGCCAGGTCGGCCGACAGCAGCTCGTCGAGCACCTTGCCGACCTCGCCGGCCGGCACGGCTGCCTTTTCGAGCAGCGGCACCGGTGCTGTCCGGTGCGACAGCCCCACTGCGAGCAACGTCACGCGGGTCACTCCTGATGCTCACCGAGGGTCAGAACCGGGGCCAGATCATACGTCTCCCATGCTGCGGATGCGTAATCCGCATGATCTGACCCCTCTGCCCTGACCTCTCTGCCCTGCAACCCATCCCTCACAACTGTCTTCCCACCACCGCGCGCCGGCCAACTGGCACCGCCGCCGCCTGGTTCCGTGTCTCACAGCCACCCGCGGCGGCCGGCGAGGGCCTGCCGCAGGCGGCGCTCGTCAACGTTCCAGTACGTGTGTTCGGTGCCGTCCACCAGAACGACCGGGACCCGGTCGCCGAACTCACCGGCCAATGCCAAATCGGCGTCGACGTCCACCTCGCGGTAGGCCACCCCGAGGTCGGTGGCGACCCGGGTGACGGTCGCCTGGGCCTGCTCGCAGAGGTG
>JADGOW010000225.1 GCA_017882765.1 Frankiaceae bacterium
TAGTGCGGCTTCCAGGCTTCCGGATCGGCGGTCAGCCGCACCACGTCCTCGGGCAGTGTCCCCTCGACGATGTCGCGGAGCGTCACCTGCTCCAGAACCCGCCGGATGCTCGCCCGCACCGCCACCCACACCTGCTGCAGGTTGCTCGCGGCGCCGTCGTAGAGCGTGTCCTCGGGACGCGTGCCCCGCACGTGCGCCAATGGGCCCTCCACCGCGCGCAACACGTCCGCGACGTTGATCTGCTCGGGGGGGCGGGCCAGGCCGTACCCGCCCTCCGCGCCGCGCTGGCTGACCACGACGCCGGCCCGGCGCAGCTGGATCATGATGTTCTCCAGGAAGCGCTGCGGCAGCCGCTGGGCCGCCGCGAGGTCCTCCCCCTTGACGAGCACGCCGTCGGGCGCTGCCGCGAGGGTCAGCAGCGCCCGCATGGCATAGTCCGCGCGCGCCGTTATGTGCACGCCGAGTAGCGTGCCACGTCCCGCACGCACCGGCCTGGTGATCGATCAGACGCTGTCCAAAATCCCCCGCCGTGCCCGCAACCGCTTGTCGAAGGCGTTGAACAGCACGTCGACGAGAATGCCGATGACCAGGATGACGATCATGATGCTGATCAGCTTGACCGCGTCGGAGTTGTCGCGGGCAAACTGCATCTCCTGCCCCAATGCGTGGCGGTTCGCGATGATGACCAGCAGCTCACCGGCCATCAGGCTGCGCCACGCAAACGCCCAGCCCTGCTTGAGCCCGGCCAGGTAGGAGGGCAGAGCCGCAGGCATGATCACATGCCGGTAGAGCGACCAGCCCCGGGCCCCGAGGACGCGACCCGCGCGGACCAGCAGCGGCGGCACGTAGTCCACCCCATTGATCAGCCCGTTGGCGATGGAAGGCGCCGCGCCCAGCACGACCACGAAGAAGATCGCGGACTCGTTGAGACCGAAGAACAGGATGGCCAGCGGGAACCAGGCCACCGAGGGCATCGTCTGCAACCCCGTGATCAACGAGCCGACCGCGGTTCGCAGGACGCGCACGCGGGCCACCGCCAGCCCGATCGCCGTACCGCTGACCAGGGCGAACCCGAAACCGAGGACGGCCCGGCGCAACGTGTTGGCCAGCGCGTCCCAGAACTCCGCGGTCGTGATCATGTTACCCAGCGACTCGAACACCGTGAGCGGGCTCGGCAGCACCCACTCCGGGCGCCAGGCGCTCCAGACGGCGATCTGCCAGATGAGCAGCCCCAGCCCGACTGCGGCCAGCTTCGGCCAGGCACTCGACCAGATCCGGGCCGGCAGCGGCCGGCGCGGGTCCTGGAAGGTTTCCAGCGCGTCCAGCCCGGCGAGATCGGCAGCGAAGGCCGGTGACTTCGTCAGGTCGATCCGGGTGTCCCGCAGCGTCACGTCAGCGGCCATGTCGACGCACCTCCTCGCGCAGGGCGTCGGTCACCGTTGCGGCCAGCTCGGCCACCTCGGCCGAGTCGATGCGGCGCGGCCGGGCAACCGGCACCTGGAAGCCGGCCACGACACGGCCGGGGCGACTGGACAGCAGGACGATCCGGTCGCCCAGCCGAACCGCCTCGCGGACGTTGTGGGTGACGAACAGGACCGTGACCCCTGTCTCGCGCCACACCCGTTCGAGCTCGTCGTGGAGCACGTCGCGGGTCATCGCGTCGAGCGCGCCGAACGGCTCGTCCATGAGCAGGACGTCGGCATCCTGCGCGAGCGCGCGGGCGAGACTGACGCGCTGGCGCATGCCTCCGGACAGCTCGTGCGGACGCTTGTCCGCGCAGCCGTCCAGCCGGACGGCGCCGAGCAGCTCGGCGGCACGCCGCTGCCGGGCCCCGCGGCCGGTGCCGGCGAGGAGGAGCGGAAGCTCCACGTTCTCCCCCACCGTCAGCCACGGCATCAGCGCGGCCTCCTGGAACATGAGGGCGACCCGGGAGTCGTAGGTCGACAGCGTGCCCCCAGACGGAGCGTCGAGGCCGGCCACGAGGTTGAGCAATGTGCTCTTACCGCAGCCGGACGCGCCGACGATGCAGGTGAACTCGCCCGGCGCGATGCCGAGCGAGACGCGGTCGAGGGCAAGGACTGCTGTGGGGCCGGTGCCGAAGCGCCGGCTCACCGCGTCGAGACGCACGGCCGGGCGGTCGGGATCGGCGTCGGGAATGGTCCTGGCGGGCCCCGTAAGGCTCTTGGCGGGCCCCGTAAGGCTCTTGGCGGACGCTGCCGAAGCAGCGCCCGCCCGGAAGTCGAGCAAAGTCATGAAGCGGACACCTCCGGCTGGCCCGACGCCTTCAGCACGGCGTTGAGCTGGGTCAGGTCGAACAGGCCTTTCAGGTCGGAGAACGCCATGCCGTTCAGCTCGAGCAGCCCGACGTCCTGCGCGTGCTGCGCCGAGGCGAGCACCGACGACGGGATGGGGTTCTCGGTGAAGGTCACGGTCTTCCAGGCCGCGGCCAGCGCGGCCGGCTTGAGGCCCTTACCGGTGATCTTCTGAACCTCGTCGTTGACGACCTGCTGAGCCTTCTGCGGGTCCGCGGCCATCGCCTTGTTGGCGCTGATCTCGCCTTGGATCAGGTTCTGGACCGTTTGCGAGTTGGCGTTGAGGTAGTCGGTGCGGACGAGCAGGACGGTCGTCGCGAATCGTCCGTCGGGCCACAGCGTCCGCTCGTCGACGAGCACGTGCGCGCCACCTTCGGTCACGAGCCGCGCGGCGTAGGGCTCGGGCACCCACGCGCCGTCGATCTGACCCTGCTGGAAGGTGTCGATCGTCTGCGAGTTGTCCTGCGGGACGATGGACACGTCTCCGCCGCCGGTGGTCGTCGTCGACAGCCCGTGCTGTTTGAGCCAGTAGCGCAGGGCCACGTCCTGGGTGTTGCCAAGCTGCGGCGTGGCGAGCTTCTTGCCCTTGAGGTCGGCGGCGGTGTCGATGCCGGGCTTCACCACGAGGGACGCGCCGCCTGATGTCGCGCCGGCGACGATGCGCACGGCCTCACCCTTGGACTTGATGTAGGCATTGACCGCCGGGTTCGGCCCGATGAACGTCGCGTCGATCTGGTTCGCGAACAGCGCTTCGACAGCCGCGGGGCCGGCGTTGAAGGTCTTCGAGGCGTCGAGCTTGACCGAGCCCAGCGCCTGCTGGAAGGTCCCCTGAGAGACGCCGTAGATCGCGCTGGCATGTGTGAGGTTCGGGAAGTACCCGAGGCGCAGGCTGCTCGAGCTCGAGGCGCCGCTGCTGCCGCACGCGGTGAGGGTGAGCGCACCGACGAGGGTGGCTGCCACGCCGGCCGCTACCGCCCTCCCCCCTGTTGGACGCCGGAGGATGCTCCGGATATGCATGAGCGTGTCCCCTCACCAAGCCATCGGGCGAGATGGCTGCTTTCCCTACCGGGTTTGTCGGCTACACGATAGCGGCGGTGTGCCGCAGCTGTGGGCAGTAAATCGACCGATTAAGTCGAGAAGTCGCCACCCCGGTGCGTGTCTGCAGGTCAGCGGCGTGACGGGACCCACTCCCGCCACCGGCGAGACGCCCGGCCGGCACCCGAACCGGATACACACCCGGCCGGCACCCGACGGTGCGGGCGCGCACAGCCCGCCGAACGTGCCAAGGTGCGCTCGGGCGAGCCTGGCGGCACGCTGTCCAGCAGCGCTGGTGGCGGGCTTTCGGGCACGCGACCCGGCAATCAAGACCTCGGCGTCGGGGCAGCGGACCAGTTCGATCAGCGGAGCCGGTAGGTACTCCTGCGGCGACCGGCCGGTGAGCGTGGAGCGCGCGGCCAACACCTCGCCGGTCTCATCGGGACGTTGCGAACCGTGCTGGACTTCGACAGCAGATTATCCAGGGGGGCATTGCTGCCATATCGCAACCGGTACCGGCGTGTGACCTGGGCGCCCGGAGCCTTAGCCTTGGGCCCGCGAGTTCATTGTCCCGGACGGCCCTCCCCGCATGCCGGCGCACGACGATCGGCCATGAGCCACGGTTTGAGCCGCGGCCCCGGAGTATCCCCGACCGGTGGCGCGCCTTTGGGCAACCCTTTCCCAGTGATGTGTGACCTGGTCAATCACTAACTGTGCATGAGAACCGACGAAGAGTGGCCTCGCGGACTACGCTGTGTAGCGTAGAGGAGACTATTTGCAACCATGCGCGAGAGGCGGTAGAAAGGGACGGGGCCGCGGAAGCATATGAATCGCCCGCCGCCCCGAGGCCGTATTGCCCGGGGC
>JADGOW010000072.1 GCA_017882765.1 Frankiaceae bacterium
AAGGCGAAGGGATAGGTGTCGTCGTCGACCGCGACAGCGGCGCGGCCATCACGCAGCAGGGTGCGTCCTTTCACGGTGGTCTCGTGGGTCGTGAAGACAAGATCGAGTGGGGAACGCCGGTTCGGTCAGGTCAGACCGGCAACACTGGCGGCCACGAGCCCGCCGAGTTCCCAGCAGGCCTCGCGTTGCTCACCGCCCACCGCGCCGACCACCTCGACCGGCGGGCGCACGGCCCGCCAGCGCAGCGCGGTGACGATGCGTTCGACGGAACGCACCGCGCCGGTGGTGTCGCTGCTGCCGTGGACGTACAGCCCGTACGGCCGCCCGATGGTCGCCTCCAGGCACGGGTAGTAGATCTGGTCGAAGAAGTGTTTGAGGGCCCCGCTCATGAAACCGATGTTCGCCGTCGTCCCGAGGACGTAGCCGTCGGCCTCCATCGTTTCCAGCGGTGAGCACACCAGTGCGGGCCGCAGCGCCACTTCCACCCCTTCGACCTCGCGGACGCCGTCACGCACCGCCTCCAACAGCTCTTGCAGTGCTGGGGACGGCGTGTGATGCACGACGAGGACGCTGGGCACGCGCCGAGCCTGCCAGCCGCGTCGGCGTTAGTGCCAGAGCGCGTTAGTGCCAGAGCGCGTTAGTGCCAGAGCGCGTCAAGGTCGGGCATCGCGACCCGCCGGGCGGGAGCAGGCTCGGTGCGCGGCCGCGGCAGCGGGTCTTCGACCACGTCCAGCGTGGCCAGGGCCGCCTCGTCCAGGAAGCGACTGGCGGGGGCGAAGCTGTGCCGGTCGTCGAGCGCGCGCCGCCGGTGCGGCATCCGCAGCGGCGTGTAGAGGCTCAGCTCGTCGCGGGCCCGGGTCACGGCGACGTAGAACAGCCGGCGTTCCTCGTCCAGCCCCTCAGGCGAGCCCAGCGCCATGTCGGACGGAAACGCGCCGTCGACGAGATGGATGACGTGGACGGCCCGCCACTCCAGGCCCTTCGCTGAATGCACCGTGGACAGGACGAGGTAGTCCTCGTCGCGGTGCGGCGGGCCGGCGAGGTCGCCGGTTGAGGCGGGCGGGTCCAGGGTGACCTCGATGAGCAGCGCGGCAAGGTCGGGCAGGCCGGCAGCCGCGGACACGAGCCGGTCCAGGTCGCCCAGGCGGACCGGGGCGTCCGGGTAGCGGGCGACGAGCAGGGGACGCAGCGTCCGCAGGACGGCATCAGCACGCGCGGACGTCCCGGCGGTGTCCCGTGCGGCAGCCAGACCGGTCATCGTGGCGTCCAGCGGGGTGCGCGCGGCGGGCGGCGCTGCCGCGACAGCCTCGCCCGCCCGGGACATCGCCGCGCCGTCACCCGGCGCCAGTTCGGCGAGCAGGCGGCGCGCTCGAGTGGGCCCGACGCCCTCATGCAGGCGCAGCAGGCGGAACCACGCGACCTCGTCGGCCGGGTTGTCGAGGAGGCGGGCGGCGGCGACGAAGTCTTTGACGTGCGCGGCCTCGAGGAAGCGCAGCCCCCCGTACTTGACGTAGGGCACCCGCCGGGCCGCCAGCTCGAGTTCGAGCAGGTCGCTGTGATGTGCGGCCCGCATCAGCACCGCCTGATCGTTCAGGCGCATGCCGGCCTCGACGCGCGCGAGCACCGTGTCGACGACGGCCCGCGCCTCGGCGGGGGCGTCGTGGCAGCGCAGCAGGCGAGGCCGGGCGCCCCCGGCACGGGAACTGCGCAGGATGAGCCGGTGCCCGTGCTCGGCTGGGCGGACGGCATTCGCAAGATCGAGCACGCGCTGCCGGGAGCGGAAGTTTCGCTCGAGGCGGACCACCGCAGCCCCCGGGAAGGCGGTCGTGACGTCGTGCAGGTGCGCGGAATCGGCGCCGCGGAAGCCGTAGATCGCCTGCGCGTCGTCGCCGACGACGGTCAGGCCGCGGCCGCCCGGGCGCATCAGGGTCACGATGTCGACCTGCAGCGTGTTCACGTCCTGGTACTCGTCGACGAGCACGTGGTCGAATCTGGCGGCGATGCCGGCGCCGACGACGGGGTCCGCCAGCAGGGCGCGCCAGCACAGCAGCAGATCGTCGAAGTCGAGCAGACCATGCGCGCGCTTGCGAGCCGCGTAGGCACGGAACAGGTTCGCGATGGCGTCCACGCGCGGCTCTACCCAGGGGAAGTCGTCGGTGAGCACCTCACGCAGCGGCCGGCGGGTGTTGACGCAGCGGGAGTAGACATCGACGAGGGTGGCCGGCCGCGGCAGCCGGACGGTAGGGGTGGTTGGGGTGGTTGGGGTGGCGGGCCCGCCAGGTGAGTCGCCGGCCTCCGCACCGGGGCCGCCCCGCTGACCGGGGTCAAGGCCGCACTCTTCCCGCAATAGGTCCATGACATCGGCTGCATCAGCCTGGTCGAGGACGCTGAAGCGGCTCGGCAGCCCCAGCGACTCGGCGTGCATGGCGACGAAGCGGTGGGCGACGGCGTGGAAGGTGCCGCCCCACAGCCGCCCCGCGTGGCCGGCGCGGGCAACTCTTGGCAGGCGGGCCAGGGCGGCCGCGCGGGCGAGCATGTCGTCGGCGGCGCGGCGGGTGAACGTGAGCAGCAGGATCCGTTCCGGCGCAGTGCCGCGTTCGAGCAGGTGGGCGACCCGGGAAGTGAGGGTGCGGGTCTTGCCGGTGCCCGCTCCCGCGACGATGACCAGCGGCTCGTCCCCGTGCGTCGCGGCGGTCAGTTGGGCGTCGTCGAGCCCCGCGTCCCAGCCGCGGTCTTCCCCGCCCTGCACCGCCGCGACCGCGCCCTCTTCGAACATGCGTGCGATGGTAGGCGCATCCGGGCCTACCGTGGTCTCATGTGGCGTGCGCGTGTTGCGAACCCCCGACGAGCGTTTCGCCAACCTGCCCGATTTCTCCTACGACCCGGGCTATGTCGACGTCGACGACGGGGAGGGCGGCCGGCTCCGCGTCGCCTACGTCGACACCGGGCCGCGCGCCGGACGGCCCGTGCTGCTTCTGCACGGCGAGCCGTCCTGGTCGTTCCTCTACCGGAAGATGATCCCGCCCCTCGTGGCCGCCGGCCTGCGCGTTGTCGCGCCTGATCTGGTCGGGTTCGGCCGCTCCGACAAGCCGTCACAGCGCGAGGACTACACCTATGCCCGCCACGTCAACTGGATGGCTGAGGCTGTGCTCGACCGGCTCGACCTGGCCGGCATCTGCCTTGTCGGCCAGGATTGGGGCGGGCTCATCGGCCTGCGGCTCGTGGCCGAGCACCCTGGCCGGTTCGACCGGGTCGTCGTGGCCAACACGTTCTTGCCAACCGGCGACCGCAAACCCAGCGAGGCCTTCTTCGCCTGGCGGCGCTATTCGCAGGAGGTAACAGACTTCCACGCGGGCGGGATCGTCAGGGGCGGCTGCGTTACCGACCCGCCGGAGGACGTGATCGCCGCCTACAACGCCCCGTTCCCGGACGAGTCGTACAAGGCGGGGGCGCGGGCGTTTCCCCTGCTGGTCCCGGTGAGCCCGGACGACCCGGCCAGTGCGGCGAATCGTCGCGCGTGGGAGGTGCTGGATCGGTGGGACAAGCCGTTCCTGACCGCCTTTTCCGATTCGGATCCGATAACTGCCGGCGCGGACCGGGTGTTTCACAAGCGAGTTCCCGGGGCGGCCGGCCAGCCGCACACCGTCATCGAAGGGGCCGGGCATTTCCTGCAGGAGGACGCCGGGGGGCGCCTCGGCAATATCGTCGCCGCGTTCGCGGCCTAACCGCGACGCGACATGATCGGCTCACGACCGCCCGGCGCTCAGGTACCACGTCGCGAGCTGTGTCCGCCGGGTGAGGCCGAGCTTGGCAAGCACGTTCCGGACGTGGGTTTCGACAGTCCGCTCGGACAGCACGAGCTTGTCAGCGATCGCTTTGTTGCTCATCCCCGCAGTGACCAGTGCCGCGATCTCGCGCTCGCGTGCGGTCAACGGGTCGGTGGGGCGTGCGGTGGACAAGCGGTCCGCCACCGCGGTCGCCTCCGCCAGCCGGCCCGGCATGTCCAGCCGGCGGAACGTCGCAGCGGCCTCCTGCACAGTGCGGGCGGCGACAGCGTGGTCGCCCGGGGCGCCGCGCAGGAGGTGTGCCTGGGCCAGGGACAGCCGATGAAGCGCGACGAAGGGGCGTGCCGACAGGCGGATGTCGAACGTCTGCGCTTGTTCCAGATGCGCGATTGCCTTGTCGTGCCGACCAAGCAACAACGCGAGGCGGCCGAGGTAGCCCGCGACGGCGCCACCATAGAACACCGTGCCGGCACCGCTTGCGACG
Organism: Frankiaceae bacterium; assembly: GCA_017882765.1. Taxonomy (GTDB): domain Bacteria; phylum Actinomycetota; class Actinomycetes; order Frankiales; family Frankiaceae; genus JADGOW01. The sequence continues at coordinate 4,270 of JADGOW010000072.1, forward strand.
CCGTACGCGCCATGCGGAGCAAGCCTGTCGTACAGCGCGGCGGCGGTCGCCTCGTCGCCGAGGGCGACAGTGACGTCGGCGAGGATCGTGTGGGTGGGCAGCCACGTTCCGTCGAAGGGCATCGACAGGACGCGTTCCCGTCCCTGTTCGTAGACCTCGCGCGCCTCGTCCAGGCGCCCGCACCCGTGCAGCGCTGTTGCCTTGCTGGCGACGACAATCGGGATGGGGGGCGCGTGCCGCAGCACCGCCCAGAGCGCATCGCCCAGCAGCTCCCAGCTCCCGCGCAATTGGCTGAGGCACACGTCGAAGGAGAAGGTCAATCCCGTCAGTGAGATGTCGTCCATGCGCCGGCCGATCGCCCTGGCGGCAAGGTTGTATTCGATGGCTTCGCCGAAGTCGCCGACCAGCGCGGCCCGCGTTGCCCGGGTCCGCTCCAGATGCCAGCGCGCCAGCGGCAGGCGCAGCTTGTCGACGACTGCGCGCAGCTGGGCGAGTTCGGCGTCCATGACCGCGATGTTGCCGACCTGCATTGCGGCGTCGAAGCGCCACAGGTGTCCCCACATCGCTGCCTGCGGCACGTGGCCTGCATCGGCGAGCGAGATGGCCCGCGTCCCGATGGCCAGCCGCTCAGCGACGAAATCGTCGGCCACGAGGGCAAGGTGCCGGGCGCGGAGGGCCTCGAACTCCGCCACCGGATCGGCACTGGCGGTGGCAAGCTCCAACGACTCCGCGGAGAGCTCTTGCGCCTGGGCAAGAGCGCCGTCGAAGCCCTCGTGGCTCGGGCCGGCGACCAGACATGCCAGTTCCGCCAGCACCCTGGCCCGCGGGACTCGCTCCGACTCGGGAAGGACGGCCACCGCCCGCTCACAGAGCCGGCGTACGGCCACGCGGATGTCCGGATCGCCGCTGACGCCCTGCACGACTGTGCACGCCTGCGCGACGAGGTCGAAGCGTTCGGCGCCTGCGGCGATGGGAACCACGGCCGCGGCGGTTTCCAGCGCTGCCCGGTAGGCGCCGCAGCCGCTTTGAGCGCCCGCGAGTTCCAGCAGCGCCTCGGCACGTTCGCCGGCCGGCCCTGCACCGGCGGGCCCTTCCCCGGCGGGTGCTGCACCGGCGGGTGCGGTGCTGAGGTGGGACAAGGCCAGCTGGGCGAAGCGGACGGCCTCCTCGTAGGCGAAATCGGCGGCCGCGACTCGAGCCGCTCTCCGTGCCCACAGGCCTGCTCTGCGGCGACTGAGCTGATCGGATGCCGCACGCGACCAGTGCGTCGCGACCTCGGCCGCGCGCATGCCTGAGTGCTCCGCCTCGGCCTCGGCCTCGAGCGCCAGGGCGATTCGCCGGTGCCATCCCGCGCGTTCGGCGCGATCGAGGTCTCCGTAGACGGCGTCGCGCACCAGGCTGTGCGAGAACCTGCACAGCCCGGGTCGTGCCGAGTCGCCGAGCACGCCGGAGGACATGGCCCCGTCCAGCGTGACAGCGACCTCGCTCGACGTCCGGTCACACGCGCGCGCCACAACGGAGAGGTCGAACTCTTCCCCGATCGCACTCGCCGCGCCGAGCAGGCGTACGCAATCCGCGCCGAGGGGGTCCAGCGAAGCCGCAACGAGGCGGCGCAGCGCCGGCTCACGCTCAACTGCCCGCTCCACGGCGGCCGGGTCGAAGACGTCGGGGCCGCCGGGCACCGCGACACGCCCCAGCACCCGCACGTACAGGGGATTGCCAGCGGCCCGCTGGTGCACGAAACGTGCCCATTGCGGGTCGCTCCGCGCGCCGACTCGAGCGAGATAGTCGACAACTTCGCCTGCGGTGAACGGGGACAACCGCACGATCGCGACGCCAGGCTCACGGATCAGCTCGGCAAGAACGCCGGAACTGTCGCGGTAGGTGGCAACGATCAGTATTCGTGAGTCATGCAGCTCCGCCGTGACGTGGCGGAGCAGCGCGAACGATGCGCTGTCGGCCCAATGCAGATCTTCGAGGACGAGGACGAGCCCGGCCGGCTCGGCCTCCGCTCGTAGCAGGTCGACGACGTCGTCGAACAGCTGCAGGCGCGCGGTCGAGGCTGCGTCCGCACTGGAGTACCTGCGTGCCGCGTCCAGACCGCGCATCAGTCGCCGCCACGGCCACAGCGGCGTCCCGCTCGCGTCCTCCCTGGCGCGCCCGATCCGCGCGGGCACGCCTTGGGAGCGGGCCACCTTGACGAACTCCTCGACGAGCCGCGTCTTGCCGATGCCCGCCTCGCCTTCGATGGCGACCAGCCGGCCGCGCCCGTCGAACGCTTTCCCGAGCCAGCCGCGAAGGTCGTCCAGCTCACGCGCACGCCCCACGAAGACGTCGGGATCGGGCACCGGCGTGGACACGTCGCCAGTATCAGCCCCCGCGGCGGTGCGCCGCGGGCGCAGATGCGTACCGCGGATCCGTACTCGCACTGATGGCAGACCGGCGCGACGCGCCGATGCTTGCGGCTGTCAGCACGACAGAACGTGGGAGAGGACAACGGTGATGTACGCAAGGCTTCAGACGGCGCGGTCGTTGCCTGTGGAGGCTCGCGGGGAGAAGTCCCGCGGGCTTGTGGACGCAGTGCGCAGCCAGCCCGGCTACGAGGGCATCTGCCTGGCGACCCAGATCGGGGGTCCGGCGGGAGTCTGCCTCACGTTATGGGAGACGAGCGAGGACGCCGAGGCGTCCCCGGAGCGCACCCGCGCGCAGCGGGGCCCGCGGCCTTTTCCGTTGGCGAGCGACGACGTCTACGAGGTGATCGACTATGTCCGCCACAGTGAGCCCATTGACGCGGCCGCGATCGTCAACCTGGTGTGGTTCGACGGCCCTCGTAGCGCCGAGCAGCAGTCGGCGGACGACTTGGCCGGGACGCGGATCAAGCGCGCCCTGGACACCGTGGACGGTCTCGTGGTCGATTACGTTCTGCGCCGTCCAGACGGGTCGATGGTTGTGGCGGCGTTCGCCAGGTCCGTCGAGGCGGTCGAGGCCGTGGGCCGCGCCATCATGAGCAGCGAGCTGCTGGCGGGGGAGGACCCTGCCCTGCTCGCCGGCCCCGACCGCACGATGGTCTGCCGGGTCTTCGCACTTACGTTGGCGCAGGTGGCCGTCTGAGTCGGCGCGGCGGGCGAGCCTTCGTCCCCTGAGCCGCGAAGCCGGCACGGGCTCCTGTCGGGGTCCCGTGCCGGCTCGCGTCACGCCCAACTTCTGCAACTCGCGGCCCACCACGACCCGCGCTGTGCGTTCGCGCCGGCTCCCGCTCCGCCCTTCTGATCATCTACTTGGCTTGTTCCCGGGGTGGGAGGCTTCACTCCGGGACTGCTCGCGACCGCCGGCCTGTGTACGGTCGCGCGTATGACGCCGCGGCCGAGCGACCGAGACGCCCGGCCGATGCGCGAGCGGATGCTTGCCGGGGACCTCTACATCGCTGACGATCCCGAGATCAGCGAGCAGCTCCGCGCCGCGCAGGACCTCATGGCCGCCTACAACGCCACCTCGTCCCGGCAGCGCCCTTTGCGCCGTCGGCTCATCGCGGAGCTGCTCGGGTCGGTTGGGGAGGGTACCGAGATCCGCCCTCCGCTGTATGTGGACTACGGCTACCAGATCACCATTGGCGCTCGCTGCTTCGCCAATTACGGGCTTGTCGCACTCGACGTCGCCCGCATCACCATCGGCGACGATGTTCAGATCGGCCCGAACGTTCAGCTGCTGACTCCCACGCACCCGGTCGAGCCCGAACCCCGACGCGAGAAGTGGGAAGCCGCGAAGCCCATCACCATCGGAGACAACGTGTGGCTCGGCGGCGGCGTCATCGTGTTGCCCGGCGTCACGATCGGGGAGAACACGGTCGTCGGTGCCGGAGCCGTCGTCACTGGACACCTTCCGGCCAACGCCGTTGCCGTCGGCAACCCCGCGCGCGTGGTCCGCCTTCTGACCGAGACCGCGACGGAGATCGAGACCGAGGCCGAGGCCGAGACCGCGACGGAGATCGAGGCCGAGGCCGAGACCGAGCGATCGGCGAGCCGGGACCTGCGCTGACGCCCCGCCCCTGGGGCGGATTTGTTGTTCGCCCCGACCGTGCGGTGCTGTGCGCCCCGCACGGCTGCCGGTTCTGCCTGCCGCCCGTCACGGCGCTGGCGGCCCCTGGACATCAGCGTGCCGTTGAGCGTCCGCGCCTGCCGCCTCGACCTGTGCTCGCGGCTCGCCCGGGGTATCCGCGGCGGGTGTCGCCGAGGCACCCACGGCGACGCGCTTCGCCCCCTCCGGGCCCGGGCCCGGGCCCGGAGTCGGGATCTTGTCGGGATAGAGGGCGTCATCCTCGGCATCCTCGCCACCTTCTGCGCCAGCACGGCCCTCGGTGTCGACCCTGGGCAGGATGCGGTCGAGCCAGTGCGGGAACCACCACATCTTCGAGTTGCCGAGGTGCATCACCGCAGGCAAGATGATCATGCGAGCGATGAAGGCGTCGATCACGATCGCGACGGCCATGCCCAGCCCGAACTCCTTCACGGCGGTCCCGGGCTGGAAGATGTACGAGGCGAACACGAAGATCATGATCAGCGCCGCGGCGATGACGATCCGGCTCCCGAGCGCATGTCCGCGCTTGGTCGCGAGCCTTGCGTCCCCGTGCAACGCGTACTCCTCGTGCATCCGCGAGACCAGGTAGACCTCGTAGTCGTTGGACAGCCCGAACAGCAGCGCGAACATGATCGGAGCCAGCAGCGACAGGAGCGGCACATCATTCGGCACGCCGATCAGCGACCTGCCCCAGCCGAACGTGAAGACCATGACGATCACCCCGTACGTCGCGAGGATCGTCAGCAGGTTCATCGCTGAGGCCTTCAACGGAACCAGGATCGACCGGAAGACCGTCGTCAGAATGATCAGTGCGATCAGGATGACCAGCCCGATGAAGGCCGGCAACCGGTCGGCGATGCGCTGATCCAGGTCCACGAAGACCGCATTGGAGCCCGAGACGAGCACGCTCAACTTGGTCCCCGCCACCGCGGGCGGGATCGTGTCGTTGCGCAGCGTCGTGACGAGGTCAGCGGTGGCCGCGGCCTGGGCGGTCGTGGTCGGGGTAAGGCTGAAGACCCCCATGGTGGGCGCGGTAGTCGAGTTGTATTGCGCGGGGGACACGGCTGCCACGCCCGGCGTCGCCGCCATGGCTTTCTGCACGTTGGCGATCTGCTGCTTGTACTAGGTGTCGCTGGTGGGGAATTCCGCGACCATCAGGAACGGGTTGGGAGAGCCTGCCCCGAACTTCTGTGACTGCAGATCCCACGCCTTGTACTGGGTTGAACTCGTGGGGTAGAGGCTGTTGTCGTTCGGGCCGAGACGCAGGTCACCGGCGAACACGGGCAGGGCCAGCGCGAGCAGCACGACGACACCCGCAAGTGCTGCCCACGGGGCGAACCGGGTGACACTGTGCGCCCAGCGCTCACCCATGGGGGTGCGGTCAAGACGATCCTTGCGTGCCCACGGCACCTTCCCGGCTTCTGCCCGCTTGCCGACCCAGCCGAGGATGGCCGGCTGGAGCGTCAGGGCTGCCAGCACGACGCTGACGACGACGACAGCGACCGCAAGCGCGATCGAGCTGACTGCTGGCACGCCGAATATCAACAAGGCGATGAGCGCCACAACGACCGTGGATCCAGCAATCAAGGAAGCACGCCCGGCGGTATTGACCGCTCTTCCAGCCGCCTGCCGAGGCTCGGCACCAGCCGCTATGGCCTCCTTGAAGCGGCCAGTGACGAACAGACCGTAGTCGATGCCGACACCGAGCCCGATCATGACGCCGGCGGTCTCGGCGAGGGTAGGAATCGCGACGAATCGCTCCAGAATCTGGACGATTCCCATCCCCAACGCGGTGCCGACCAGCGCGCCGACCACCGGCCAGGCGAACGACCACCAGGTGCCGAGGGCGATCAGCAGGACGATCAATGCCGCGATCAGACCGAAGATGACGACGCTGTCCTTGATGTCGATCGGCTGCGCGCCGGGCAGCTGACCGCCGAGCTCGATCTGCAGCTGCGGTGTGGAGTACTTCTGCTGCATCGCCTCGAGGGCGTCGAACGAGTCCTGCCCCGTGCCCGGCAGGTCTTGCGTCGCCTTCGTGTACTGGACGTTGGCAAGAGCCGTCGAGCCGTCCGTGGAGACCTTCGGGGTAGCGGGGTTCAAGGGGTCGCTGACGAACAAGACGTCGGGCTGACCCTGCAGATCCTTGATGCTCGCGTTGATCTGCGACTCGATCTGCGAGCTGGTGACCTTGGTCCCAGCGGCCGTCGTGTGGTACACGATGGTGGCGCTCGCCCCGGCTGCCTGCGGGAAGCCGACAGCCAGCTGGTCGAGCGCCTCCTGGGACTGCACCCCGGGCACCTCAAAGGTGTTGTTGGTGTGCCCGCCCAGAGAGATCCCCGTCGCCCAGATACCGACCACACCCAGCAACCACACGAGCAGTACGAGCTTGTGGTGCCGCGCGCAGCCCCGGCCGATTCCGTACATGTTCTCCCTCTCTCGGGTCGCCGGTCAGGCGCGTCCCAGCGCCGAACCAGTTCGGCTCACGGCTGATACGGCCATTCTCGTGAGAATGTGACGCTGATGGACCGGGTTGCTCTCTCTCCGTAACCACTTCGAGAACGGACGGACGACAAACGCAGGGAGAATCGTCCTCCCCGCAACCCTGTGTGTACACCCGCGGCTTGTGGCGCGAACCGGCCTGGCGCTGTAGGCCGGCCCATGCGCATCGCCTCGGTGACCGTGAGTGCGCGTCCCTCGGCGAGGCTCCATCGGGTCAGCACTGGCGCGTGCCGCTGCAGCGCAGTGACCAGCACCGGCCTGATTACCGGCCGCGGCGACGGCCCGGCGCGGAGCGGGTGGCCAGGAGTTGGTCGCGGGTTTCGGGTGGCAGGGGCTTCACCGCCTCGCGCACCGTGAGGCCGCTCGCCCGTTGCACCCGCGGCCGCAGCCACTCGGCGACCATGTCCGGGCGCTTGCGGGCGGTGTCTCGGAGTACCCAGCCGATCGCCTTGCGGATGAAGAACTCCCGTTCTTCGAGCATGGCGTCCGCGTAGCCGCCGAAGCGCTCGAAGTCGCCCTCACCTCGCCGCAGAGCCAGGAGCAGCGCGAGCAGGGCGGACCGGCGGAGCCAGAAATCGTCGTCGCGCGCCCACCGGTCCAGCGTGGCGCCCAGCTCCGGACAGCGTTCCACCAGTGGGCCCATGACGCTGGCCGACAGGTCGTCCACGAGTGCCCACGTGCGCGACTCCCGCAGCATCCGTTCGATCAGCGCGCTGTCGCTGGCCTGGAGCCGGTCGCCATAGAGCTCGAGCAGCCCGACGGCGGCGCTCCGGCATTCGTGCACGGGACGTTCCCACAGTGCTTCGACCAGGGCGATCAGGTCGTCGTGCCCGAGGTCGGGCGCGCCTGCCCGGAACGCCTTCACCGTCCGGCGGATCTGGGGGAGGGTTGCGCCGTAGAAATCGAGATCGCTCTTGAGGTAGGCCTTCTCGCCGGCGGCCCGCTCCGGGCGACCCTGCGCTTGGAGCTGGTCTTCCAGGTCGCGGGCGGCCCTCTCGACATCAGTTCCGCACACGGCCGCACCCTGCCAGATCCGGTCAGCCGTGCGCTAACCCCCCTGCTGCGCAGCCGCGGCGATGGCATCCTCTCGTGGGACCCGCAGGAGCACCAGCGCTAGTACGGCGCCGATCAGGGCGAAGCCCGCACCGACCGCGAACGCCAGCCGAAAACCGTCCACCTGGGCCGCTGCCATGTCTGCCGGGCCCGGAGCGTGGCCGAGCACGGACAGCGAGGACTTGGTGCGGGTGGTTGCCAGGGTGGACAGGACGGCCAGCCCCAGCGCACCCCCCACCTGCTGGGAGGTGTTGATGAGCCCGGACGCCAGCCCCGCGTCCTTGCCGGTCGTGCCGGCCGTCGCGGCGATGACAAGCGGGACGAACGAGAACCCCAGCCCGAACGCCACGATCACCGACGGAGCCAGAACGTCGCCCACATATGACCCGTCGGGCTGGATCCGCGCGAACAGGATCAGCCCGATCGCGGTGAGCACCAGCCCGGGAACTATGACCGGAGTCACGCCCAGACGCGTCACGAGCTTGGACGCCATCCCCGCGCTCACAATGATCCCGGCGGACAGCGGCAGGTACGACAGGCCGGTCTTGAGCGCGGAGTAGCCCAGCACCTGCTGCAGATACAGCGAGATGAAGAAGAACATCGCGAACAGCGACGCGCCGACCAGCAGCCCGACCACGTTCGCACCTGTGAGGTTGCGCCGACGGAAGACGCCCAGCGGCACGAGTGGGAACCGGCTGCGCACCTCGATCACCAGGAAGGTGGCGAGCAAGGCCGCGGAGAGCCCGAACGACAGCAGCGTCACCGGGTCGCTCCAGCCGTCTTGAGCGGCATTGACGAAGCCGTACACGAGGGCGATGAGCCCGGCCGTGACGGTCACCGCACCGGCGATGTCAAAGCCCCCGGACTCGCCCGACTTCGACTCGGCAAGCAGGCGGGGTGCGAGCACCACCACCGCCGCCCCGATCGGGACGTTTACGAACAACACCCACTGCCACCCGGCGTACTGGGTCAGCAGGCCGCCGAGTAAGACCCCGATCGCACCGCCGGACCCGGCGACGGCACCGAAGACGCCCATCGCCCGGTTGCGTTCGCGGCCCTCGCGAAACGTGGTCGTGATGATCGACAGTGTGGCGGGCGCGACGATCGCGGCACCCAGACCCTGCAGGCCGCGGGCGGCCACCAGCCAACTCGAGCTTTGTGACATCCCGCCGAGGAAGGACGCCACCGTGAACAGGGTCATGCCGGCCATGAACACGGCCCGCCTCCCCAGCCTGTCGGCCAGGCGGCCGCCGAGCAGGAGGAAGCCGCCGAACACCAGCGTGTAGGCGTTCACGACCCACTGCAGGGACCCCTCGGAGAACCCGAGCGCGGTCTTGATCGTCGGCAGGGCGACGTTGACAATCGCGGCGTCGAGGACGATGACGAGCTGGACGGAGGCCAACAACCCCAGGGCGAGACCGGCGTGTCGAGCTCGATCGAGCCGAGCAGGCTCAACACTGCGACGGCGACTCCATTGCGCGCTTCGAAGCTTGTGAGACCGCGGCCCGGTGTCAGGGCGCCCTGGTTGGCCGGGCGGATCACGCGCTCGCTCGACGCGAGGTAGCTGCCGATCCCATCGCGGCGATACGTGTGGTTGCCGAGCGTCACGACGTCGGCGCCGGACGCGAGCAGCTTCTCGGCGAGCTTCGGCGTGATGCCGGCCCCGTCGGCGATGTTCTCGCCGTTGACGATGCATGCGTCGATATCGAGGTCTTCACGC
>JADGOW010000226.1 GCA_017882765.1 Frankiaceae bacterium
CCGGGCGAAGTGGTAGGCCCCCACATACAGACCCTGGGCACGGGCGGTTGCGACGTCGGAGCGGTAATACGCGCTGGTGTAGCCCGTCCCCTCGCTGGCCTTGACGAAGGCGAAGCTGGCGCCGGCGCCGCGCACCGCCGCCCAGTTGATCTTGCCGCTGGCGGGGTGCTGCCAGCCGGACACGTCCGGGCCCCAGGGGGCATTGACCTTGTCATAGGGCGGGTCGGTGGCGGCGCGCGGGGATGCCGCCGGCGCTCCGGGTGGTGGGGACAGCGGGACGGTAGGCATGGCATTGGCGACGGTGCCGGTGGCGCCGAGGACGACCGCAAACAGGGCCGTCAGACCAGCGACCAGGGGTCGGCGTGCAAGGGGCCGGGACATTCGCATGGAAATGCACCTCTGGGGAGCCACGCGAGGGCGCGCGGTGGGTCAGGGTGCCGTCTGGTTTGGCGGCGCAATAGGTGTTTCGACCGACCGGCCCAGCGCCTTGACGCCGACATGGCCTTGCAGTGATGATCCATTCCGCACCGCTCTGCCAGGAGAACACGCCGCGTCCCTGCCAGGAGGCCAGACCGGATTGCCCCGGAAGGAAGTCAAGCTGCCTCAAGTCCCCGGGCCTTGTTCCCGCCCTGGCGTGGGGGGCCCTTCAGGGCGTCGGGGTTCGCCCCACCCGCGCGGCTACCAGGCTCAGGCGGTTGGTGGGGGCGCGAAGCAGTCACTGCTGTTCCTGGCCGGCGCGCTCCTGCAGCCCGTAAACGACGTGCCCGGCCCGTCCCTCACGAACGCACCTCGACCGGGGCGCTCGCCGCCCGTCTGCGTGGTTTTCTGGAGAGGTGGACCAGACGGGGGCCCCGGCGGCAGCCGAGCCGGAGCAGGAGCCGGCGCCGGTCCCGGATACGCCCCAACCCAGGCCCCATGGCGACCGCGGCGGCCTTGTCCGCCGGCGGCGGGCGTCCGTGCAGGCACGGGTGGATGCCGGTGAGGCGCGCCTGCGAGACTTGGCTGAGCGGCGGCCGATGTTGGGGCTGCCGTTCCCGTTCCTGGCCTCCTACCAGCGGCTCAACCTTGCCCTGCTCGCCGGCAGCGTCGCCTTCCGGCTCTTCATGTGGATGCTGCCTTTCGCGCTTCTCGTCGTGGGGCTGGTCAGCTTGGTGAGCGACGCGACCGACTGGAACGTCAGCAAGGCGGTGCACGCCGCCGGGGTCTCCGGCGTCGCCAGCCAGCAGGTGGCAGAAGGGTTGAAGGACGGGCACGAGAGCTGGTGGATCGCGGTGCTGGTGGGTCTCGTCCTGTTGCTGTGGACCGGCAGGTCGCTCGCTCGCGCGCTCACGATGATGCATGCGCACGTGTGGGAGATGCCGGTCCCGCGTCAGTCCCAGTGGCGCCGCATCGTCAACGGGGCGCTGCTCTTCGTGGTGTTCCTGGTCGCGCTCTTCGGTGCGGCCCTCTCGTCGCGCATTCACCTTCTCGGCTGGATCGTGGGTTCGGCGGTGATGACAGTCATCATCGCGGCAGCCTGGCTGCTCATATCGAGGTGGCTGCCCAATCGGGCCACCACCTGGACCGACTTGCTTCCCGGGGCGCTGACCGTCGGGATCGGCATAACCGCGCTGAAGACGGTCAGCACCGTCTACCTGCCCCACAAGATCCAGCGTGCCTCGGAAATGTACGGCACGATGGGCGTTGCCGGCGCCATCCTGCTGTGGCTGTTCATCATCGGGCAGCTTCTCGTGTGTGCTGCCCTGCTCAATGCCGTGTGGACCGATACGGCACACCCGAGGCCCTACCCGCTCCTGGGGGGCGCCGGCGGTAGCCGGGCCGCGCGGTCCTAGCCGCGCCGCCGCGGGGCCCTGGCCTGGCCGCTCCATGTTTCTCGGCCACGGCGATGCCCGTCCAGCAACTGGCGCGCGCAGAAGCCCGCCGCGCCGAGTCGATGCCGCTCACCCGGGTTCAACCTCGCGTCAGGGCACGGACGGGGAACTGCCTCGCGCGGCTCAGCCGCCGGACAGGAGCTTGGCCTTCTCGGTCTCGAACTCCCCCTGGGTCAGGACACCCTGGTCCAACAGCGCCTTGAGCTGGGACAGCGCTGCGATTCGATCCGCCGTCGTCTCCGCGCCGGCCGGGGCCTGCTGTGCCTCACCCTGCTCCTGCTGGCCCTGCCCCTGCTGCTGGGGCTGCTGATTCTGTTGCGCCTCCTGCTGGGAGCGCTGAGCTGACTTCTTGCCGGCCATGTAGCCGACCCCGCCGACCGCGGCGGCTCGTAGCAACGGGCGTCGCCTGACGAACACCATGGGCTCCTCTCTGACTGCCTGACGGCACGGGGACCCCGCGCCCGCGACCATGGTTCTGTCACGATGACGCCGGGCCGCCTGCCGGGTGCCGAGGCCCTCGCTCGTGACGTGCAACGTGCACGACAAGATATCGCCGGCACCTGCCGGTCCGTGCGTCCAGTAGCCTCTCCTCGCGGGAGGCACGCCGTGAAGTACGTCCTGACCTACGAGTCGCCTGAGGACTTCGACATCGAGCAGGCAAACGCGCACTTCGCGGCGCATCGCGCCCTTTGGGACGCGTTCCGGGCGCAGGGCACGCTGCTGGCCATCGGCCCGTTCGCTGATCCCCGTGAAGGGGCGATGTCGGTGTTCACGACCAGGGAAGCGGCCGAGGCGTTCGCGTTCGCCGACCCTTTCGTCCGCAATGGCGTTGTGGCCACGTGGCGCATCACGGCATGGAACGAGGTGTTGCTCGACGAGCCGCCGGCCAGAATTCACGACCACTCGAACAACGCGGACTGACGATACGTCCATGCCCGCACTCGACCTCCCCCGCCCGGTGGCTTTCGTCCTGGGCGGCGGCGGCAGCCTCGGCGCCGCCCACGTGGGGATGCTCCAGGCGCTCGAAGAGGTGGACGTCGCGGCCGACATGGTGATCGGGACTTCCGTCGGGTCGCTGAACGGGGCCGTGCTGGCGGAGAACCCGCGGGCGGGAGCGCACCGGCTCACCCACGCCTGGGAGCAGATCAGCCGCGACGACGTGTTCCCCGGGGGGCTCCTGGCGCAGCTGCACACGCTGGAGCGATCCCGCACCTACCTGTTCGACAATGCGGCGCTGCGGGCCACGGCGAAGCGGCTGCTGCGGACCGCCGCGATCGATGACCTGGCCGTCCCCTACGCCGCCGTGGCAACGGACCTTGACCGGGGCGAGGTCGTCCTGCTGCGGGAAGGGGCGCTGGTCGACGCCGTGCTGGCCAGCGCTGCCATCCCCGGGGTGTTCCCCCTGGTCGGGATCGGCGGCCGGCGCCTCTGCGACGGCGGTGTCGTGGCCAACGTGCCGATCCTGCAGGCCTTCGACCTCAAACCGGCGTCCATCGTGGTGCTTGACTGCATCGGCCTGGTGCCCTCAACGATGGACTCCCTGCCGGACATCCTGCTGCGCGCGTTCTCGATTTCGTGTCACTACCAGCCGATGCTGGACGCGCCGCTGGCCGCCCGGCGCGTCCCGGTCGTGTACCTGCCCACCCCCACGATCACGGGAAGCCTGCTCGACTTCGATCTGACCGCCCAGCTCATGGAGAATGCCTACGAGTCGTCCCGCGCCTTCCTCGGCGCACTGGCGGTCGACCCGGTGGCACCACGCCTGTATCACCCGGACATGCCGGAAGAACCGTCCGACCTCGCCGCGGCCGAGCAGGCCGCACGGGGGGATCGCTGGCACTGGCCGTGGCGACGCCACGATGCGAAGGCGGGCGATCTGTCGGCGGGTTGACGGCGCCCGCCCGTCCCTATCGGTCGCGGGATGATGCCGAGCCGTCCCGGCGTCGCCGGGCGCGCTGCCACTCCTCATAGCCCGCCAGCGCCGTGGGCAAGGTCGGGAAGATGCGGTCGCGTCCGATCTGGTCGGCGAACCCGGCTGCATGAAGTTGCTGCATGAGATCCTGCTTGACTCGGGCGAGGGCGAAGACGATCCCGCGACCCGCCAGGGTCGAGCGCAATTCCTCCAGGGCATCGATCGCGGTGATGTCGACATCCACGTTCGCCTCGGCGTTGAGGACGAACCAGTCGACGGCCGTCGGACTGGCATCGATGCTGGCCAGCGCGCGGTGCTTGAAGTCCTGCGCGTTGGCGAAGAACAAGGGGGAGTCATACCGGTATACGACGAGGCCT
>JADGOW010000227.1 GCA_017882765.1 Frankiaceae bacterium
TATCCGGTGATCGGCCCAACGACCACCCCGCCGCGGGCTTCGGTCGGGCAGCAACGGCTCCAGCCGAGCCCATTCCTCATCGGTCAGATCATGGCGATCAAGCACGATCAGGATCTACCGCACCCGAAGGCCGCGATCCATGGGACACGCTCTAGCCGAGATCGGCCAATCCATCACTTGCTGCGGTGTACCAAGAACGGCTACATGTCCTTCGAGGCGCGACGGGACTTGGTCGCGGACGAGCGAGGGACGTTGTGCCCTCCCCTGCGCGCCAGTGACGGGTGAAGCTGGAGCCGCAGGAACAGCCGGTCCGATGAGGACGAACGGCGGTGCTTCATCGGTCGACCACCTCGACCGCCGCTTCTACGAGGGCGTCGGGGGTGGGGAGGTTCGGTGACCACGGCGAGGCGCAGTCAGCGGTTGTCGCGGCCCTCTTCCTGCCGCCGGGCCCTCTCGTCGCTGGTTGCCGCCGCTCTGCTGCTGGCTGGCTGCACGGCGTCGCAGTCCACCCCTACGTCGAAGGCGACCGCCACGGCGACGGCACTGCCCGACACCCCGGCCGGGGCGCAGGCCCGCTGGCTGGTTGCGGCTACCCGTCGGCTGCCGATCCCGGAGGCCGAGATACGGGCGCACATCAACCCCAGTTTCCTGTCGCTCCTGACCCCGGCGCAGCTCAACCAGGTCCTCCAGTCCGTCGGCCCGCTCACCCCGGTGGCGATCGGAGCGAGCCTGCCCTGGATGGTCGGTTTCGAGGCGACAACCGACTCCACGCAGGGCGCTCCGCCACGCGTGGGCGTGGGCATCGCGGTCACCTCGAACGGCTCGATCGGCGACCTCTCGTGGTCCGCGACGCCCCCTTCCTCGGCGCCGGCCCCCCCGACGACCTGGGACGGAGTGGACGCGATGCTCCGATCCGTCGCCCCGCAGGTCAGGCTCCTCGTCGCCGACGTCACGAGCGGGTCCTGCCGCCCAATCCACGCGATCGACCCGGCCACCGCCGCGCCCATCGCCTCGGCGTTCAAGCTCTACGTGCTCGTCGCTCTCGCGACGGCCGTCCGATCCGGGCGGCTCAGCTGGGACCAGCAGCTCACTCTCACTCCGCGGGTGAAGAGCCTGCCCTCCGGGGTCATGCAGTACGAGCCCGACGGCACCCGCGTCTCCGTCCGCGACGCCGCGGCCCACATGATCGCGATCAGCGACAACACTGCCACCGACCTGCTCATCTCCGCGCTCGGACGGCCCGCGGTCGAGGCCGCGCTGACGGCGACCGGCATGGCCGACCCGTCGCAGGACGAGCCCTTCCTGACCACCCGGGAGTCGTTCCTTCTCTACCTGCTCGGGTGGCCCGCCCTGGCCCGCCGGTACGCCGCGGCCGACCAGGCCGGCCGGCGCGCGCTGCTCGCCACCGTCGTCGACCCGGCCCCGCTGCCCGGCCTCGCCGCCGTGAAGACGCTGCCGACCCGCGCCCCGGTGGCCAGGGTCGGGTGGTTCGCCTCCGCGCAGGACGTCTGCCGTGCCTACGCGTGGCTCACGCAGACGGCCCGGCAACCGGCCCTCGCTCCGATCGGCAACGTGCTCGCGGCCAACGACGGCGGCCTCGCGCTGGACCGCGCGACGTGGCGGCGCACGTGGTTCAAGGGCGGGTTCGGCGGAACCGTCATGGCCGCGACCTACCTGGCCACGACCCGGACCGGGCGCAGCTACGTCGTCGCCGCCGTCGCGGAGGACCGTTCGCGCCCGCTACCCGAGACCGCCGCCGCCTCGATGCTCGCAGCTATCCGCGCAGCCTTCACCCTCGCCGCCAGAGACTGACGCACCTTTCGTGGGCGTCGGCAGTGCGCGGAGGTGTTCGCCGGGGTGCGACAGTCCGGGGAAGAGTTCCGCCGGAATCCCGGTGACGTCGGAGCCGTACGCGCGCGGAAACTAGCCCCGAACAAGGGACGAGTGCCGGTCAGTTGCCCGACGATGACAGCGGGCTCTTTTGGAGGACCCGGAGGCGGAACTCGTACCGGGGGTGGTAACTGAAGGTGCGCCGCCCCTCCAGCCGGTGATCTCGGGACGTCGGCTTGGGAGAGCCAAGGAGTGGACACGCCGGTGGACCAGCGGCACCGGCTAGCGTGCGCGACACGGCGTAGACCGGTAGAGCGACACCGAGGTCGGCGCTATTCGGCACGGCGACGAGCCGGCAGGAGGTTAAGATCTTCGCGCTGAGGAGGATGCATGCAGCTACAGGACGGCGGCGATCGCAACAGGTTCGCCCAGCGGCTGTTTGCGCCGCTGCCACGGCGCTACGACCGGCTTGCCGAGGTGCTGTCCTTAGGCCAGAACGGGCGGTGGCGGCGGGCCATGGTCGACCGGGTCGTGGCCGCCGCGCCGGCGACCGTGCTCGACGTGGCGACCGGCACCGCCGGGGTCGCCCTGCAGCTAGCGGCGCGGACCAACGCCCGGGTAGTCGGGGTGGACCTCAGCGCCGACATGTTGCGTCAGGGTCGGCGCAACGTGGCCGCGACCGCCATGCGCGGCCGCGTCGAGCTCGTCACCGGCCGCGCCGAGCGGCTGCCGTTCCCCGACGGCGCCTTCGACGCCCTGACGTTCACCTACTTGCTGCGCTACGTCGATGACCCAGCGGCGACCCTGCGGGAGCTGGCCCGCGTGGTCCGGCCCGGCGGCGTGATGGCCAGCCTGGAGTTCCTCCTGCCCCCGAGCCGCTTCTGGCGCTTGTGGTGGTGGCTTTACACCCGGCTGGGCCTGCCGGCCGGCGGCTGGCTGACCGGCGGGCGGGAGTGGTTGCGGGTGGGTGCCTTCCTCGGGCCCAGCATTTCCGGCCACTACCGACGCTATCCGCTGGCCTGGACCGAGCAGGCGTGGCGGCGCGCCGGCTTCAAGGATGTCGAGGTGCGCGTCATGAGCCTGGGCGGCGGCGTGGTGATGTGGGGTCGGCGGGCCGATGCCTGACGTGCACGCGTCCCAGGGCCGTCGAGCGGGCGCGCCGACGATCGACCATCGGGCTGACCGGGCTGATCGGGAGCTCCGGCCGGCGTACTACGCCGCTGGCCGCGGCGGTTGGCGCGCCTGGTGGACGCTGCTGCACCCCCCCTACACCGCCTGGCACCTGGGCTACGTGGTCATCGGTGCCGCGTTGGCGCCGCAGGTGTATCTGGACCGCCTGATCGCCACTGTCCTGGCGTTCTTCCTCGCCGTGGGAATCGCCGCCCACGCGCTCGACGAACTGCAGGGCCGGCCATTAGGCATCCGGATCCGCTCCTCCGTGCTGATCGCTGCGTCCGTGGCCGGGCTGGCCGGCGCCCTCGCGCTGGGGATCGTCGGGGTAACCCGCATTGGCTGGGTCCTGCTCCCGTTCATGGTGATCGGCCCGCTGCTGGTGGTCGCCTACAACGCCGAACTGCCCGAGGTGGCGCACAGCGATCTGGGGTTCGCCCTCGCGTGGGGAGCGTTCCCCGTGCTCACCGGCTACGTGGCGCAGGCCCAAGCCCTGACGGCCGTCGCGGTGCTCGCAGCAGCCGCGGCCGTGGCGCTGTCCTGGGCCCAGCGAGCCCTCAGTACCCCGGCGCGGCTCATGCGACGGCGCGTCATCCGCCTGCAAGGCTCGATCGCCTTGGCCGACGGTCAGACCGGGCCGATCGACCGGCGAACAGTGCTCGCTCCGCTGGAGCAGGCACTTCGAGCCATGTCATGGGGCGTAGTGCTGCTGGCCGCGGCCATGGCCGTGGCGCGGCTCGCCTAGCCACCACGCGCGCCGCGCCTTCGGGTCGCTACCCCTGATCTTTTCCTTCTCTACCCGTGCAGGATTTCGCCGGCCATGCCGACCCCCGCACCACCCGGCGCTACGACCGCTCCCGCAACAGCCTCGACCGCCACGCCACCTACGCCCTCGCCAGTCGGCTCGGTCGAGGACCAGGGAAGTAACCACGGGTCGCGAGGGCCTGTGGAACGCCAGCGCTGACACGCATCGGTGCCAAACTCACCGGCGATGACCGATCTCAGCGTGTTGGGGTTCCGGTAGTAGCAGCCGTTCTTGGCGCGTTTACTCCCGGAACCCGTGTCCACCCCTGGTGGCGGTTCCCGCGGCGCGGCCGGTGTGAGCCGCTCACGCGTGAGCCCGAAGCAGGGCTGGTCACGCCCAGCCAACG
>JADGOW010000073.1 GCA_017882765.1 Frankiaceae bacterium
ATCCATTCGGGGCAGTCGACGCCACGCCCGCACTCGCACGGTGGCTGCTCGAAGGGCCGGTCGGCCAGGCAGACCGAGCAATAGCCGAACACCGATGCCACCCTCCTCGATGCGGAGCCCCGGCCGGGGCTTTCCACGGGTCTACGGGTTATGAGAAACACCGTGACACGCTCCTGCGACAAATCGGGGATTCACCGCTTGGCGTGTCGCGTGCGAGATCTCGCGTCACACCGTTTTCGGCGCGACGCCGGGTGTCGTACAGCATTCTGCGCATCATGAAGAAGTCGCCGAATTCGCTGAGAATGATCGTCACCGTAAGGGCAGCCGGCCGGTGGCGGTACGCCACAAAGCCGGCGGCGGCTACCCCGCCTGCCACGGCTGCTGTCAGGGGCCTCATGTCGCCTCCCGGGATGCAGGGTGGACCGCTTGCACGGGTTCCTACCGGCCATGCCTAGCGTGGTGCGCGTGCGGATCCTGATCTGGCACGGGTACCTGCTGGGCGGGACGGGCTCAAACGTCTACACCCGTTCCCTGGCCCGGGCGTGGAGCAGGCTCGGTCACGAGGTGGTCGTGCTGTGCCAGGAACCCCACCCGGAGCAGTTCGACCTCGCCGGCGCGCGCGTCGTCCGGCCGAAGATCGACACTCGCCTGCCGGTGTTCGTCCTGGATCGGTACCCGGACCTGCCGGCATGCCGGCTTCCGGAGATGGGCCCGACGGAGGTCGGCCGGTTCGTCGAGGCGAACGTCGCCGCAGTCCGCGCCCAGGGCCAGGCGGACTTCCTGCTGGCCAACCACGTCCTGCTCGGCGGCCCCGTCGGGGCCGGTTCGGGCCTGCCCTTCGCCGTCAAGGCGCACGGGTCAGAGCTGGAGTTCTCGATGCGCGGCAACGCCGAGCTCTGCCGCTGGGCGCGCGAGTCGCTGGCGACGGCGCATGCGGTGCTGGCCGGTTCGGAGCACGTCGCGCGCGTTCTCCACGACGTCGTCGGCCCGGGCGAATACACGCGGCGGGTCCATGTCCTGCCGCCTGGCGTGGACGTCGACATGCTGCGGCCACAGGACCGGGCCGCCGCCGTGAAGGCGCTCGTCGAGCAGTGCCGGCTGGACGCCCCGAACCCGCCCACAGCCCACGACGAGCGACGGCCGGACGAGGGCAACGCCGAGCGGCTGGGGCGGTTTCTGGCGGGGATGCAACCCACCGTGCTGTACGTGGGCAAGCTCAGCCCGGAGAAGGGCGTGTCCCTGCTGATCGGAGCATTGGCCGGGGTCGATGCGCGCGCTGTCATCGTGGGCTTCGGCCCGCAGCGGGCGGACCTGGAGGCGCAGGTCCGCGAGCTGGCGCCGCCTGCCCGTGACGGCATCGTGTTCACCGGCCCGCTGGAGCATCGCCATCTCGCGCATCTGTGGCCCCTGGCCGACGTGAGCGTCACCCCATCGATGTTCCCCGAGGCGTTCGGCATGGTGGCAGCCGAGGCTGCGGCCTGCGGGTCGCCCCCGCTGGTGGCCCGGCACTCCGGCCTGGCCGAGGTCGCCGCCGCGCTCGAGCGGGAGTATCCGGCCCGATACCGGCATTTGACCGGGTTCACCCCCGGTGACCAGGACGAGCTCACCGCGAAGCTGACTGAGCTCGTCTTGTTGCCGCGCGGGGAGTGGGAGCAGATCTCGGCGGCTGCCCGCCGGGTGGCGGTGCGGCAGTGGAGCTGGGAGGGCATCGCCCGGTCGATCCTCGACGTCATGGAAGCGGCGGCACCCGACTGAGCTGCGCGGCCCGCCCGGTGCGGCCCGCCCGGTGCGCGACCCGCCTCGTACGGGTGCGCGCACGCGCCCGAGGGGACGCCCCGGACATGCGAGCATGGCCTCTCGTGGGTTCCCTGCCGCCCGCCGGGCCGTTCCTTTCCGCCTGCGCGGGCACTCGCCCGACCGTGACGCCGGTCTGGTTCATGCGGCAGGCGGGCCGCGCCCTGCCGGAGTACCGGCGGCTGCGGGAGGGCATGGGCATGCTGGACGCCTGCCGCCGCCCGGACCTCGTCACTGAGATCACTCTGCAGCCCGTCCGCCGGCTGGGTACCGACGCGGCGATCCTGTTCAGCGACATCGTGGTGCCGCTCGCGGCGGCCGGAGTAGACCTCGACATCGTCGCGGGAACCGGCCCGGTGATAGCCGAGCCGATAACGTCGCCGGCCGACCTCGTGCGGCTGCCTGCGCTGGACCCCGGCGCGGTCGCCTTCATCGCCGAGGCCATCCGGATGCTGGTGACCGAGCTGGGGCCGGTTCCGCTGATCGGCTTCGCCGGAGCGCCGTTCACCCTCGCGAGCTACCTGGTCGAGGGTGGCCCGTCGCGCACCCACGCCCGCACGAAGGCGCTGATGTACAGCCAGCCGGCGCTGTGGCACGACCTGCTCGACCGGCTCGCCGGGATCGCGCTCACCTACCTGCGGGTGCAGGTCGAGGCCGGCGTGGCAGCGGTCCAGCTGTTCGACTCGTGGGCCGGGGCGCTGTGCCCCGACGACTACCGCGCCTTCGTAGCCCCGCACAGTGCGCGGGTGCTCGCCGGGGTGAGCGAGGTCCCGCGGGTGCATTTCGGCGTCGGAACCGGGGAACTGCTCGCGGACATGGCCGGTGCCGGCGCCGACGTCGTCGGGGTCGACTGGCGGGTTCCCCTCGACGCCGCAGCGGGCCGCGTGGGCGGCCGGACGGTGCAGGGCAACCTCGACCCGACCGCGTTGCTGGCACCGCCGGACGTCCTCGCGCGCAAGGTCCGCGACGTGCTGCGGCGCGGGCTCGCCGCGCCTGCCCACGTCTTCAACCTCGGCCACGGGGTCCTGCCGGAGACCGACCCGGGGGCGCTCGCCCGGGTCGTCGAGATCGTCCACGAATGGCGGGCGCCCGACAGCGACGCTGGGCCCCCGTGACCGTCCCGGTGGACCGGCCCGGCCTCCCGCGGCCTCGCATCGCCATCGTCGGCGCGGGCATAACGGGGCTCGCGGCGGCCTACGAGCTGGCCGGCAGGGCGGATGTCACGGTGGTCGAGGCGACCGGCGAGGTCGGCGGGAAGCTGCGTACCAGCGCCATCGAAGGCATCGACGTGGACGAGGGGGCGGAGTTGTTTCTGGCCCGCACGCCCGAGGCGGTCGAGCTGGCCGCCGAGTTGGGCTGCCGGCTGGTGGCGCCCGCCACGACTGCGGCAAGCGTCTGGGTCGGGGGGAAGCTGCGCCCGCTTCCGGCCGGGACGCTCCTCGGGGTGCCCACCCGGGTGGTCCCCGTGCTGCGCTCCCGCCTGCTGTCCCCGGCCGGCCTTGCCAGGGCCGGGGCAGATCTGGTGCTGCCCCGTACCCGACTGCCGGCCGACCCCTCCGTAGGCAGCTATGTGGCGGCCCGGCTCGGCCGCCAAGTGGTGGACAGGCTTGTCGACCCGCTTCTCGGCGGTGTCTACGCCGGCCGGGCGGACGAGTTGTCCCTGCATGCCACCGTGCCTCAGCTTGCCGAGGCCGCCCGCGGACGCAGCCTCTTGGTGGGTGCCCGGGCGCAACGACCGTCGCCCGCCGGCGGGTTCGGCGCTCCGATCTTCCAGACCGTCGAACAGGGGCTGGGATCTTTTGCCAGCGCTCTTGGCCGCGCCGGCGGTGCCCGCATCCTGCTCAACCACCCCGTCACCGGAATGGAGCGCACGGAGCAGGGCTGGCGCCTGCGCACCGGCACGGGACGTGGTCCCCGCGGCACCGCGCAGCTGGTAGTGGACGCAGACGTTGTCGTGCTGGCCCTGCCCGGCGCGCCCGCGAGTCGGCTCCTGCGATCTTGCGCGCCGCGGGCAGCGGCCGCTCTCGCGGCCATCCCCTACGCCTCGGTCGCGGTGGCCACCTTCGTCTATCGGGACGTGGCCCTGCCGGCGGGCAGTGGTTTCCTCGTTCCGGCCACCCAGGGCCGGCTCATCAAGGGGGCGACCTTCGCCAGCCGCAAGTGGCCGCACCTGGCCAGGCCCGGGTTGTCCGTCGTGCGCTGCAGCGCGGGCCGATCGGGGGAGGCCGAGTCGCTGCAGCGGCCCGACCGCGAGCTGCTCGGCGTCCTCGCGGCGGAGTTCGCGGAAGCCACTGGCGTGCTCGCCCGGCCTGTCGCCGCCCGGCTCACGCGCTGGGGCGGCGCGCTGCCGCAGTACCGGCCCGGACACGCGGACGTTGTCGCGGCCGTGCGCGAATCGCTACCCCGTGGAGTGGTGCTGGCCGGCGCCGCGCTGGACGGGGTGGGCATCCCCGCCTGCATCCGCAGCGCACGGCGGACCGCCGGCGAGGCGCTTGACGCCGTCCCTGTGCGCTGAGGGTTGAGAAGTGAAGGCCCGGCACGTGGTGCGTTCAGTGCGTGTAACGGGCGAAGTCGGGTGGGCGCTTCTCGGCGAAGGCCGCGGCCCCCTCCTGCCCTTCCGCGGTCTGCAGGAACAACTCCAGGGAGGCGGTGGCTATGTTGCCCACGCCGGCCTGGTGCTCGGTGTCGGTGTTGAAGGAATGCTTGAGGAACCTGATCGCTGTGGGGCTCATCGCGGCGATGTCGCGGGCCCACGACTTCGCCTCGGCGAGCAGTTGCTCGGGCGCCACGACGGCGTTGACCAGGCCCCAACGTTCGGCCGTGGCCGCGTCATATTGGCGGCAGAGGTACCAGATCTCGCGTGCCCGCTTCTCGCCGACAACCCGGGCCAGGAATGCCGTGCCGAAACCCGCGTCGAAAGAGCCCACCCGCGGCCCGGCCTGACCGAACTTGGCGGTTTCGCTGGCGATCGACAGATCGCAGATCACATGCAACACGTGGCCGCCGCCGATGGCCAGCCCGTTGACGGCGGCGATGACGGGCTTGGGTATGTCCCGGATCAGCTTGTGCAGATACTCGATCTCGAACATCCCGCTCCGGGTCGGGCCGTAGTCTCCGGTCTCGGCTCGCTGCTTGACGTCGCCGCCGGTGCAGAACGCCTTGTCGCCGGCACCGGTGAGGATGAGGGCCCGCACCGACTTGTCGGCCCACGCCGCGCGGAACGCGGCGATCATCTCCTCCACCGTGCGCCCACGAAACGCGTTGTAGCGCGCCGGACGGTTGATTGTGATCACCGCGATCGGCCCGTCGACCTCGTAGCGGATGTCTTCGTACCCGGGGTCTGCCATGTCGGTGCCTCCTGGCTGGGCTTAGGTTGACGGCTTGTCGATGTCGTGCCGGTGCGGCCGCGTGCTGACCGTCAACGGAACGCCGGCTGAGAGGTCAAGGCGTGACCGATGACGAGCTGGTGTACTTCCGAGGTGCCTTCGTAGGTGAGCACCGATTCGAGATTGCTGGCGTGGCGCATCACCGGATACTCCAGCGTGATGCCGTTCGCGCCGAGGAGTGTGCGACATTCCCGGGCGATCGACAGGGCTTCCCGGGCGTTATTGAGCTTGCCGAGGCTCACCTGCTCGGCACGAATGTCGCCGGCGTCCTTGAGACGACCCAGATGGAGCGCCAGCAACATGCCTTTGCCCAGCTCAAGGGTCATGTCTGCGAGCTTGGCCTGGGTCAGTTGATACGCTGCCAGCGGCTTGTCGAAGATGGTGCGGCCGGCGACATAGGCGAGGGTCGTCTCCAGACAATCCTGGGCGGCGCCGAGCGCGCCGAACACGATGCCGAACCGGGCCTCGTTCAAACACGACAGCGGGGCCGACAGGCCCTTGGCCTCCGCGAGCACCGCGGTTCCGGGAAGCCGCACGCCGTCCAGCACGAGCTCGCTGGTGACCGAAGCCCGCAGCGACATCTTGCGGGTGATTTCGGGAGCCGAGAAGCCGGGACTGGCGGTGGGGACGACGAACCCGGCTATTCCGTCGTCGGTGCGCGCCCACACGACGGCCACGTCGGCAACCGAACCGTTGGTAATCCACATCTTGGTGCCGTCGAGCACCCAGTCGTCGCCGTCACGCCGTGCGCGGGTACGCATGCCGCCCGGGTCCGAACCGAAGTCAGGTTCGGTGAGCCCGAAGCACCCGATGGCCGCACCGCTGGCCAGCCGGGGCAACCATTCCGCCTTCTGCTCCTGGCTGCCATAGCGCCAGATCGCGAACATCGTCAGTGACCCCTGCACCGACACCAGGCTGCGCAGCCCGGAGTCTGCTGCTTCCAGCTCCATGCAGGCCAGGCCGTAGGACGTGGCGGTGGCGCCGGCGCAGCCGTAACCGACCAGGTGCATCCCGAGCAGCCCCATGTTTCCCAGTTCCCGGGCGAGGTCGCGGAGCGGGATCGTTGCCGACTCGTACCAGCCCGCGATATGCGGCCGAACGCGTTCCTGGCAGAACCGCCGCACGGTGTTGCGGATCGCCTTTTCCTCCTCGTCGAGGATGGAATCGATCGCGAACAAGCTGAGCGGGTGCTGACCGGCTGTGGCGTTGGCCATGGTGGTCCTTCGATGCCGTACGGAGGGAGCTCGGGATGGTCGCGGCGGTTCGGTGGCGTCCGCAGGCGCTCGGCGGATTCAGATTCAGTGGGATTCGGGTTCAGTAGGGTTCAGGTTCAGTAGGGTTCAGGTTCAGAGGAAGGCGCTGATGCCGGTGGCGGCGCGGCCGATGAGCAGCTTCTGTATCTGGCTGGTGCCCTCGTACAGGGTCATCACCCGGGCATCGCGGAGGAACTTCGCGACCGGGTACTCGTCGATGTATCCATAGCCCCCGAAGACTTGGATGGCATTGTTGGCGGCCCGCACCGCAGCCTCACTGGCGAAGTACTTGGCCTTCGACGCGGCGGTGCCGAACGGCTCGCCGCGTTCGATCAGATCGACCACCTGCCAGACCAGCAACCGTCCCGCGTCGGCATCGACCGCCATCTCGGCGATCATTTCCTGCACCAGCTGAAACGACGCGATCGGCCGGCCGAACTGGCGGCGTTCCTGAGCGTAGGTCACCGACGCGTCCAGGCATCCCTGGACGATGCCGACGCATCCCGCGGCGACCGACATCCGGCCCCGGTCGAGCGCCCCCATCGCGATGCCGAACCCGCCGCCCTCCGCGCCGAGCCGGGCGTCGGCCGGCACCCGCACGTCGCTGAGGTACAGCTGGGCGGTCGCCTGCCCCCGTAACCCGAGCTTGCCTTTGATCTCCGCGGCCTCGAAGCCGGGGCTGCCGGTCGGCACCAGGAAGGCGCTGACCCCCTTCGGTCCACCTCCGCCGGTGCGGGCGAACACCAGGGCGAGGTCGGCCCACACGCCGTTGGTGATGAACATCTTCGAGCCGGTCAGCACGTAGTCGTCTCCGTCGCGGACGGCGCGGGTCTGTAGGTTCGCAGCGTCGGAGCCGATGTCGGGTTCGGTCAGGGCGAAGCAGCCCAGCGACGCGCCAGAGGTGATCCCGGGCAGCCATCGGCGTCGTTGCTCCTCGCTGCCGCAAGCGGCGATGGTCTTGCCGACCAGGCCCAGCGACACCGACACGATCCCGCGCACCGCCGAGTCGGCACGGCCGAGCTCCTCGGTGACCAGCGCATAGGAGAGGTGGTCGCCGCCCGACCCGCCGTACTCCTCCCCGATCGTCAAGCCGAGGAAGCCGGCCGAGCCCAGCTTGGCGACCAGGCTCCGGTCGACGGCCTCGACCCGGTCCCACTCCCGCCGGAAAGGCACGACCTCCCTGTCCACGAAGTCGCGGGCGAGCCCGCGGAACTGTTGCTGGTCCTCGGTCAGCCGGAGATCCATATCTGCCCTCTAAACCGAACGCCGTTAGGATATCGGCCCAGAGTAAACTGACGACGTTAGTTTGGCAAGGGGGTGCCTCAGTTGGGCCGTCCCAGGCAGCCGCTGCTCAGTCGCGAACGCATCCGTGACACGGCACTGGAACTGATCGACGCGCACGGGCTGGAAGACCTGTCAATGCGCCGGCTCGCCTCCCAGCTGGGCGTGCAGGCAGCCTCCCTCTACGGCCACTACCCCACCAAGGACGCGCTACTCGACGCGATCGCCGATAAGATCATGGAGTCGGTGGACGTTTCGGGATTCGCGAGCGCTGACTGGCGCTCGGGGCTGCTCACTTGGGCCCGCTCCTACCGGGCGGCACTCGCGGCGCACCCCAACACGGTGCCCATCGTTGCCTCCGGACCCGTCCACCGCGACCTGTCCCTACGCCGGGCGGACGCGGTGCACGGCGCTCTGGTCGGGGCGGGTTGGCCACCGCGGCACGCCACGATGATCGGCGCCTCGGTGAAATACCTCGTCGTGGGGGCCGCAGCCACCTCCTTCGCCCGAGGCTTCGTCGATGACATCCAGGTCTATCTCGACCGCTACCCCAACCTCGTGCAAGCCCACCGGCTCCGCGAGCACGCCGAGCAGATCGACGGCGAGAGCTTCGAGTTCGCCCTGACCGCACTCGTGTCGGGTCTGGCCCTTGTCTACGACGCGGTCGCGGTTGGCCGGGTGCAGGCGTCGCCAACTCGTGGCAGCACGACATCCGGTCGCTGAAGCTGGCCCGAGCTGGTCGCGGGCGACAATGGCGGCATGGCTGAAAGCGAGAAGTCCGCGCGGGAGTTGAACGAGGAGCTGCTCTACACGCTGTATGCGGTGCTCCGGGTGACGGGCCCGCTGCCGGCTGGCGAGCGTCCCGAGGCGGGGGCCGAGGTGGAGGCCTTGCTCGACCAGCTGGCAGCCAAAGACGTGTACACCCGCGGCACCTACGATGTGTCGGCCTACCGCAGCGACGCCGACCTGCTCTTCTGGTGGACGTGCCCGGACCCCGACGTCCTGCAGGAGACCAACGCCCGGTTCCGGCAGACGCGACTCGGGCGGGTCTGCCAACCCGTGTGGTCGGCCTACGGCCTGCATCGGCCGGCCGAGTTCAACCGCAGCCACATCCCCGCGTACGTCCGGCGGGAGGACCCGCGCAGGTACGTCTGTGTCTACCCCTTCGTCCGGTCCCTGGAGTGGTACCTGCTGCCCGACTACGAACGGCGCGGGATGCTCGCCGAGCACGGGACGATGGGCCGCGGCTACCCGGATGTGCGGGCGAACACGGTGGCCTCCTTCGGTCTGGGCGACTACGAGTGGGTGCTGGCGTTCGAGGCGGACGAGCTGCACCGGATCATCGACTGCATCCGGCACCTTCGCGGGAGCCGGGCGCGGCTGCACACCAAGTTGGAGACGCCGTTCTTCACCGGCTTGCGCAAGCCGGTGGGGGAGATCGTGGCGGCGTTGCCCTGAGTCGGCCAGGTGCCCGCGCCGCCCATGCGGGCCGCGCGGGAGGTCGCGAGGCCCGCATGGGCGGCCCGCCGGGGCGGGTCGGGCGGGCTCAGGGCCGTCGCAGCGTCGCGTCCAGCCAGTCGAACACGCGCTGGTCGGTCAGGCTGCGGCCCATCGGCTGACAATGCAGGTCGGCGCCCTCCGCGGCCGTAAAGTGCACGATCTCCTTCTTGCCGGGCAGCATGTCGTAGAGGCGCTCAGATTGCCCTGGCCAGAATTCCTCGCCTTCGGGATCAGTGACGAGCACCGGGCAGGTGATGCGGCCGACCGTGTCGGCGTCCACCCGGTACTGCACGGCTTGCTGGTACACCTCGAACGGGTCGGTCGCGCCGTAGGGGCGGGCCCGGAACGCGAAGACGGCGCGAAGCTCGCGGGAGAACATCATCCCGATCTTCATGTTCCGGTCGAACTCCTTCTGCCGTCCTTCCGCGAGCTGCGTCTTCATCCCGGAGGGCAGCTGTTCCAGCCATGACGTCGACACATCCACCACGCCGGGGTCGACCACTGCGGCGGCGGCGCGGTGCTCGAAGGCGGCCGCCCGGGTCACCCAGAAACCCGCTTGGCTGGTGCCGAGCAGGACGATGGCGGCCGGGTCGACGTCAGGCCGCGTCTCCAGCACGTCGATGATCGGCCCGATCACCGCCTCCCAGTCCGGGCGGAAGTAGATCTTCTGCTGAAACAGCATCGACTGCTGCCCGGGCCCGTCGTAGAGCAGGACGGCATAGCCGCGTCGCAGCGCCGCCGCGGCCCCCGAGGCGTAGGCCCAGGTGATCGGGCCGTCGCTGCCGTTGGTGACGAGCAGGAGCGGATGCGGGCCGCCGGAGGCGTCCGGGCGCATCAGGTACGCGGGCATCGTCGTCCCCGCGTAGGGGATTTCCAGCCGGTCGATGGGAGTGTCCGCGAGGTTGCAGAACTCGTCGAAGCACTGCCTGTGCGCCTGGAAGTTCGACAGCAGGTCGTCGTCCAGCTTGGCGTTGCGCAGGGTCACGTTGAACGAGTTCGCGTAGTAGGAGGCCGCCCGCAGGAAGGCCTCGCGCGCGCTCACGCGGCGCCCGTCCCGGGCGCAGGTCTCCGCGATCGACCGGACCCGGGTCGCCAGGCCGATCCACTCCGCTGCCCACGAGTCATCGTGACCGTCGCGGATGTTCTCCGCGGTCGCCAGGATCTCGCCGACGTCGCCGCAGCCGTAGTAGACGCCACCGAGTGCGATCTTGATTTCAAAATCGAACTGCTCGTCGCGGAAGAAACGATGCGGCATTGCGGGCCTCCCAGTGACGGGCCACCAGTGACGGGCCTCCTCGATGACACAATCGTGCTCCTGCGACCCCGCGCCCCTGGAGGTGAGATGCCTGCGCTCGTCGCCGAGGTGCGGGCAGGCGAGCACGTGGTGCGAGTCTCCAATCCCGACAAGGTCTACTTCCGTGATCTGCCGGATGGGCGCGGTCGCAAGATTGACCTTGTCAACTACTACGTGCAGGTGGGAGAGGGCATCGTCCGGGCACTCTTCGAGCGTCCTTGCACGCTGAAGCGACACCCGGGCGGCGCCGAGAGCGAGGCCATCTACCAGAAGCGGGTGCCGGAGTCCCGCCCGCAGTGGATCGAGACGGCGCGGGTGGATTTTCCGAGCGGTCGGCATGCCGACGAGCTGTGCGTCACCGAGGTGGGGGCCGTGGCGTGGGCGGCGAGCCTGGGGACCGTCGACTTCCACCCGTGGCCGTCGCGCCGGCGCGACCCGGACCATCCCGACGAGCTGCGCATCGATCTCGACCCGCAGCCTGGCACCGACTTCTCACACGCCCGGCGGGTTGCCGAGCAGGTGCGGATTCTGCTCGAGGAGCTGGGATTCACGGGATGGCCCAAGACGTCGGGTTCGCGCGGGCTGCACATCTACGTGCGGATCCTTCCCGAGTGGACTCACCCGCAGGTGCGGCGGGCTGCTCTCGCGTTCGCCCGCGAAGTCGAACGCCGGCTTCCCGGGCTCGTCACCACCGCCTGGTGGAAGGAGCAACGGGGTGAGCGGGTCTTCGTGGACTACAACCAGAACGCCCGCGACCGCACGATCGCCTCGGCCTACAGCGTGCGGGCGAGGACCTGGGCACCTGTCTCCGCACCGCTGGCCTGGGACGAGGTTGCCGACGCCGAGCCGCGCGACTTCTCGATGCTCACCATGCCGGAGCGGTTCGCCCGGCTCGGCGACCTGCACGCGGGGATCGACGACATCAGTTACGACCTGAGCGTGCTGCTGGAGATGGCGGAGCGCGACGAGCGGGACCGCGGTCTCGGTGATGCTCCCTACCCGCCGCACTTTCCGAAGATGGAGGGCGAGCCCAAGCGCGTGCAGCCCAGTCGCGACCGCTCGACGACCTCAGGGCGGTCGGGGCTGCCGGCATCGGGGCGGGCGCCATCAGGGCCGAAGTCAGGGCCGACGTCAGGGCCGACGTCAGAGCCGACGTCAGGGCGAGAGGGGCCGGAGTGAGGCGATGTCAGCGCCGGATGCCTGCCCCGCGCCGGGGTCGGCTCACCGGTGTGCCCAGCGCCCGGCTACCCGCCTCGGCCGCGTATTCGTCCATCCACGTCACGAGCCGCTGGAACGGGTGACAGTCGGTGCCCACGGTGACGAAGACGTCTTGGCGCCGGGTAGCTACGCCCGGCCGGCATCCTGCATGAGCCAGCCCTCGCGCTCCAGATAGGACAGGACCCGGTGTGCCGCCTGCTCGGGCGAGAGTTCATTCGTGTCGAGCGTCAGTTCCGCATCGGCAGGTATTTCGTAGGGGTCGCTGATACCGGTGAATTCCGGGATGAGTCCTTGCCGGGCCTTTGCGTACAGGCCTTTACGGTCACGCGCCTCACACACCTCGAGCGAGGTTGCGACGTGGACCAGCACGAAGCCGCCTGTCGCCGCGACCATCTGCCGGACATCCCGGCGAGTTGCGTTGTAGGGCGCGATCGGCGCGCAGATCGCGATCCCTCCCGCGGACGTGACCTGGGCGGCCACGAAGCCGATCCGGCGGACGTTGGTGTCTCGGTCGGCGCGGGAGAAACCGAGCCCTTTGGACAGGTGCGTGCGTACGACGTCCCCGTCGAGGAAGGTGACGTGGCGGTCGCCGCGCTCCTTGAGCAGCGCGGTGAGGACGCCCGCGACTGTGGATTTCCCGCTGCCGGACAGTCCGGTGAACAAGACCGTGGCCCCCCGCAGGTGGCGCGGCGGGTAGTCGCGGCGCAACTGGCCGGCGAGCTCGGAAGGCACGGCCCACTGCGGCATCTGCGCGCCCGAATCGAGAGCGCGGGCGAACTCGGCGCGACCGAACCGCAGCCCGGCACCTTCGACCCACTGCCTAGTGCCGGTGTCGAAGCCGACGGCGGGCACGGGCACGACGTCGATTCCCAGCCCCACGGGACCAGTCTCGGCGGCACTCGTCGTCCCGGAGTTGACGACGAGCGCCGTCGCGCCACATGCTTCGGCGGCGGTGGCGGCGAGACGCAGCGCTGCGGCTGCCGGGGTGGCTGCGGGGGCGTCCGCCGGGGCGTCTGCCGCGGGTGCACTGTCGGGCACCGCTGGCACCGGCAACAGGACCTGAACCACGTCCGCCCGGCCGGCCAGCGCCGCCCGGTGCAGGCGCGCCCGGGCGAAATGGGCGTCGTCGTGGGGATGTGCCGGCCTGGTAGAAGTGATCACAAGCAAGCCATCGGCGTCGGGACGGGCGAGGCGGGCCGCGGCGAGGTCGCCGGGCAGCAGGGGGCCCGAAGGCACAATCGCCGTCACGCGATGCCACCCCCGCGCTCGCAGGGCGGCCTTCAGCTCGGCGGGAGCGCTGCGCAGCGTCCGGAAGTCGGCGTGGGCGGGCAGCGCCAGCCCGATGACGCGTCCGCAGACGTGTCCCGAGGCCGTCACCTCGCTCACCTCGACCCCCGCGAGCAGCACGCCTTCGGCGTCCCGCAGGCCGAGCACGGCGCCGGGGGCCAGTTGTGCCCGCAGCGTCTCGGGCACCGCCAGTTGCAGCGTTGCGGCACAAGGGCGCCCATCCGGCAATGCGCCCACGGCGAGTACCGATCGGGCCTGCGCGTCGGTGAGGTAGCCGTCGAGCGGGCGAAGCGCGCCCAGCAACAGCAACTCGAGATCGGCCGCCTGATCGAACGCCAGCTCGTGCGATGGCCAGCTCAAGCTCGACTCCCGCGCGCGGCGAACCTCGTCCGGATTCGCCAGCAGAGTGTCCATGTGGCTCATGGTCGCGCGGCAACCGCGTGTGGG
>JADGOW010000074.1 GCA_017882765.1 Frankiaceae bacterium
TGGCTGTGGCGCCTGCGCCACGCCGAGCGGGACAGCAGGGTCTGGGGGGCAGTGCTGGACCGGGTGCTGCGCCGGCCGAAGCTGTCCGCGGCGGCGGCCGTGGTCGTGCTGCTCGTCCTGGCCTCACCCGCGCTGGGCATCCACATCACCACGCCCGACGCCAACGACCTGCCGCGCAGCATCCCGACGGTCCAGACCTGGCACCGGATCCAGGCGGCGTACCCGGGCAACCCGGCCCCGGCGGTCATCGCAGTCACCGTGCCGGGCGGGGACGTCACGACGCCAGCCGTCCAGGAAGGCATCCGCAAGCTCGAGGAGCAGGCGCTGGCGACCGGCCAGATGTTCCCGCCCGTGCACACCCAGGTGAGTGCCGACAAGCAGGCGGAACTCGTGTACATCCCGCTGGCCGGCACCGGGCAGGACGCGGCGTCGAAGGCCGCCCTGCAGACGTTGCGTGACGACGTCATCCCCGCCACGATCGGCGCCGTTCCCGGCGTGCAGGCCCCTGTCACCGGGATGACTGCCGGAATGCTGGACTTCAACGACGCGATGAAGACCCGCTTCCCGCTCGTCCTCGCGTTCGTGTTGGTGCTGGCCTTCGTGCTCCTGCTCGTGTCATTCCGGTCGATCGTGATCTCGACAACGGCGATCGTCCTCAACCTGCTGTCGGTCGCGGCGGCCTACGGCGTCCTCGTCTTCATCTTCCAGAACACCTGGGCCCAGGGGATTCTCGGGTTCACCAGCACCCACTCGATCGCCTCGTGGCTGCCACTGTTCCTGTTCGTCGTGCTCTTCGGGTTGTCGATGGACTACCAGGTCTTCATCTTCAGCCGTATCCGCGAGGGCCACGACCGGGGCGCCACGACGGAGACGGCTGTCACGAGCGGCATCAAGTCCACGGCCGGCGTAGTGACCGCTGCGGCGGTCGTCATGGTATTCGTGTTCATGACCTTCGCCACGCTGTCCCAGGTGTCGATGAAGGAAATGGGCATCGGCCTCGCCACAGCCGTTCTGCTGGACGCGACGCTCGTACGGGGTTGCCTGCTGCCGTCAGTGATGAAGCTGCTCGGGGAACACAACTGGTACCTGCCGCGGTGGCTGGGCTGGCTTCCCCAGATCAGCCTGGACGGGTCGGCGGCGGGCGCGGTGCCCGCGCCCCGACCCGGCCTGGACGCCGAGATGCGCGCCGAGACGCCACGAACCAGGCCTGGTGAGGGCGACGATCAGCGGACCGGAGAGGAGCGGGCGGCGCCCAGGTAGGAGGGGTGGCCGCTTGCTCCGGCGGACGCCCTCGCTCACACCAGGCCGAGAACGGTGGTCGCTGATCGGGCTGCCGCGCCGCCTGCCTCCTCCGCGACCCGCAGCGCCCGGGGCACATCCAGGTCATCGAGCAAGGCGGTCGTGACTTCCTCCTCGGCTGCCTCACTTCCACCGCGCCGCCCGGCCGCCGCGTAGAGACCGTCGAGCCGGCCGGCGACGCGGTCGAGGTCCGCGACATCGAAGTCCCAGTCCCGCGCCCAGGGCCGATCCAAGACAAGCAGCCGCAGGGCCGCCCCCGGATAGCGCTCGACCAGATCCGCGACGAGGACGAGGTTGCCTGTCGACTTCGCCATCTTCACTCCGCCGACCCCGACCACGCCCACGTGCATCCAGCGCCGGGCGAAGGGGATCACCCCCGTCACAGCTTCGACCATCGCCGACTCGTACGCGTGGTGCGGGAACGCGAGATCCTTGCCGCCGGCATGCACGTCGATGGCGGGGCCGAACGTGCTCAACGCCATGGCTGCGCATTCGGCATGCCAGCCGGGTCGGCCCGGCCCCCACGGGCTGTCCCAAGCGGGGTCGTCGGACCCGGACGACTGCCAGACCGGCGAGTCAAACGGGTCGCGCTTGGCCGGGTCGTCCGGATGGCCGCCGTACTCGGTGAGAAGGCGCACGGCCTCCTCGCGTCCCGCGTCCCCCTCGCCGAGCCCGGCGCCCGCGACCGCGGCCGCCCCCCGGAAGTACACGCTGCCGGCGCTGACATAGGCCCGGTCGGCGTCAAGCAGGGCCTGCGCGATCCGCATGACCTGATTGATGTAGCAGTGCGCCCGGGGCTCGAACGCCGGCTGCCGCACAGCCAGGCGCCGCATGTCACGATCGAAGTAGAACTGCCGGACTGCCGCGAACTCGTCGTATCGCGTCCCAGCCCGGCGGGCAGCCACCGAGAGCACGTCGTCGACGTCGGTGACGTTGCGGCACACGGCCACCTCGGTCCCGATGGCTCCAAGCACCCGCACCAGCGTGTCCACCCAGACGAACGTCGCGGCGTGCCCGAGGTGCGTGACGTCATAGGGGGTGATGCCACACACGTAGAGCCGGGCCCGGTCCAGCACGGGAAGCGGGGCACCCCCCAGCCGGAGCACGCCGGGCAGACCGGCGGTGCTCGTTGCGTCGGTCACCCCACCCCCCGGAGCTTCGTCGCCACCGTGCCCGCCGATCGGGCTTTCGGGCCGTGCCCGAGTTAGGCCCGACCGCGCCGGACCAGGCCGTTCGAGACCGGCGGCGTCGCGGCCGAGAGTACGTCCGGGGCCTGTCCGCGCGGGGCTCGGCGGCCGCTTCGGCGCCCGTGATCTGAAAAAAATGTCGTGACGACCGCCACGCGGAGGCCCCCTATCCCGTTTCTCAACCAGTGGGCGGTGCCGCCGTGCCGACTGGGGGGGAGGCTGGCGGCACCGGCCGCCGATTCTTGTCATCGCCCGCCCAAACGCTCCCCCCGACCCAACTGACCTGACCACGCGAAGGACCTTCGGAATGCAACGAGCCAGCACGAAGTACGGTCGCAGTGATCAGCCTGCGGTCGAGTCCCCTATCAACGACGTGACGGACTGGGCCTCACTGGGGGCCTGCCGCGACGTGAACCCGGCCGAGTTCTTCGTCCAGGGTGCCGCCCAGAACAAGGTCAAGACGCGCTGCTTCGGGTGCGTCGTCCGCACCGAATGCCTGGCTGAGGCGCTGGACAACCGCATCGAATTCGGTGTCTGGGGCGGCATGACCGAGCGGGAGCGGCGGGCGCTGCTGCGCCGTCGGCCCGACGTACGGTCGTGGCACACCCTGCTCATCGAAGCCCGGACCGCCACGCCCCCCGGCACCTGACCCCTGCCAGGCTGCACCACCTGAGCGTCCCACCGCTGCCCTGGTGGTCTGCTGGCGGTAGCGATCACCACGGTCTTCGGAACCGCGATGAGCGGCCGCAGCAAGAGCCGGCCTGAGCTGGCAGCCCGGCCATTGAGCCTGCAGTTTCGTATGCCGGCGTTGCCGTGTCGCGTCACGTGAGCCAATCCACTGCGCTGGCAAGCCCGTGCTTGGCCGCACCAACGGCCGCACCGCCCAGCTGCTCAGCAGTGTCCAGCGCCGCACCGCCAGCCTCCTCGACCCCGTGCCACGCGCTCGACAAGGCGTCCCCGATCTCCTTGCGGTGGTCGTAGATGAGGCTGCCCAGCTGCCAGGCGCCGGCGACGACGAGCCCGCCGACAGCGACTGCGGCTCCCACCGGACCCAGCGCAATCAACCCGGCGCCCGTGAGGAGCAGGGTCGCCGCACCACCGGCACCCACCAGCCCAGCGGCCCGGTCGCCCCAGCCCCGCGCGCCCGGATGCGACGGGTCGATCACCTGCTTGAGATCGCCAATGACCGTGACGGGCAAAGAAGCACGCCCAAGCGCGCCGAGAAACGGCTGCAGCGACGCGAGGTAGCGCGTCGCTGCCAGCCCCTGCGCCACCCCTTGCTGCGCCCGGGCGTACGCGGCGAACATCGACAATGCCTTCGCGCCTGTCCAGAGCGTCATCGCGCTGCCGACACCGGTCTTTATCTCCTTGCCGACACCCCACCAGTACGAAAGACCGCCGCGGGGGCACCCGAGCGAGATCGCATCCGGTCCCAACCCGAGCGCGATGTCACCCGGCAGCGCGCTGCCCACCGCCAGCCGGCTCAGGCGCGCCATCAGAGCGGCGATCGCTGCCTCCACCTCCTCCAGTAGGAGGCGGGCTGCGCGCAGCAGATCCCCGGTGACGGAGTCGAACAGCTGGTCAGCGCCCCGCCCCGCGGGCGGCACCGGCTCGGCCGTCGCTTCGGCAGCCAGTCCCCGCGATCGTTCGTCGTAGGCAATGAGAAGCTGGTGCTCGAGGCGCCAGCAGCGGTCGAGGCAAGTCTGCGCAACGTCTGCATAGGACCGCAGGGCTGCCGCCCCGAAGCTGACGGCCTCGGACGCCCGGCCCGCCTCGGCTTCGGCCCGGTCGACGGACCCGACAAAGGCCACGCTCCCGAGCCCCAGCCAGCCGGTGGCCCCGGATCGCGCCGCTCGCAGCTCGGCTCTGCTCGCCTCCGCCACGCCGAGGAGGGCCTCCAGGCGCTGCGCCGCGCTTACGGCGAGGTCGGGACGGCAGCGCGCGCGGATACGCGCCAGCACGGCATTCAGTTCATCGGCGGAGATGCTCGCCGACGTGGTCGGGCCAGGCAGGCGTGCAGCCAGCAGCGCGCTCATCACGAGCCCAGCAGTTCGTCGACGAGGCCGGGCAGACTCTCCAACGCCCCGGGCGTCCCGCCGAACAGGCCCCCGTCGGGGGCACCAGGGGCCGGGCAGAAGCCGAGGCCGGGCACAATGGCCCTGTTATCGGCCTCCGCGTAGGCGGAACCTGCACCGACAAGCGCCCGCCCGAGCACTGCGAGGTTGCCGGCCTGACCCCGGAGGGCGGCGGACACGGCGGTCTCGTAGCCTTCCAGAGCGCCGGAGAGGTCACTGAGGGGAGCACCGAATTGCGCTGCGACGCTGCGGTATCCGGTGCACCCCTCGGCCAGCCGGGCCGCTGCGTTTGCCAAGCGCATGCCAAGCGGGGGCAGCGCCGAAGTAACGACTTGGATCATGTTGGGAAGTCTCGCCCGCCCGGCGGACGTCCCCATGCCACTGTCCACTGTGGACGAAGAGCTTGTGGAGACGCAGAAAAGGGGATGATGCGTTCCACCGCAGGCGCAACGAATCGGCCTCCCGTCTCGTTCACCATGCGACCCTGCGGTACCGACATTCGCCATAAGTGCTTCGGCCATGTAGCGCAACGCCGCATGGTCCGCCTGCCCGGCCCGGGCCGGCACGGAGCGTAGGGGAGTCATGGCAGACCTGCTCTTCCGGCTGGGCAAGCTGATGGCGCGCTTCCGCTGGACGGTCATCGCGGTGTGGCTCGCCCTCGCGCTTGTCGTAGGCCTCGCCGGGGCCCTGGCCGGCCATTCCGCAGCCGACCGGCTGAACCTGCCCGGCTCTCAGTCGGCGAAGGCGTCGGCCATCGCCGACAACGCCATCCACGACCGGGCGAAGGTATCGGCCGTGGTCGTCTTCTCCGCCGACTCCGCCCTCACCGACGGCCCGCTGGCGCGTGGCGTCGATGCCGCGCTGGCCAACCTGGGCGTTCCGGCAACCTCCCTCGAGCGTTCGCCGGACGGCCGCACCGCCTTCGTGCAGGTTCCGGTCGCCAACACCGTTCCGACCACGTTCAAACGAGTCGACAGCGCGGTCGCCGCCGCGCGCGCGGCGGGCGTGACCGCGTCCGTCGGAGGCGAACTCGGGCTGGCCAACTCCAATCCGGCGACGAGCAACAGTGAGCGGCTCGGGTTCATCGCCGTACTGATCGTCCTGCTCGTGGCCTTCGGCAGCGGCGTCGCTGCGGGTGTCCCGATCGTGACTGCCGTGCTCAGCCTGGTCGTGGGGTTGTCCGCACTCACTTTGATCGGGCGAGTGGCCCCGATACCGGGGTCGGCCAACGCATTAGCGGGCATGATCGGCCTCGGCGTAGCCGTCGATTACGCGCTGTTCGTTCTCACGCGGTTCCGGGCTGAGCTCGCGAAGGGGCACCATACCCATGACGCCGTCGCGCTGTCCCTGGCCGCCGCCGGACAGGCGGTCATCTTCGCGGGCGGCGCCGTCGTCGTCGCGATCTGCGGGCTGGCGCTGACCGGTATCGGCTTCATCATGGCGCTGGGCTTGTCGGCGGCCCTCGTCGTCGCGATCTCAGTGGCAGCGGCGCTGACTTTGCTCCCTGCGGTCCTGGCCGTGCTGGGGCCCCGGGTGAACGCCTGGCGGCTGCCCTGGGCGAGACGGCTCGAGCAGGGCAGCGGGAGCGGCCCGTGGCGGCGCTGGGCGCAGCGCATCACCCGGCGCCCGGTTCCCTTCCTGCTGGTGAGCATCGGGATCCTGGCCGCGTTGACAGTTCCCCTCGGGGGGTTGCGTTACGGCGGTACGGATGCCTCCATGCTTGCGCACGGCGTACCGGCCCGAACCGCGTACGAAGCCATGGCCGCGGGCTTCGGCCCCGGTATCAACTCTCCGGTCGATGTGGTGGTGACCCACTCGTCAGCGCCTGAGGCCCAGCGACTGGCCGGGCGCCTTGCCAACGAGCCCGGGGTGGCCTTCGTCCAGGCCCCGCAGGTGTCGGCCGACACCGGGTCCCGCTACGGCCGCGTCGCGGTGATCACCGTTCTTCCCCAGGGCGGCCCCCAGTCCCCGGAGGCAACGTCGCTGGTGCGCTCCCTGCGCTCGACGGTTCTGCCGGCACAGGTTCCGGACGCGGCCGGGCGGGTCTACGTCGGGGGGCCCACCGCACGCTCGCTGGATCTGGCCGACCGCATGCACGAGCGGCTGCCGCTGGTCGTCGGCGCGGTCATCGCCCTGACAATCCTGCTGCTCACCGCCGCCTTCCGAGCTGTCCTTGTGCCGGTGAAGGCGGCCGCGATGAACCTGCTGTCCATCGCCGCGGCGTACGGGGTGCTGACCTTCGTCGTCCAGGAAGGCCACGGGGCGAAGCTGATCGGGCTGGACGGGCCGACGCCTATCCCCAGCTTCGTTCCGGTGTTCATGTTCGCCATCCTGTTCGGGCTGTCCATGGACTACGAGGTGTTTCTGCTCAGCCGGATGCGTGAGGCCTACCTCGACTGCGGGGACAACCGGGAGGGCGTGGCGCAGGGGCTCGCGGCCACGGCACGCGTGATCACCTCTGCGGCGCTCATCATGATTGCGGCATTCGGGGCGTTCATCCTGGGTGGTGACCCCATCGTGAAGACGCTGGGTCTCGGGCTTGCGGTCGCGGTGTTCCTCGACGCCACCCTCATCCGGATGCTGCTCGTCCCGGCCTCAATGACCTTGATGGGGCGCGCCAACTGGTGGCTGCCGCGCCACCTGGACCGGTGGCTCCCGCGCCTGCACGACTCGGTGGAGCGCATCGGGGACAAACTCCCTCTGCAGCGGCCGCAGGGAGGGGCACGCGGCTCCCGGGTGCCGGCACTCGGCGGTGGGCGCGGACCCAAGGTTTCGCCACCGAAACACTGAAGCCGCCTGCTCGCCTGCTGCCGCGGAGCCGGGGTGGGACTGCGGTGCTCGTCCCCATCCCCGCACCGAGCGCACGCCGGTGAGGAGGCGGCTTCCCCCATATGGACCAGCAAGGACGAGCCCTGAAACGCCGAGGAGGCAATCAGAGCAACCGGGCCGGCCTTTGAGCGGCCAGCCCGACCGGCTCTGCAATTCGCTTCTGCCCCCGGAGGGCCGCGTGCGCAGCAGT
Source organism: Frankiaceae bacterium (assembly GCA_017882765.1). Taxonomy (GTDB): domain Bacteria; phylum Actinomycetota; class Actinomycetes; order Frankiales; family Frankiaceae; genus JADGOW01. Next base: position 7,581 of record JADGOW010000074.1, read on the forward strand.
TCCGCGCGAACCTACAGAGCAGTACAGGGTCGCTCAACGGGTCGACCGTACCGACGTCGGCTCGCCGTCGCCGCGGCACTCGCCACGCTGCTGGGGGCCGGGGCAGCCACAGCGCCGGGGGCCGGGGCAGCCACGGCGCCGCAGGCGTGGGCAGCCACGGCGCCGCAGGTGAGGGCCGGCGATCCGCCGCCGCGCCCGACCGTAGCGGCTGCTGCGACCGGATCGGTCATCGCGTCGGCGTTGACGGCGTCCGCCCCAGCCGCGGGGGGGTCATCCCAGCGCCACGGCTTGGGGTGGCGGCCGGCGCCTGTGCGGGTGCCCCTGGCAACGCAACCCGCGCAGGCACCGCGCGCCCTTCCCGAGCGAGTGGATCTGTCCAGTTGGGACGTTCCCGTCGGCGATCAAGGCGCGAGTGCCGCCCTGCGTCCCGTGGACGATCGCCTACGCGATGATGGGCTGGTATTCGCGCAGGCAGGGCCATGCGGGCCAGCCGTTCGCCCCGATGTACGCGTACTCGCAGGTGCAACTGCGCAACGGGTTCCTGGACAGCGGCTCCTATCCCGTCGAGGTCTACCTGATCGCGCAGAGCCAGGGCGTGCCACGCCTGGCCGACTACCGGCCCCAGCGCAACTTCGACTGGTGGACCCAGCCCACGCTGCTCCAGCGTCACAAGGCGTTTCCGCACCGCACAACGGGGGCCCGGTTCCTCTACGCGACCTGGCCGACCGGACCAGGGCCGGGCTCCCGGCGCGCGATCAGCAGCGCGCTGGCGAGCGGCCACCCGGTGGCTCTGTCCTTCGCCTCGTTCCCGGGCTTCATGAGTCTCGATGGGCCAAAGGCCTCCTTCGGCCTGGCCGACGCCACGGGCCAGGCGCTCGGCGGCCACGAGGCGCTCGTCGTGGGATACGACTCCTACGGCGTCCGGATCCAGAACTCCTGGGGGACGCGCTGGGGAGATGCCGGCTACGCCCGCTTGAGCTGGGACTTCGTGGCAGCGCACAGCTTCGACGCCTCGGTGATGGAGGGCTTCGTGGACCGGCAGGTGCAGGTCGACTCGGTGAGCCCTCGCTCGGGCCCCGCGTCGGCCGCCACGACGGTCACTGCCCGCGGCCGCGGGTTCTCCCGACGGCCGATCATGGTCTTCGCAGGCGGGCGGTGGACGTTCGCCCGGGTCGTCGACGCGTCCACTCTCCTGGTCCTGATCCCGCCTGGTGTCGCCGGGACATCCCTGCATGTTCAAGTACTCGCGGGGGGTTTCGGCAGCAGTCCCACAGCAACAGACCTGTTCACCTATCAAGGTTTGCGGCCGAGACAACGGGCGCCCTAAGAGAGCGGCGTTTCTAACACAGAAACAACAACGCCGCGCCCGTCATAGGCGCGGCGTTATGACTGCGTTACGCTGAGCTACTCATCCCGAGGCGTCGGGATGCCTCCGAGCAGCGCGCGCACCTCCGACTCACGGTAGCGGCGGTGCCCCCCGAGGGTCCGGATCGACGTTAGTTTGCCCGACTTCGCCCACCGTGTCACCGTCTTGGGATCAACCCGGAACATGGTCGCGACCTCCGCTGGGGTCAGCAGAGGCTCCGCGTCGGGGCTGCGCGCAGTCATCGTCGTCCTTCCGTAACAGCTCGTCCAGGCCGGAAGCGGCACCTATCAATGTCAGATCGTGCCCTTATTCCAGCATGTCCGGTATGGCCTGTGCGGGCCATCCGGACAACTCGACACAACTTTTTCACCCGAAACTGATTGGATCGTCACAATGCGCCGTTGAGCCCTCACGAAAGGGAAGGAGGGGGTAGGGCCTGTTCTCAGCTCGCCTGCTCCACCGCCTGGAGCCTTCGCAGCCGCGCCATGAGCCGCTCGTAGGCGCCCATCGCCTTCTCGCCGTCGCCCTCGGCCAGGCCTGCCAGCGCCTCCGCGATGTCTGCCACCGAAGTCTCGGACCGCAGCTCCTCGGCACCGAGCAGATCCACGAGGCCGCCGTAGTCGAGCTCCACCCGGCTGTGGGGATGGAACTCCTCCAGCCAGCGCCCGACATCCTCCAGCCCCGCGACGCTGGGCGCGTTCGGGAGCGTGCGGCGCAGGACAGACAGCGCCCGGGCCACGCGGCGGCGCGCCTGGGCCATAGGCGTGGCATAGGTCAGCGTCCGCTCGACAGCCCGCCCCCGCCCGATCACCAAGGCGCGCTCGCCGGGATCGAAGACGGCCAGCCACGGCAGGGGAACTGTCCAGGTACTGCAGCGGACCGGCACCTTGATCTCCACACCCCGAAGGCGGACGTGCTCGAGCGCGGCCTCGGCCCGCTCCGCGGCAGCGGCGGGTATGAACGCATCGGCGAGGAGCCGGGGCAGCCCCGCCCGGAACTCCTGCGCCGCCTCCCAGACCCGGACCTGCAAGCGCCACGGGCACACGTAGAGCAGGCCGTCCACAAGCTGGGTGAACGCCTGCTCGGCTCCGGGCCTGCCGCCGCCGGGATCCGAATCGGTCTCTTCGGGGCCGGGCGCCCCGGCACCGCCGGTGGCATCAGCCGAGGCAGCGGCCCCGGCACTCGGCCGCCACTCCCGGCTGCCGGCGCCCGCGGGCGAAGACGCGGCGCCCGGCGGCGGCGATCCCCCGCTCGACACCGGATCCAGGCGCCGGCGGACCGCGGCCTCCATCGTCATCTCCCGTTCGCGGCGCGCGGCCTCGACCCGGGACGGGGCGGTACCCGACCGGGCGTAGCGCTCCCACCGAAGTCGCTCGTCAGGGGGAAACGCCGCAAGCGGTTCATAGATCCGGAGAGCGGCGGCGGGGCTCGCACGCACCCCCGCATCCTCGCACCTGCCGAACCTTCCGCGCCTACGCTCGGCCACGGGCGTCTTACGTCCCTGCCGACAGGCTGCGTGGAGCTGACATGATGTTCTCAGACGGTGACCCCACAGACATCGAGCACGAACAGGTGGTGTTCTGCTTCGATCGGGAATCCGGTCTGAAGGCGATCATCTCCATCTACTCGACCGCCCTCGGGCCGGCGCTCGGCGGGACGAGGTTCCATCCGTACGCCAGTCTGGAAGAAGCCACCGCCGACTCGCTGGCCCTGGCGAAGGCAATGGCCTACAAAGCCGCGTGCGCGGGCTTGGACTTCGGCGGTGGCAAGGCCGTCATCCTGGGCGATCCCCGCCGGGACAAGAGCGAACAGATGCTGCGGGCCTACGGCCGCTTCATCGCTTCCCTCGGCGGCCGCTACGTCACGGCCTGCGACGTCGGTACCTACCCGGCGGACATGGACGTCGTGGCCCGGGAATGCGTCTTCGTCACCGGCCGCTCGCCTGCCTACGGGGGGTCAGGTGACTCCGGCCCCCTGACCGCGTACGGGGTACTGCAGGGGATGCATGCGGCGGCGCAGCACAGGTGGGGCAGTCCCGACCTGCGGGGCAAGCGGGTGGCTGTGTCCGGCCTCGGCAAGGTGGGCCGTCCCCTGGTCGGCCACCTGGTTGCCGAGGGCGCCGCGGTGACTGGTGCGGACGTCGATCCCGCCCGGGTAGCTGCCGTGCGCGCGGCCCACTCGGAGGTCAGGGAGGCGTCGCCGGACGAGATCGCCGCCCTGCCCGCGGATATCTATGCGCCCTGCGCCCTGGGTGGGGCGCTCGACGCCAGCACCGTGGCCACGCTGCAAGCCGAGATCGTGTGCGGCGGGGCGAACAACCAGCTCGCCGGGCCGAGTGTGGGCCAGCACCTGGCCACCAAGGGCGTCCTGTACGCACCCGACTACGTGGTCAACGCCGGCGGCCTCATCCAGGTCGCCGACGAGTACCAGGGGTGGTCACCCGCGCGCGCACGGGCCCGCTGCGAGGAAATATTCGACACGACCCTGCGGGTGCTGCGGCTGGCGGACGCGGAAGGGGTGGCGCCCGGGGTCGCCGCCGACCGGCTGGCCGAGCGCCGCATGCAACGTGTCGGCCGCCTGCGCTCAATCCTCCTCCCAGGCAACGTGCCGCATCCCAGTCGGAGACTGTAGATTGCAGGTAGGCATATGACATTTCCGGGGCTCCAGTCCACCTCCTTCGACCTATGCCCCATGTGACGCGCGAGGGGGTCGAGCCATGGGGCGCGGCCGTCAGAAGGCCAAGCAGACCAAGGTCGCCCGGAGGTTGAAGTACGACACGCGACCGATCGACCCGGAACGGCTGCAGCGCGAACTCGCCGGCGCTCCGGCCCCCGCCGACGGCGCGGAGTTCGATGACGCGGAAGAGTTCGAGGGGTACGACGACGAGTTCGGCTACGACGACGAACCTGAAGACGAGGAACGCGAGGACGAGCCGCGCCCGTCGCGCTGACGCCCTCGGCTAACGGTCACCCGACACGTGGCCACCCACCAGGCGGGCTGCGCCGCTTGCGTCGCTGCCTCCTGTCACACTCCCGGCCACCCAGGCGTCGACCCTGCGTTCGGCCAGGAGGGCCAGCGCCGCGTCTGCCGACTCCGCCGACACCACGGCGATCATCCCGATGCCGAGGTTGAACGTGGCCTCCATCTCGCTGCGCTCCACCGCACCCAGCTGCTCGATCAGCGCGAACACCGGGGGCGGTGTCCAGCTGGCCCGATGGATCACCGCATCCAGCGTGGGTGGGAGAACCCTGGCGATGTTGCCAGGCAACCCGCCCCCGGTGATGTGCGCGAGCGCGTGCACGCGCGCACCCGCGATCAGCGCGAGGCAGTCGAGAGCGTAGATGCGGGTAGGTTCCAGCAGCTCGTCGCCCAACGCCCTGCCGAGTTCGGGCACCTCGTCCGCGAGACCGAAGCCCCGGGTCGCGAGCAGCACCTTGCGGGCCAGCGAGTAGCCGTTGGAGTGCAGCCCCGACGAGGCCATTGCCACCAGCACGTCGCCCTCGCGCACCCGGTCTGGGCCGAGCACCGCATCCGCTTCGACGATGCCGACACCCGCCCCGGCCAGGTCGTACTCGTCTTCGCCGAGGACTCCCGGATGCTCGGCAGTCTCCCCGCCGACGAGGGCGCAGCCGGCCCGGCGGCACCCCTCGGCGACCCCACCCACGATCTGGGCGACCCGCTCCGGGACGAGCCGGCCGCAGGACAGGTAGTCGAGCAGGAACAGCGGCTCTGCCCCGCACACGACCAGGTCGTCGGCGACCATCGCAACGAGGTCGATCCCGACCGTGTCGTGGCGGCCGAGAGCCTGGGCGATCAGCAGCTTGGTCCCCACGCCGTCCGTGGACGAGGCAAGCAGCGGGCGCCGCCACCGCGCCAGATCCACGGCGAACAGGCCCGCAAAGCCGCCGAGCCCGCCGACAACCTCGGGCCGGGTTGCCACGGCGACCTTGGAGCGCAGCAGCTCCACCGCCCGCTCGCCCGCCTCGATGTCCACACCGGCGGCGCGGTAGGTCATACCCCGCCCCGTGCGGGCGGGAACTTCCGGGGCGGTCACGGGTGACTCAGCGCGTCCAGGGCGCCCGCGGTCGGGACCTCGCTGGAAATCTCGCGGCCAAGCCTTTCGAGGATGTCCTTGCCCAGCAGCTCCCGCTCGGGCAGGGGGACGGGGTAGGCGCCGTCGAAGCAGGCCCGGCACAGCTTGCCGGGAGCCTGCCGGGAGGCCGCGACCAGGCCGTGGAGGGAGACATACCCCAGCGAATCCGCGCAGAGGGACGCGCAGATCTCTGCGACGCTCAACCCGCTCGCGATGAGCTCGGCGCGGGTGGCGAAGTCGATGCCGTAGTAGCACGGCCACCGGACCGGGGGCGACGAGATGCGCACGTGAACCTCGGTGGCGCCCGCCTCCCGCAACATCCGGACCAGGGCCCGCTGTGTGTTGCCCCGCACGATCGAATCGTCGACGACGACGAGGCGCTTGC
>JADGOW010000075.1 GCA_017882765.1 Frankiaceae bacterium
CGCGAAGGCCTACGTCACGGGCGCCATCGCGGGGGGATACGGGATCGGGGCCGGTCCCGGGCCGGTCGATCAAGGGTGGCAGGGGGCCGGCGGGGCCGGGCGGTAAGCGCGCGCCCTCGGCCAAGATCGTCGTTTGTGGTACCGGGCCGACCACAAATCGTGATCACCCGCTCAGCCCCAGGCGAAGATCGCTATCTGTGGTACGCAGTCGGCCGACAATCGCCGTGGCGGCCGCCGCTTTCAGCGTATATGTACAGATACACCGAGGCGCTGATTGTCGTCCCGTACCACAATTCGTGATCTCGACTAGCTCCCGGCAGAAAGATCACCGTTGATGGTCGGCTTGGAACCACAAACGGTGATCTTGGCGGAGGGGGCCGCGGAGGGGGCCGCGGAGGGCCGGGCGGGGACGAGTGGTGGCGCCCTCAGCCCTCGGCCACGACCAGATGATGCGAGGTGGCTTCCGGCTCAGCGACACGCAGCAACGCCTCCGCCTCGCCTTCACATTCGGCCACCGCGCCCGCGGGCAGTGCCTCGAACGGCGACACGACCAGAGTGGCCGCCTTCCCCTTGCGCTTGATCTCCCAGGTGCCCCGGACGAACCCGTCCCACAGCAGGGTGGCGCGCACCCGCAGGTTCTTCGTCACCACGCGCGCCCGATCCGAGTCGGCCACGATCCGGCTCCGGTCGGAGTGCGCCAGCAGCAGATTGTCGAACTCCGGCAGGAAGCGCGGGGGCGCCGGGACGTCGTCGGCCGGCCGGGGCGCTTCGGGGAGGTCGAACAGCTCCCGGCCCCGCTCGTCGCGGAAGGTGCGCAACTGTGGCCGGAGCCCGTCCAGGGCCTCCTGCACCGCCCGCAGGCCCGACCACGCCTGCAGGTCCGCTGCACTGGCCGGGCCGAACGCCGCCAGGTAGCCGAGCGCCAGCGCCCGCGGGTCGCCAACGGCCGGCACGGGCTGACCCAGCCATTCCTCAGCCAGAGTGAACTGCGAATTGGCGGGAAAGGCCCACCGGTCGTCGGTGGGCACCATGACCAGCGGCAGGTGGGTCCGCACCGTGTAGCCGAGCGCCCGCTCGTCCACCGCAGGGAACGCGGCGGCCAGTAGCGTCCGCAGCTCGCCGAAGGTGCGCGGCCGCTGCGCGAACAGTTCGCGCGCCGCCGCCAGTACCGGCTCGAGGTCCAGCCCCTTCGCCCGTGCCCCCAGCACCCGAACGGCCTGCTCCATGACCGGCTGCAAGGCAGGACGAAAGGCCAGGTAGTCCGCGGCGGTGACCAGATGCAGGGTGCCCCGCATGAGCATGCCGCGCACGACCTCGCGGCGGTGCAGCGCGCCGGCCAGGTCTGCGGGCGCGAACGAGGACAGCCGGGTGCACAGCCCGAGGAACGGCGGCTTGGCCTCCTGAGCCTGCTGGCCGGCCAGCCGGGCGACCGCGTCGGGGACGCTGACGGGCTCGCGGGCGAGCAGCATCTGGCGGGCCAGCGTAGCCCTGTTGAGCTGCCGACGGGTCAGCGCCTGCGCGGGGCCGACGCGGCCGCTCAGCCCCGGCTCACCTTGCCCGCTTTGAGGCAGGACGTGCACACGTTCATGCGGCGGCGCGAACCCCCGACGACGGCGCGGACGCGCTGGACGTTCGGGTTCCACCGGCGCCGGGTCCGCCGGTGGGAGTGCGATACCGACATGCCGAAGCCGGGCGTCTTGCCACAGACGTCACAGACGGAGGACACGAGCGCTTTCTCCTCGGCGAGACAGGTGTCCGGGCCACGCGGGGGCGGCTGGACGCGCAATGGTGAAGGGGCCGGCGGGGGGCCCCGCGCGGTCCAGACTAACCCAGGGGGACGCCCTGCACCCCCGCGGTCTGGTTCTGGCGGCTAGCGATCTTCGGATGTGATGGCACCCCCCCTCGATCTCGACACCCCGCTGCGCAGCATGCGCGGCGGGCTCGACGCCCGCACGGCCAAAGCGCTCGACGAGGCGCTGGGCCTGCGCACCGTGGGCGACCTGCTCGCCCACCTCCCGCGCCGCTACGACGAGCGGGGCGAGCTGACCGACCTGGCCGACCTGCGCCCCGGCGAGCAGGCCACGGTCCTGGCCGAGGTGACGCGCGTGTCCGGCCGGCGCATCCGGGCCGGCCTGCACAAGCTCGATGTGATCGTTACGGACGGGCGGCGCCGGCTCACCCTCACCTTCTTCAACAAGCCATGGCTGGAGCGCGCGCTGCGCCCGGGGATGTCCGCGTACTTCGCCGGCAAGGTCGAGAAGTTCCGTGGCAAAACCCAGGTGACCAACCCCGAGGTGCAGCCACTCGGCGAGCTCGACGATGTCAGCGCCTTCGCCGGCGGCGTAATGCCCGTCTACCCCAGCGCGGGCAAGGTGGCGAGCTGGACCGTCGCCCGCAGCGTCCGCGTCGTGCTCGACCCGCTCACCGACCTGCCCGACCCGCTGCCCGCCGACCTGCGAGGGCGCCACGGCCTGCCCGACCTGATCGAGGCGTACCGGCTCGTGCACCGGCCGGAGAAGCGCTCGGACGTGGTCCCCGGCCTGCGCCGCCTCAAATGGGACGAGGCGATGGTGCTGCAGGTCGCCCTGGCGCAGCGGCGGCGGGCGACCGAGAACGCGGCCGGCATCCCCCGCCCGGGTCGCCCAGACGGCCTGCGCGCCGCCTTCGACTCCCGGCTGCCCTTCACGCTGACCAGAGGGCAGCGCGAGGTCGGCGCCGTGCTCGACGAAGAGCTTGCCCGGCCCCATCCCATGCACCGGCTCCTGCAGGGCGAGGTCGGGTCCGGCAAGACAGTCGTCGCCCTGCGGGCGATGCTGCGCGTCGCAGACTCCGGCGGCCAGTGTGCCCTGCTCGCCCCGACCGAGGTGCTGGCCGTGCAGCACGAGCGCAGCTTGCGGGCTCTGCTCGGGCCCCTCGCCCGCGCGGGCGAGCTGGCCCTGGACGCAGCCGACGAGGCCGGGCTTCCCGCTACCCGGCTCGTCGCGTTGACGGGCTCGATGAGCGCTGCAAGGCGGCGGGACGCGTTGGCTGCCCTTCGGGATGGGTCGGCTGGGGTCGTCGTCGGCACCCACGCGCTGCTGCAGGAGTCGGTGACCTTCGCCGATCTCGGGCTCGTCGTCGTCGACGAGCAGCACCGGTTCGGCGTCGAGCAGCGTGACGCGTTGCGCGCCCGGGCCGACCGGCCACCGCACGTCCTGGTCATGACCGCGACGCCGATCCCGCGCACCGTCGCGATGACGGTGTTCGGTGACCTGGAGACGTCCTCGCTCACGGAGCTGCCCGCGGGCCGTCAGCCGGTCGCGACCTTCGTCGTGCCGGCTGGCAACCCCGCCTGGGTAGAGCGCATGTGGGGCCGGGTGCGCGACGAGGCGGCCGCGGGGCACGCTGCCTTCGTCGTCTGTCCCCGGATCGGGGACGGGCCGGCGCGCGACGAGGAAATGGCGGGCGACGACCTGCCCGCCACCGATGCGGGGCCCGCACGCCCCCCGCTCGCAGTAGTCGACGTCGCCGTTCAGGCCCGGGAAGCCCTGCCCGGGCTGCGGGTCGGCGTGTTGCACGGCCGGCTGCCGGCCGAGGAGAAGGACGCGGCGATGGACGCCCTTGCTGCCGGCGGCCTCGACGTCCTGGTGGCGACGACGGTTGTCGAAGTCGGCGTGGACGTGCCCCGGGCGACCGTCATGGTCGTGATGGATGCTGACCGCTTCGGCGTGAGCCAGCTGCACCAGCTGCGAGGCCGGGTCGGGCGCGGCGGCGACCCGTCGTGGTGCCTGCTGCACACCGAGGCACCTGCGGACTCGACCGGATACGAGCGGCTGGCCGCGGTGGCCGCCACGACCGACGGTGCCCGGCTCGCTCGGCTGGATCTCCGGCAGCGGCGGGAGGGGGACGTGCTGGGTGTGGCGCAGTCCGGCGGCCGGCGGCGACTGCAGCTGCTGGAGCTGCTCAGCGACGAGCAGCTCATCGCAGCTGCCCGGGAAGAGGCGGTCAGGCTGGTGGCCGCCGACCCCGAACTGAACGCCCATCCGCTGCTGGCGGCCGCTCTTGCCGCGCGGCTCGATGAGACCTCTGCTGCCTACCTGGAGAAGGGATGAGGATTGTGGGCGGGCTGGCGGGCGGCCGCCGGATCAGCGCGCCCCGGGGTACGGCGACCCGGCCCACCTCGGACCGGGCGCGGGAGGGGCTGTTCTCGACCGTCGCCAGCTTGATCGAGCTTGCGGGTGCGGACGTCCTGGACCTGTACGCGGGCTCGGGGGCGCTCGGGCTGGAAGCCCTTTCCCGCGGGGCGGCCACGGCCGTGTTCGTCGAGTGCGACTCCCGGGCGCTGCGGGTGCTGCGCGCCAACGTCGAGGCACTGGGGATGGCGGGGACGGTGGTGCGGGCGGAGCGGGTCGAGCGGGTGCTGGCCGGGCCGCCGCCCGAACGGCCCTTCGACCTCGTCCTGCTCGACCCGCCCTACGGCGACGGGGTGCAGCGCGTGCTGGCGGCGCTCGTCCCGGCGTGGGCGGGCGGGGTCGTGGTCGTGGAGCGGGCCGCGCAGGGCCCGGCGGTTTCCTGGCCGTCCGGGCTGAGCGCAGTCAAGGTGCGACATTACGGGGACACAATGCTCTGGTACGGTCAGCGATCATGAGGCGCGCAGTCTGTCCCGGGTCCTTCGACCCCGTGACCTGGGGTCACCTGGACATCATCGGGCGCGCGAGCACGCTCTACGACGAGGTCGTCGTAGCGGTGCTCATCAACCAGAGCAAGCCCGGGATGTTCACGATCGCTGAGCGTGAGGAACTCCTCCGGGAAGTGACGGCCCCCTACGGCAATGTCGTCATCGACTCGTTCCACGGGCTGCTCGTCGATTACTGCCGTGCCCGGGACATTCCCGTGATCGTCAAGGGGCTACGGGCGGTGAGTGACTTCGACTACGAGCTGCAGATGGCCCAGATGAACAACCGGCTCGCGGGCGTCCAAACCCTGTTCATGGCCACCAACCCGGAGTTTTCCTTCCTGTCGAGCAGCCTCCTCAAGGAGGTGGCCCGCTACGGCGGGGACGTCTCGGGGCTCGTCCCCGAGCTCGTCCTGGACGCGCTGCGCGAGCGGGTGGGTACTGCCGCGTCCTGACCGGTCTGCGCCGAATTGCGTGCGACCTGAGCCGAGATCCGGGCGAGCGGGGCCGTCCTCACCTAGATTCGGCGCGTGGCGGACGTACAGAGCAGCCTCGACGAGCTCGTAGACCTCGTCGAGGACGCCAAACAGTCGTTCCTGTCGTCCTCGATGTGCAAGATCGACCGACGTGAGCTGCTGGGCGCACTCGAGTCGCTGCGCGAGTTGCTGCCGGCCGAGCTCGTCGAGGCCCGCGGCCTGCTGGCCGAACGCCAGCACCTTCTCGAATCCGGGCAGGCGCAGGCCGCGGAGGTGGTGGCCCGGGCCCGGGCCGAGGCCGATCACATCCGCACGCAGGCCACGGAGGAGGCCAGGCGCACAGCGGAGCAGGGCCGGCGGGAAGCCGACCGGGTTCTGGCCGCCGCCCAAGACGAGCGGGAGCTACTCGTCCGCGCCGAGTACGTCCTGATCGAGGCGGATCGGCGGGCGGAGCGGGTCTTGGAGGGCGTGCGTGAGGAGTCGCGCCGCACGCGCGCCGAGATCGAGGACTGGGCCGACGGGCGACTCGCCCAGTTCGAAATGGCCCTCAACCGCACCCTCGACCAGGTGCGGCGCGGGCGCGAACGGCTGCGCGGGCCCAGCGAGGTGGTCCTCGACGACCCCGCGCCGTACGGGGTCACCTGACTCCTGCCGGTCTAGATCATCGGCTTGAACTAAGGGTCCGGTACCATGTGGCAGTCTCCTGCCGTGTCCCGGCTGTCTGCCGGGCCGTGGTGTGCCCAACTTCGCGATCATCCAGTGTGAAAGACAATGTCGAAGTCTTCGTCGTCCGCCTCGCGGTCTCACCCGCGGTCTGCCGCCCGGCCTGCCCACCTTGATCTGCGTGCCCCGCTCGTGATCGACACGAGAGAGCTGGGCCGGCGACCCGGGGCCATGCGGCGGCTTCAGCGCGTCGTCCCCGCGCCGGACAACCTGTCCAGTCCGGTGATCGAGGTCACCCCGGGAAGCGACATCGATCTCGATCTGCGGCTGGAATCGGTCATGGAGGGCGTGCTCGTCAGCGGCACTGCCGCCGTGCTGGTCGCGGGGGAGTGCGGCCGTTGCCTGGATGCGCTGCATGCCGGTCTCGACGTCGACATTCAGGAGCTCTACGTCTATCCGGGGCACGCAGACCCGGACGACGAGCTGCCCGAGATCGTCGAGGAGATGCTCGACCTCGAACCGGCGCTGCGCGACGCGGTGGTGCTTGCCCTTCCGCAGCTGCCGCTGTGCAAGCCCGATTGTGCGGGGTTGTGCGCCGAGTGCGGTGAGCGGCTCGACGACGTGGCCTCCGACCACACCCATGCCCGGGCGAATCCGCGGTGGGCGGTGCTGGCCCGCCTCACCGATCTTGCTGACGACGAACCGGCTGATGACACGTCGCCGGCCTACGACACCAGGGAGAACTAGAAGTGGCCGTACCGAAGCGCCGGACGTCTCGCGCCAACACCCACTCGCGCCGGTCCCAGTGGAAGACGGCGGCGCCGACGCTGGGCCGTTGCCCGCGCGGCCACGTCATCCTCGCGCACACCGCATGCCAGACCTGCGGCAGGTACGGCAACAGGCAGGTCCTGGACGTGTGAGCCGGCCCAGTGTGAGCCGGCCCAGTGAGAGCCGGCCGAGCGTGTCGCGGGTGGGCATCTTCGACGACGGGGGGCGGGCCACCGGTCCGCGGATCGCCCTCGACCTGCTTGGTGGGGACCGGCCGCCGGAAGCGGTCGTCGAGGGTGCGCTGATGGCTGTGCGGCGGCGTCCCGACCTGCGGGTCGCGCTGGTGGGCCCGCCCGAATCGGCGGCCGGGCTGTTGGGTGAGTGCGGGCAGGCCGCCGACGGGAGCTGGGACCCGGGATCTTTGGCCGTGGTGCCCGCGCGGGACTCGGTCTCGATCACCGAGGAGCCGACCCGGGCCGTGCGCGCGCGCCGCGACGCGTCGGTGCGCGTGGCGGCGCGTCTGGTGCGGGACGGCCAGGTCGACGCGATGGTCAGCATCGGGCCCACCGGCGCGACGCTGGCCGCGGCCGTGTTCTCGCTGCCGAGGCTGCCCGGGGTGACCCGGCCGGCCCTGGCTCTCGTCGTGCCCGCCCCGGCCGGCCCCGTCGTGCTGCTCGACGTCGGCGCGAACGTCGACTGCGGGCCGGGACTGCTCGCCGAGTTCGCACTGGCCGGCGCGGCCTACGCGCGGGTGCGGCTGCGAGTCCCGAGTCCGCGCGTCGGTCTGCTGTCCGTCGGGGCGGCGCCGGGCGGCGGCGACGAGCTGCGCCGCCGGACCGCCGAGCTGCTCGCCGAGCTCCCGCTCGACTTCGTCGGCAGTGTGGAGGGCCACGACGTCGCGGTCGGCGGCCGCGCAGACGTCGTCGTCACGGACGGGTTCACGGGCAACGTGTTGGTCAAGGGGATGGAAGGGGCGGTGGCTGCGGTGGCCCGCGCCGCGGCGGCAGGCCTGGATTCCGGGGACGAGCGGGCCGTGTCGGCGCGCTACCTGTTGCCGGTGCTGGCCCAGGTGGCCGAGACGTTCTCGCCCGAGGAGCAGGGCGGTGCGATGTTGCTGGGCGCCGACGGGGTCGTCGTGATCGGTCACTGCTCGTCGTCGCCCCGGGCGGTGGCCGCCTGTGTCGAGACCGCTGCCGAGGCGGTTCGGGAAGGGCTCGTGCCCGGCGTGCGCGCCGCCCTCGGCGACCTTGTCGCGCGCCGCCGGGCGGCCACGGGGCTGGGTGAAGGGACGCCGCGGTGACCGGAACCGCTGCCCCCGCCAGCGACGACCTGCTGGGCGTCGTCCGGGAGTCGCTGGCAGTGGTGCTCGAGGTCGACCCGGCGCGTATCACGGCAGACAGCGCGCTGGAACGTGATCTCGGCGTTGACTCCATCGGGCGCATCCACCTGGCGGATCTGCTGGAACTGCGGCTGGCACCTGTCCGGTCCCGGTTTCGGATCGAGGACGACGACCTCCTTGCCTTCGACACCGTCGATGACGTCGTGGCCTTCCTGGCGGCGCGGCTGTGAGCTCGCCGGGCTCCGAGGGACAGTCGCTGTCCGCTGCCCGTGCCCCGACGATGGACGAGCTCCGGGCAGCGCTGGGCGCAAACATCCCCGACGACCTCGCCGAGCAGGCGCTCACCCACCGGTCGTATGCCTACGAGAAGGGCGGGCTGCCCACCAACGAACGGCTGGAATTCCTCGGTGATTCGGTGCTTGGGCTCGTCGTCACCGACGCCTTGTACCGGGCCTACCCGGAGGTATCCGAGGGCCGGCTCGCCAAGCTGCGGGCCTCGGTGGTCAACATGCGCGCGCTCGCCCGGGTTGCCGGGTCGATCGGTACCGGTGGACTCGGGGCGTGGTTGCGGCTGGGCCACGGGGAGGAGGCGACGGGCGGGCGGGCCAAGCCGTCCCTTCTGGCCGACACGCTGGAGGCCCTGCTCGGTGCGGTCTACCTGACGGGGGGGCTGGAGGAGGTCGCCGCAGTCATCCACCGCCTCTTCGACCCGCTGATGGCTCAGGCCGGCCGCCTGGGCGCGGGACTGGACTGGAAGACCTCCCTGCAGGAGCTGGCCTCGACCAGGCTGCTCGGCCCGGTCGAGTACAAGATCGCCTCGTCGGGACCGGACCATGCCAAGCGGTTCACGGCGACGGCGGTGGTGGCCAGTGTGGCGAGCGGTTCGGGGGAGGGCCGCAGCAAGAAGGAAGCCGAGTTGCGCGCCGCCGAGGCGGCCTTCACCGAGTTGCAGGACCGTGCCCCGGACGCCCCTGGCCCGGCTCCTGGCCCGGACGCCCCTGGCCCGGCTCCTGGCCCGGACGCCCCTGGCCCGGACGCCCCGGTGCCGGCGTCGGAAGCCTGAACCTGGCGCCTGAATAGGGATCCCACGTTGCCCGAGTTGCCGGAGGTCGAGGTCGTGCGCCGCGGCCTGGATCGGGCAGTCGTGGGGCGGGTCGTCGCGGGGGTCGAGGTCGCCCACGTCCGGGCGGTGCGCCGGCACCTGCTGGGCGTCAGGGACTTCGAGACGGCCTTACCCGGCCGGCGGGTGCTGGCCGCGTGCAGGCGCGGCAAGTACCTGTGGCTGCCCCTCGACGACGATCGCGCCCTGGTCGCGCACCTGGGCATGAGCGGGCAGCTGCTGATGGTGCCCGCGGAGATGCCGTTGCAGGCGCACCTTCGCGTCCGGACGCGGTTTGCGGGCGGAGGCAGCGAGCTGAGGTTCGTCGACCAGCGCACCTTCGGCGGACTGTTCCTCGACGACCTCGTCCCCGACAGGGCGCCCGTCGGGCCAGCCGGCGATCATGACCCCGCCCCGGGAGGTATTCCGGCTGTTCTGAGCCACATCGCGCGCGACCCGTGCGACCCGGCCTTCCCGGATGAGGCGTTCCGGCTCGCCCTGCGCCTGCGGCGTACCGGGATCAAGCGCGCTCTGCTGGACCAGAGCCTCATCAGCGGGGTCGGCAACATCTACGCGGACGAGGCCCTGTGGCGCGCCCGGCTGCACTACGCGCGCCCGACCGAGACGCTCACGCGGCGCGACGTCGAGGCGGTGCTTGCTGGGGTGCGCAGCGTGTTCGCGCAGGCCCTGGCCGCGGGCGGGACGTCGTTCGACTCGCTCTATGTGTCCACCGAGGGGGTCAGCGGGCTGTTCGACCGCAGCCTCGCGGTCTACGCACGGGCCGGCCAGCCCTGCCTGCGCTGCGGAACCGCGGTGCTGCGCGATCCCTTCATGAACCGGTCGAGCTTCACGTGCCCGCGGTGCCAGCCCCGGCCGCGGCGGGCACGCTGGTGAGCCCTACCCGGGTGGCGCCGCGCCGCGCGGGTATTGAGTGCCGGGAACCTCGCTGAGGTCCGGTTCTGGGCCGCCGACGCCGGGAGCCGGTATGCGGACGATCGGGACGGGACCAGGCGATTGGATGTACGGGTTGTTGTACCCGGGGCTCGGCACGGTGTCAGTGCGGTACCTGGGGTTGGCGTTGCTGCAGCCCGCCAGCAGGAGGGGGACGGCAGCGACCCCGGCAAGGCCGACGGCGAGGCGCCGCCGCGCCGGAGGGGAAAGGTGGTCGAACACGACGCCGACTACTCTCCTTCGATGATGTGCGGGCAACCTGGGGACCGCTCCCCTGAGCATGGCACGCCTGAGCATGGCACGCCCACGCCAGGGACGCGTACCCGCCTCACCGCGTTCGTCGAGGGGCGAGTGCAGGGGGTCGGGTTCCGGTTCTGGGTCCGCGACGCCGCGATGAACCTCGGGCTGGCGGGCAGCGCGACGAATCTCCCCGGGGGACAGGTCGAGGTCGTCGTCGAGGGCACGCCCGCGGCGTGTGAACAGATGCTGGCGCTGCTGCGCGGCCCCCTGCCCCCCGGTCGCGTGCTGCGCGTGTCGGCTGCGCAATCGCCTCCCCGTGGCGCGCAGGGCTTTGCCATGCTGTAAAGTGATCGCTGGTGGTAACCGTGGCGTGGCAGGGCTTGACCAGCAGCGGAACGGGTGCGACCCTTGTTTTAATCCTTTTCGCGTTCGCTGCACTTGTAACGCGACGCAGGCGGTCACTCAACGTGGAGGACCTAGGATCATGGCGAAGGCCATTTTCGGCTATGTAGGTGGATTAGACCCGCGCCTCATGGCCGAACTGCAAGGTCTACGTCGCCGGGTACACGAGCTGGAGATAGAGCTATCCCGTGCGCGGGCGGTCAACGAGGCGCTGGCCGCCCGCGTTGACGTCTCCGACGATTTGCTCGCTCTCGATGCCGAACCCGCGCTGACCTGACGACAACGATGTGGGCGTCCCTCTCCGGAGACGGAGGAGGGGCGCTCCTTTGTTGTGTGCGTTTGTTGTTGTTGAGCGCGCGAAGTTGCACAACCCATGACGCCGACAGCACAGGCAGCAGCACCATCTGACCGCCGACGACGGTCCACGGCACGGCCACCCGTTCCGCGAGATCCATCAGCACGTGCCACAGCCAGCTCGCCGGCCATGTTGGTCATGGCTGGCCGGGCGCCCTGCGGCGCGTCGAGACGTGGCCCGCCACTGACCGCGGTTAGCGTCACCTGAGTCGCAGGCGCGCATCCGAGCGAGACCACAACGCGGGAGAGCGGTGCATCTCAAGACGCTGACGCTGCGGGGCTTCAAGTCCTTCGCCAGTTCGACGACGCTGCACCTGGAACCGGGGATCACCTGCGTCGTCGGCCCGAACGGCTCGGGCAAGAGCAACGTGGTCGACGCCATCGCCTGGGTGCTGGGCGAGCAGGGGGCGAAGGCGCTGCGCGGCGGCAACATGGCCGATGTGATCTTCGCAGGAACGCCGGGACGTCCCCCGCTGGGTCGGGCCGAGGTGCAACTGACGATCGACAACTCCGACGGCGCGCTGCCACTGGACTACACCGAGGTGACGATCGGCCGCCTCATGTATCGCAGCGGCGAGAGCGAGTACTCGGTGAACGGGTCGCCGTGCCGGCTGCTCGACGTCCAGGAGCTGCTCAGCGACAGCGGGATAGGGCGTGAACTGCACGTCGTCGTCGGGCAGGGCCAGCTCGACGCGGTGCTCGGCGCCCGGCCCGAGGATCGGCGGGCGTTCATCGAGGAGGCCGCCGGCGTCCTGAAGCATCGCAAGCGCAAAGAGAAGGCGCTGCGCAAACTCGAAACGATGACGGGCAACCTCGCCCGCGTCTCGGATCTGGCCGGCGAGCTGCGCCGGCAGCTCGGCCCCCTGTCCCGGCAGGCGGAGGCGGCGCGCAAGGCAAGCGTGCTCTCCGCCAGGTTGCGCGACGCCCGGCTGCGGCTGCTCGCCGACGACATCGCGGCCGCCCGGGCCCGGGACGAGGCCGACAACCGCTCGGGTGTCGCGCTGCGCGAGCGCCTGGAGACCGCCGAGGAGACCCTCGGGGCATCGCGGTCGCGAGCGGAGGCCGCCGAAGCCCGGCTGGCCGAGCTCGGGGAACGCCGCTCGGGCGTGCGGGACGCCACGGCCCGGCTGGTCGCGTTACAGGAGCGGCTCGGCGGGACGCTGTCGCTGGCTCGTGAACGCGCGACGCACCTGGCGGCCGAAGAGCCCGGCTCGCGTGGGCGGGACCCGGCGGCCGTGGAAGCCGAGGCGGCCCGGGCGCGGGAGGCCGAACAGCAGCTGACCGCTGAGGTGAGCGGCGAGCGGGAGCGGTTGGGCAAGCTCGTCACGGCCCGGGAGCAGCTGGAGGTCGCGCTGCGGGCGGAGGACGCCGAGTTGGCCCGCCACGCCAAGGCGGTCGCCGACCGGCGGGAGGGGCTGGCCACCCTCGCCGGCCGGCTCGACGCGGCAAGAACCCGGGTGCGGGCCCGCGGCGAGGAGGCCGGGAGGCTGGCCGGCGCCGCCGAATCGGCCCGGCGAAGAGCGGTGGAGGCCGGCGAGCGGATGGGCCCGGTCGAGGCCGAACTCGCCGCTCTTGATGGTGGCGAGCTGACGCTGGACGGTTGCTACGAGGATGCGGTGCGCGCCCGCGACGAGCTTGCCGGGCAGGTGAGCGCGCTGTCCGCAGAGCTGCAGGACGCCGAGCGGGCACGCGCGGGCTGCCGCGCCCGGTTCGACGCGCTGGCGATGTCCCTGACGGCGCGCGACGCCACGGGCCGCGTGCTCGCGGCTGCGCCGGCGGGGCTGCTGGGGCCCGTCCGGGAGAAAGTGCAGGTAGAGCCGGGTTTCGAGGCGGCCGTCGCTGCCGCGCTGGGTTCCGCCGCCGCCGACGGGGTGGCGATGGACGGGCTCGACAGCGCGGCCGCTGTCGCCGACCTGCTGCGGTCCGAGGATGCGGGCCGGGCGTTCCTACTGCTCGCGGGCGCCGCGCAGCCGACGGCGGGCGCCGCCGCGGGGGGCCATCGCGGCGCCGACGGCCAGCCCGCGACGCCGTCTCCGCTCGTGGACCTGCCGGCCGGTGCGCGCTGGGCCACCGACCTCGTCACCACATCCGCGGAGCTCTGCGGGGCGGTCGTCGCCCTGTTGGCCGGCACCGTCGTCGTGGACGGGCTGGACGCTGCCTGCGACCTCGTCCGGGCCCACCGCGACCTGCGCGCGGTGACGCCGCAGGGTGACGTCGTCAGCGACACCCACGTCCTGGGCGGCAGCGCGGGCAACCCTTCTGTCCTGGAGCTGCAGGCCGCCGCGGACGAGGCCGCCGCAGCGCTCGTGGCGGCGGACCAGCGGGGGGAGCAGGCTACCGCCGGCCTGGCCCGCCTGCGCGAGCAGGAGTCC
>JADGOW010000076.1 GCA_017882765.1 Frankiaceae bacterium
CTCAACCTGCACCAGCCCAGCGGCAACCTCGAGCAGTTGCTGGCGAACGAGGAATGGGAGGCCAAGGAGATCCTCTGGGCGATGGACCGAATCCCGCGCTCACTGTGGGGGTACGAGGACGTCGCGAGGGTCCATCTGGCACTGTCGGGCACCCTGCTGGAGACGCTGTCGAGCCCGGCTTTCCAGGAGCGGGTGTACGGCATCGTCGACTGCGGCAAGCTGCTGTGGCACCTGCAGAACACCGCCGTCCTGAGCATCTTCGGCAGCGCGTACTACCACCCGGTGCTGCCACTCATCCCGCCGGAAGACCGGCTCGCGCAGGTGCAGCGGTGGCAGGGCCTGGGCGGGCACCTGTTCCGCCGGAGCTTCACCGGCTTCTGGCCCCCGGAGATGGGCTTCACGGCCGAGCTCATCCCGCTGCTGGCAGCGCTCGGGTACCGCTACGTCGTCGTGGACAGCAACCATGTCGAGCCGGTCGGCGCGATGAGCTGGGAGGAGCTGCGGTACCGCCCGCACGTGGCCCGGTTCGGCGGCTCGGAGATCATCGTGGTGGTCCGCGACAGGGATCTGTCCAACGCCCAGGAGTCGGGCATGGAGGTCGAGTGGTTCCTCGGCGAGGTTGCGGCCCGTACCCAGCACTGCGACTTCCCGCCACTGGTCACCACGTGCACGGACGGTGACAACGGCGGCTGGTTCCGCAACACGGGGCACAACTTCTGGACGGCCTTCTACCAGCCGTTGCTCGAACGGGTGCGCCGAGGCGAGAGCCGCGAGGTGGCGCCCACGTTCATCGACGACTATCTGGACCGGTACGGCGCGCACGGCGAGGTAACCATCCGCACCGGTGCTTGGAACACCGGCTGGCACCACGGGACGGGCTTCGTGCAGTGGACGGGCTCCGCTGCGCAGCGGGACGCGCTCGCGCGGGTGAGCGAGTTGAGCCGGGCGGTGCGCGCCGCCCGCGCGTCCGCGGTCGATGCGGGACGCGGGCACCTGGTCGACGAGGCCTACTGGCGCCTGCTCCGGGCCGAGACCAGCTGCAACTTCTTCTGGGGAGAGGACTGGGTGGGCCGCTGCCACGAGGACCTCGACTCGGTCGCTCACCACCTTGCGTTGGCCACAGGAGGCTGAGGCTCCGCTTGACCCGCTCTCTCGGGCGAACGATTTGTCGATCTTCAGCGTGTGTCCGGCCGATGGCCGGCCGCGACCCGGCCGCGACACTGTCCCAGCGCACTTCGTGGAGGGAACGCGCAGCAGGTTACATGAAGGATAGCAGGTAGGTTGACACCGGCCCATACAAGTGGGGTTGCACGTTGTCATCGAGCGGCACGGCGACCCGCACCGTGCCCTCCGCCTCGGCGAGGAACAGCGCGGGGTCGTTGCAGTCGGCGAAACCGACCGTATCGATGCCGGCCTGGCCGGCGGCGCCCGCGTAGCCGTGGTCGGCAACCACCAGATCCGGCGGCGGTTCACCCGCCGCCTCCATCGCGGCGAGCATCCCCCGCATCGGCTCGGGGTCGTGCGTGTGCAGCAGGGCCGCGCCGTCGGAGAGCATCGCGACCCCACCGACGTGGCGGATGTGACGCACCTGGTCGCGCGACCGATACCACCAGCCGGGAGCCGGGGAGAGCAGTGCCGCGCCCGCCGCCCGCAGCGCCGCCGCCACCTCCAGGTGAACAGCGAGCATCCCGGTGGGGTGACCCGTGGCCAGCAGCACCCGCTCGCGCCGCCGCACGGCCACCCCCAGCCGATCGCCCATGGCCTCGAGCCGGTCGACGCACAACTGGGGGTCGATCCGGTCCTGGCCCGACTCGTAGGCGAGATCCGGGGAAATGCCCACGCGCTTGGCGAGTTCGGCGACCACCTCTTGATAGGTCCAGGGCCGGCTGAATTCGACGCCGAACGTGAAGCCCGGATGACCCTCGGCGCACAGCCGGGCGTTGGTCAGGTTGCTCTGGCGGGGCGTGGCCACATCCCCGCAGATGCGCGTGGCCACCAGGTGCGCCACCAGTTCGGCGCTGGCCGGCGCGCCAGACTGCTGTGTCACGGCTGCAGCCCGTGGGCAGGAAAGACCGCCTTGCGTGTCGCGGCGATGGCCGCGTCGACTGCTGCATCGGCGTGCGACGACCCGGCACCGCCGCGCGCGTCCGGGGCAGAGTCGAGCGATTGCCCGGGCGAAGCCCCGACCCCGCCGGGCTCCAGGTCAAGGAACCTCGTCGGCGCCCGTCCGTCGGCATGCTCGGCGACGTAATCCCGCCATTCCTGCGGGGTGTGCTCCGGCAGCGGCGCGCCCGTCGCCTCGGCCAGCAGGTGCGTCCACGAGCGGGGCACGACGCCCACGAGGTCGTACCCGCCGCCGCCGACGGCCACCCAGCGCCCGTCGCAGACCTCGTGTGCCAGCTCGTGCAGCTGCCGGTAGGCAGCTCGCTGGCCGTCGACAGTGCAGCGCAGATTGGCCAGCGGGTCGCGAACATGGGTGTCACATCCGGACTGCGTCACGAGAACCTGCGGACGGAACGCACGGATCAACGGCGGGACGACCGATCCGAAGGCCCGCTGCCAGCCCCGGTCGCCGGTGCCGGCGGGCAGGGCCACGTTCACGCTGGCACCCAGGGCCGCGCCCGCGCCCGCCTCGTCCGGCCAGCCGGTACCGGGAAACAACGTCCGGCCGCTCTCATGGAGGCTGATGGTGAGCACCCGCGGATCGGCGTAGAACGCGGCTTGAACGCCGTCCCCGTGATGGACGTCGATGTCGACGTAGGCGACTCGGGACGCACCGGCCGCGAGCAGCCACGCGATCGCCACCGCGGGGTCGTCGTACACGCAGAAGCCGCTGGCCTGGTCCCGCTTCGCGTGGTGCAGCCCGCCGGCGATGTTGACCGCGTGCTGGGCTCGGCCCTCCCAAACGGCCCCCGCGGCATCGACGCTGCCCCCGGTCACCAGCGCCGCCGACTCGTGCATCCGGTCGAAGATGGGGTTGTCGCCGGTGCCCAGCCCGTGGCGCAGCGCCTGGCTCCACAAGGCGGAGCTCCGGGCCGGGTCCTGGGTGCTCTTCACGAACGCGATGTAGGCCGGGTCGTGGATGAGAGCCAGCAGGTCGTCGTCGGCGCGGCGAGGCGCCGCAACCGTCACCGACGGGCCGGTGAGTATGCCCACCTCCCGCGCGAGGGCCACCGTCAGGTCCAGGCGCAGCGGGCGGAGCGGATGGCCGGGACCAGGGTCGTAGGACGTCAGCTCGTCGTCCCAGATAATCAGCGTCGAATCGCTCACGACCATCCCCCTTCCTCGCTCCGGGGCCCGGGTCGGGGGTCGCCTGGGTCGCCCCGGGCCCCCGACTGCCTACTGCTGCTCTGCACCCAGCTCGCGGGCCCTGTCGCGGGCCGCCTCGATCGCAGCCAGCATGGCCGCCCGAACCCCGTGTCGTTCCAGCTCGCGAATTGCGTTGATCGTCGTCCCGCCGGGGGAGGTGACGTCTTCTCGAAGCCGGACCGGATGTTCCCCGGTGTCGCGCAGCATCACCGCCGACCCCAGGGCCGTCTGCACCAGCAGGTCGGCCGCGACCGAGCGCGGGATCCCGAGCAGGATGCCAGCGTCGATCATGGCCTCGACCATGAAGTAGAAGTACGCGGGCCCGCTGCCGGACAGGGCCGTGACGGCATCCTGCTGCTTTTCGGGAACCCGCACCACCTTGCCGACCGGGGCGAGCAGGGCCTCGGCGCGCGCCAGGTGCTCCTCGCGGGCGTGGGAGCCACCGCTGAGCACCGACATGGCCTCGTCCACGAGGACGGGGGTGTTGGTCATCACCCGCACGACGGGCGTGCCCGGGGCGAGCCGGCGCTCGATGACCGCCGTCGGCGTTCCGGCGGCCATGCTCACGACGAGCCGGTCCCGGGTCACGACGTCGGCGATCTCCTCCAGTAGGACCGACATATCCTGCGGCTTCACTGTCAGCAGCAGCACGTCGGCCTTGGCCGCGGCGTCCGCGTTCGACGCGACCCCGACCCCGTAGCGGGTGGCCAGCTCTTCCCCACGCTGCGCGCGGCGCACGGTCACGAGCAGATCCGCCGGGGCATGCCCGGCGCGCAACATGCCCGACAGCAACGCCTCGGCCAACTTGCCCGCCCCCAGCAGCGCGATTGTCATGCCCGCCCTCCACACCCGGCCGTCACGTCTGCCCCTCACGACCGGCCGGCAACGGCCCGGGCCGCAAACATCAGGTTGGCGGGCCGCTCCGCGAGCCGGCGCATCAGGTACTCGTAGCACTGGTCACCGTACGGGACATGGACCCGCATGCGGTGGCCGAGCTTCGCCAGCCGCCGCTGTTCGCCCCGGCCGGATTCCGTACAGCACACGGGCCTGCGGGACGCTGCGAGGATCACGGTGCGCGGCATGGGGTGAGGCTACGGTGATCGTCGTTCTGCCGAGGTGGCGGGGGAGCCCAACGAGCCCGCCTCGCCGGCGCCGGCGGGTGCGGCGAGATTGAGCCGGGTGAAGGCGAGCGCCTCCGCCAGGTCGGCCTCGCGTTCGGCCCGCGACTGGGCCCGGCGGGTGTTTACCTCGATCACGATGAGGCGTTTGTAGGCGCGCTCGGCGAGGCTTTCCAGCAACTCGGCGCAGGGCTGGTTTCCCCGGCCCGGCACGAGATGCTCGTCACGGGGCGACCCCAGGCCGTCGGCCAGGTGGACATGGGTCAGTCGGTCACCCAGCGCCCGGGCCATGTCCATTGCGTCGGACTGGGAGACCGACGTGTGCGACAGGTCGAGCGTGACGTGCCGGTAGTCCTGGTCCACCGGCGACCAGTCCGGGATGTACACGCCGACCCGTTGCTCCCGGAACCGCAGCGGGAACATGTTCTCGACGGCGAACCGCACGTCGGTTTCCTCGGCCATCCGCTCGACACCGGCCACGAACTCGCGGGCGTACTCGCGCTGCCAGCGAAACGGCGGATGCACGACCACGGTCGAGGCACCCAGCTCCTCGGCGACGTGCTGGCTGCGTACCAGCTTGGCCCAGGGGTCAGTCCCCCAGACGCGCTGGGTGATGAGCAGGCAGGGGGCGTGAATGGCCAGGGTCGGGACGCCGTGGTAGTCGGACAGCTGGCGCAAAGCCTCGAGATCTTGACTGACCGGATCCGTCCAGACCATGACCTCGACGCCGTCGTAACCAAGCCGCGCGGCAATCTCGAAGGCGCTTGCCGTCGACTCGGGATACACCGAGGCGGTCGACAGCACGACCTTCGCTTCGGGTACGCGAGCCACGGTCACGGCTCGAGGCTAGTTGGCGGCGCTACGTCGAGGGGCGAAGCCTGCGCAGGGGAGCCGAAATGCAGGGAAGGTTTACCGGGTGACGTCCCCGTTATGACTCCCTCCGCACGACCACAGCCTCGCGGCGGCGACTCATGACTCGGACCTGAGGTGGTCGAGGTGGCGAAGGATGACCCCCTCCCGCAGCGCCCACGGGCAGATCTCGACTTCCTCGATCTCGAAGAGGTCGAGCGCGGCCGCGGCCACGACCGCTCCTGCTGCGAGCTGCTGCGCCCGCCCCTGGGACACGCCCGGCAAGGTGGCGCGCTCGGCGACGCTGAGCCGCGCGACGGTCGAAGCCACTCCGTCGAGTTGCGCGCGGGACACCACTCGGCGGACATAGGGGCCCCTGTTATACGGGGCGACGCCGGCGATGCGCGCCAGGGACCGGAACGTCTTGGAGGTCGCGACCACCCTGTGCGGTTCCCCCATCCGGTAGATGTGCGGGACGACACCCGCAAGCTGCGCCCGCACGTACTTGCGCAGCGCGGCGAGCTGGTTTCGCTTGGGCGGGTCGTTGGGCAACCAGTCGAAGGTAAGACGGCTCGCACCCAGCGGGAGGGACTCGGCGACCTCCGGGTCTTCGTCCTCCCCGCAGGCGATCTCCAGGGACCCGCCGCCGACGTCGAGGGCGAGCAGCCGCCCGGCGCTCCACCCGAACCACCGCCGCACCGCGAGAAACGTCAGCCGGGCTTCCTCCTCACCGGGCAGAACCTGAAGCTGCACCCCGGTCTGTTCCCGCACCCGGCGGATGACCTCGTCGCCGTTGGTCGCATCACGCAGCGCCGAAGTGGCGAACGACATCATTTCCTCGACCTCGAGACGCTCCGCAGTCCTGCGGGCGTCCGCGACGACCTCGACAAGCTGGTCGGCACCGCTGGCGGTGAGGGCGCCGTTGCCGTCGAGCAGTGAGGCCAGTCGCAGCGGCGTGCCCTCGCTCGCGGCCGGCTGCGGGTTCGCGCCCGGGTGGGCGTCGACGACCAGCAACCGGACCGTGTTGGAACCCACGTCCAGCACGCCGAGCCGCACGGGCCCCAGGCTAGTTGCGTGACCCGTCCGCACCGGCGACAGGGCCGCCGAGCCGCCGCGCGACGGTACCCATGATCTTGCTGGCCTGATCGCGACCGGTTGCTCCATAACGACATGGCGGGCCTGCGCCCCTACGACGATTCCCGTCTCGCGCGATTCCGCCTTACCCGCCCCGCTCACGGCTCGAACTTGTAGCCGAGACCGCGCACGGTCACCAGATAACGGGGACTGCCGGGCTCCGGCTCGATCTTGCTCCGCAGGCGCTTGACGTGCACGTCGAGGGTCTTGGTGTCGCCCACGTAGTCGGAGCCCCAGACGCGGTCGATGAGCTGCCCCCGGGTGAGCACCCGGCCCGCATTGCGCAACAACAGCTCCAGCAGCTCGAATTCCTTCAGCGGCAGGCCGACGTGGGCGCCGTTGACGGTCACGGTGTGCCGCTCGATGTCCATGCGCACCGGCCCTGCCTCGATCGCCGACGCGTCCGGCTCCTCCGCCTCGGTGCGCCGGCGTAGCACCGCCCGGATCCGGGCGACGAGCTCGCGGCTGGAAAACGGCTTGGTCACGTAGTCGTCGGCGCCGATTTCCAGGCCCACCACCTTGTCGACCTCGCTGTCGCGGGCGGTCAGCATGATGACCGGGACGTTGGACCGCTGCCGCAGCGACCGGCACACCTCCGTACCGGAGATCCCGGGCAGCATCAGGTCGAGCAGCACCAGGTCGGCGCCCTTGCGCTCGAACATGTCGAGGGCCTCGGGGCCGGTGGCGGCGACGGTCACCTCGAAGCCCTCTCGCTGCAGCATGAACGAGAGGGCGTCCGAAAACGATTCCTCGTCCTCGACCACCAACAAGCGGGTCACGGCGTCTTCCTCCAGTCAGGCTGCGGTGCGGGCGCCGTGGGCACGCGGGGATCCATCGCGGGCAGCCGCAGCGTGAACGTGGAGCCGATCTCCTCGGCGCTCCAGACCGACACGCCCCCGCCGTGGTTGGACGCGATGTGCTTGACGATCGCGAGACCGAGCCCGGTTCCGCCGGTGGCTCGGGAGCGGGCGGGGTCGACCCGGTAGAAGCGCTCGAAGATGCGTCCCACGTCGAGTTCGGAGATGCCGATGCCCTCGTCGGCGACAGATATCTCCAGCCAGCCCGGCTCGCGGTGCCGGATACCCACCACGACCCTGGTGCGCTCCGGGGAGTAGGCGACCGCGTTGTCGACGAGATTGGCCACCGCGGTGACAAGCTGCGCCTCGTCGCCCAGCGCCACCTCGTCCTGGCGCCCGGTGACCACCACGGTGATCTCCTTCATCTGGGCGGCAAGGCGGGTGCGGTCCAGGGCCTCGGTCACGACCGCGGACACCTCGACCGGCTGGGCCGCCGGAAGCGGATCGGCGCCCTGCAGGCGCGACAGATCGATGAGCTCCTGCACGATTCGGGCAAGCCGGCTCGACTCGTGACTCATCCGGCCGGCGAAGCGGCGCACCGCCTCCGGGTCGTCGCTGGCTTCCAGAATCGCCTCGGCCAGCAGGTGGAGGGCACCGACCGGAGTCTTGAGCTCGTGGCTGATGTTGGCGACGAAGTCGCGGCGCACCTCGTCGACGCGACGGGCCTCACTGACATCGTCGATCAACAACGCCACCTGGCCGGCGGGTCCCACGGGCACTGCGCGCACCCGAACCGCCGGCGGCTGCCGGTCGGTCCGCGGCCGGCGCAACGGCGGTTCCGGGGGAAGGGGCAGCACGAGGTGCTCGTCGAGGGCGCCGCTGCCCCGGGCGGCGCGGCGCGCGAGCAGGCGCAGCCGGTCGACGGCCAGTTCTCCGCGGCTGAGAGCGCCGAGCTTCGCGGCTGCCTGATTGGCGAACAGCACCTCGCCGTCCGGCCCCACGAGGATCACGCCGGACGGTAGACGGTGCAGCAGCTCGTGCTCGAGGCCTGACAGCCCCACTTCGGGCACGCGACCAGCCCCGATCAGCTCCATCGTGGCACCCCGAGCTGGCCCGGCTTGCGGGAGCAAGAGATCGCCCACGGGCTCATGCTAGATCTGGCAGGCGGTGCGATCCTGGTTGGAGAGCGGTTATAAGGGGTTGTTCGCCGGTGCGTTACATGGCGTTCATCCGGGACAGGCAGCCTCCAATGCGACGTGAGACGAGGAGGAGGCCAGTGCGCCAGGCGTTCCACGAGGAGTTGTCGGCGCTCACGGACAGCCTCGTCGAAATGACCAACCTGGTGGCGTCCGCGATGTCGCGTGCCACCACCGCGCTTCTCGACGCCGATCTCCGGCTCGCCGAGAGTGTCATCAGTGGCGACGAGACCGTCGACCTGCTGCGGCACGAGGTCGAAGAGCGGGCGTTCGACGTGATGGCGCGACAAGCGCCCGTTGCGGGCGACCTGCGCGTGATCGTCACCTCGCTGCGCATCGTCTCGGACCTGGAGCGGATGGGCGACCTCGCGCTCCACGTGGCGCAGGTGGCCCGCCGGCGCTACCCGGCCAGCGCCGTCCCGCCGGAGCTGCGCGGGACGATCCTGGAGATGGGCCAAGTCGCGCAACGCATCGTCGCCAAAGCCGGGTCGGTGATCGCCAGTCGGGATGTGGCGATGGCCCGCGAACTCGAGCGCGACGACGACGTCATGGACAGCCTGCACCGCCAGCTCTTCACGGTGCTCCTCCAGGAGCACTGGTCGCACGGCATGGAGGCGGCCATCGACATCACCCTCTGCGGGCGCTACTACGAGCGCTACGCCGATCATGCCGTCTCGGTTGCCCACCGTGTCGTCTACCTGGTCACCGGGGTGCCGATCTACGTCCGCACCACGGGCGGGGGCATGGTTTCCGGCGGTATCGAGGCCATGCGCACCCGCTGAGGGCGCACCCGCTGAGGGCGCACCCGCCGTCATTTGCCTTGGTCGGCCACCTTCTTGGACGCGGCTTCCGCCGCCGTCGGGTCGAGATAGGCCTTGTCGACGACGCGCAGCTGATCGTCGAGGTGGTAGACGAGTGGGATGCCCGTCGGGATGTTGAGCGCGACGACCGCCTCGTCGGTCATGCCGTCCAAGTGCTTGACGAGGGCACGCAGGGAGTTTCCGTGCGCCGCGACCAGGGTCACCCGGCCCTTCAGCAGATCCGGCACGATGCCGTCGTCCCAGTACGGCAACATCCTGACCACGACATCCTTCAGGCATTCGGTCTGCGGCAGGATGTCGGGCGCGAGGTGGCGGTAACGCTCGTCGAAGCCGCTCTGCTGACCGGGCTCGAGAGGCGGCGGCGGGTCGGAGTAGGACCGGCGCCACTTCATGAACAACTCTTCGCCGTACTTGCGCTTCGTCTCCTTCTTGTCCATCCCCTGCAGCCCGCCGTAGTGCCGCTCGTTGAGCCGCCAGGACCGCTTCACCGGCAGCCAGGTCCGGCCGCACGCCTCCAGCGCCAGCGTCGCCGTGCGGATCGCACGGGTCAGCAGGGACGTGTGGCAGACGTCGGGGAGCACTCCCTTCTCCAGCAGGAGTTCCCCACCGCGCCATGCCTCCTGCACCCCGGTTTCGGACAGATTGACATCCACCCAGCCGGTGAAAAGGTTGGCGAGGTTCCATTCACTCTGGCCGTGGCGGAGCAGCACAAGCGTCGACATGGCCGAAGAGTACCGACCGGCCGCCCTGTCAGCCCCCAGGTGGGCTGTCTGGCCGCAGGCCGCCGGGCTGGGGGCTGACGGGGCCGGCCCCCTCGGGCGCCGTCTGCGCGGCGAGCTTGGCGCGCCAAGCTTGCTCCCGCCGAATCGCTTCGCCGAACCCGAGCTTCAGTGCGGGGTCGAAGTTCTCATCGGCGTAGGTGCGCACGCAGCCCAAGACGCGATCCAGCTCGTCCGCGGTGACGGCGGCCAGCGGCAGGCGTCCCGTCAGAAAGACATCCCCGAGGCGGTCGATCGCGAAGTGCACGCCATAGCTGCGTGCGTTTCGCGCGAGCAGGAAGCCGTAGGTACCCCCTTCGTTCTCCGCCGGCTTGCGCATGAAGAACGCCTCTACGAGCAGGCTGTAGTCCTGGAGGACGAGCCACGTCGCCGTGGCGAGCTTGTGCTCGCCGGCGAGCGTGACCAGGAACACGCCTTCGTCGACGCGCTCGTAGGGAACTTCGAGCTCCTCAAGGCCATGCCGGATGAGCTCGTCCAGATCCCGCCGGCGGGCGGAATCCAGGCGCAGGGCAAGGGGCGAGGACGTCGCTTTGGGGCCGGTCATCGACCGACCACCAGGGGCAGCGCCGCCCGGTCGTCCATGGCGGCCCGGTACACGCTGAGGGTGCCGGCCGCGGTGGCGGCCCAGCTGAAGCCCGCCGCGTGCCGGCGCGCCCCAGCCGACAAGCGCCGGCGCGCCGCGGCCGAGGACAGCAGGGGCTGCAGTGCGTCGGCGTAGTCGTCGGGGTCGTGCCCGGCGACCAGCACGCCCGACACCCCGTCTCGCACGGCCGTGGTCAGACCGCCGACCCCGGCCGCGACCACCGGCGTACCGCAGGCCTGCGCCTCGAGCGCCACCAGCCCGAAACTCTCGTTATGGCTGGGCACGACGACCGCCGTCGCAGCCCGGTACCAGTCGACGAGGGTGGCACGGGTGACCGGCGGAATGAACCGGACGAGCTCAGCCACCCCACACGAGTCGGCGAGGGACAGCAGGGCAGGGAAGTAGGCGGACCCCCGCCCGCTCTGCCCGCCCACGATCGCCACGACAAGCCGGTCGCGCAGGGCCGGGTCACGACCGACCAGCTCAGCGGCGGCCCGAATCAGGATGTCTGGCGCTTTCAGCGGCTGGATGCGACCGGCGAACAGCACTACGAGAGCGTCGCGGGGCAGGCCGAGGCGCGCTCGCGCCGCACCGCGGCGGGCCGGTCGGAACACGTCGAGGTCGACCCCGGGTGCCACCACGTCGATGCGCCCCGGATCAGCTCCGTAGAGCCCGACGAGCTGGCGCCGCTCCGCGTGGGTGCTCACGAGGAGGCGGTCAGCGGCGGCGACAACCTGCTCCTCGCCGATGACCCGGTACCGCGGCTCGCCGGCGTCCCCCTCCGCCAGCGCCGCATTCTTGACCTTCGCCCAGGTGTGCGCCGTGTGGACGTGCGGCACACCCCACCGTTCGGCCGCCAGCCACCCGACCTGGCCCGACAGCCAGTAGTGCGAGTGGACCAGGTCGTAGAAGCCGGGTTCGCGGGAGGCTTCCGTACGCAGCACCCCCGCGCTGAAGGCGCACAGTTGGGAGGGCAGATCCTCCTTGCCCAGGCCCTGCAGCGGACCCGCCGACAGATTGCGGACGAGCACGCCCGGCGAGAGCGGGACGACCCCCGGAAGGTCCCGGTGGGTGGCCCGAGTGAAGATATCCACCTCGGTACCGTTCGCCGCGAGCTGGCGGGCGGCTTCCACGACGTAGACGTTCATGCCACCCGCGTCGCCGCTGCCAGGTTGGTCGAGGGGACTCGTGTGCATCGAGATCATCGCTACCCGGCGCGGACGGCCGACTCGGGCCCGCACGACAATGCCCACTCGCCGGACCTCCGCCTCTTTCGCCGGCACCGCCGGAGCCACGCGACGCCACGCCCCGGGGACACGAGCGTTCCCACGTGTGGCCCGCAATCTCATCCTGCCAGCCAGGTTTGTAATCCGGGCCCTGCTGGGCATGCTCCTCGCCAACAGCGAAATCGGGTGAACACCATAGCCACCAGCATGCCGGGGTAACTTAGGGTAACCTCGTCAGCTACCGGGGGGAAAACGATGGCGCACCGAGATCGACAGCCCCGACGCGAGTCGGCGGAACAGACACGCCTCGAGCTGCTGGAAGCAGGGGCCGAGCTGCTCCGTGAGCAGCCGGTCGGCGACATCTTCAGCCAGGTCAAAGCGGCCGACGTGGCGCGTCGCGCCGGCGGCCGCAGCATCGGTGCGATCTACCACCACTGGCGGGACCAGGAGGCCTACCGCCAGGACCTGCTCGCCTACATCTGCCGTTCCGCCGAGCGCATCCCCGGGATTGGCGACCCCTGCGTGCCGGAACAGGCGGCCGCTGCCGAAGCCGAACGCCTCAAGCGCGCGCCCGAGCTCCCCGACCTCATCCGGGCGGGCGCCAACGCGATCTTCGCCGACCTGCAGGACAACCCCTTCGTTGTCTTGCAGGTCGCAATCTGGTCGAAGCACCAGTCCGACCCGCTCGCCAAGACGTTGCAGGTCGAACAGCTCTACGGGCCCGTCGAGGAGCGGCTGGTGCCGCTCTACGAGCAGGTGCTGGCCGCGGCGGGCAGGCGCGTGCGACGGCCGCTGACCGCCGCGAACATCGCGACGATCATCACCGCGTTGGCGGACGGACTCACGCTGCGGCGCAGTCTGGATCCCGACAGCGTGCCCGGCGACCTCGACGCAGTGACCGCGAACGAAACGCCAGACACGCGGTGGAGCCTGTTTGCCGCGACCACCTATACGGTGATCATGGGGTTGACCGAGCCCGTCGCATCGGGGGAAGGCGCCCCCGATCCCACCCCCGTATGACGCAACAGCTGCCACGCCCTCCCTTCAGCTCTTCCTGGCCGCGGCCAGCGCCTGCTCGAACACTTCAAAGGCGCTGGCCGAGAACAGCACAAACCTCACCTGCGTTACCTCGCAAGGGGTGTCGAGGACGGTGCCGACGGCGATCCTGGCCGCATCGTCCAGCGGCCATCCGTACACGCCTGTGCTCACTGCCGGGAAGGCGACCGTGCGAGCCCCCAACTCGTCGGCGACGCGCAGGGCCTCGCGGTAGCACGAAGCGAGCAGCTCGGGTCCGCCGCTGCCGTAGACCGGACCGACGACATGGATGACGTGTCGAGCCGGCAACTTCCCGGCGGTGGTGGCGACCGCCCGACCCGTTGGCAACCCCCGCGGCAGCGTCGCCTGCCGGATGCGTCGGCACTCGGTGAGGATCTCCGGTCCCCCGCGGCGGTGGATGGCGCCGTCGACCCCGCCGCCGCCCA
>JADGOW010000228.1 GCA_017882765.1 Frankiaceae bacterium
GCGGTCCCGGCGACAGCGGTCCCGGCGACAGCGGTCCCGGCGACAGCGGTCCCGGCGACAGCGGTCCCGGCGACAGCGGTCCGGACGGCGGCGGCACCAGCAACAGCAGTGCCGGCGACGGCAGTCCGCAATCGCGGGGTACCGGCGACATCAATGCCCTCGGCAGACCCGACGCACCCCCCGCACGCCCGGCGAGCACCTGGTTCGTCCCCGCCAGTGAGCAGCCGCCGCATGGTGCGCCTGGAGCCGGCCCGCGCGACGTGAGCGACCCCGACCTCGACGACCACTACGAGCCACCGCCCCCACCGCCGACGCCCATGCCCTCGCCTCCGACCCGCTGGGCGCTGGTGTCGATGGGACTCGGCCTGCTTCTGCTCGTTGCCCCCACGCTGGTGGCACTGCGGGCGAGCGACCTCGTGCACGTGGCGGGCGTGCTCATGATCTGCGCAGGAGTGGGGATTCTGGTGGCACGGATGCGCCATGAGGACGAAGATGACGACGATCCCGACGACGGTGCCGTGGTCTAGACCACGGCACCGAACCTTCCCCTCGGACGGCCCGGCGGCGCGCACTCATCCGGTAAGCGGCACCCTGGAGCAGCGAGACGGCCCTCAACCGGTTGTCCGGCCCGGTGGCACCGGGTCCGGCCGCGACAATGCAGGCAACCCTTGCAGGCAGCTGAGGCGCTCAGTCGAGGTATCGGGCCAGGTCGGCTGCTCCGACGACGCCCGCCCCGTTCCCCAGTTCCGCCAGGACGACCCCGGCTTCCGGCCGAGCGTCGTGGCCGGTCAGCAGCTCCCGGAAGGCCGCCCGGGTCGGGGCGATGAGCAGGTCCCCGGCCTCGGAAACACCGCCGGAGATGATGAACAGCCCCGGATCCAGCACGGCGGCGAGGATGGCCATCCCGAAGCCGAGCCACCGGCCCATGACGTCGAAGACCTCCCGGGCGGCGCCGTCGCCTTCCCGCGCGGCCAGGGTCACGTGCGGGCCCAGAATGCCCTCGGGAACGCCGCCACCCAGATCCAGAAGGCGGCGCGCCCGGCCCGGCTCCACACTTGCGATCTCCCGGGCCTCGCGGATGAGCGCCCGGCCGCTGACGTACTGCTCCCAACAGCCCCGGTTGCCGCACCCGCAGCGCCGCCCCCCGACAACGGCCGTGATGTGGCCGACCTCCGCGGCGACGCCCCAGTGCCCGCGGATGAGCCGTCGGTCCAGAATGAGGCCGCCGCCTATCCCGGTGCCGACGGTGAGCACGATCGCGTCCTCAAGGCCCCTGCCCGCCCCGAACTTGAACTCACCCCAGGCCGCCGCGTTGGCGTCGTTTTCCACGACGACCGGCAGATTGACCTTCGCCGACACCCGGTCCCGCAGGGGCTCGTTGCGCCAGGCCTTGTTCAGGTTAGGGGAGACGAGCACCCGCGACCGGGTCCGGTCGATGAAGCCTGCGGCACCCAACCCCACGGCGTCCACGGCGGCGACGTTCTTGTGCGCTCGAAGTTCCGCCACCACCTCCGCGATCGCATCGGTGATGTCGTCGGTGAAGCCTGCGGGCGTCATCATCCGCGTCGACGCGAGCACGTTGCCGTCCTCATCTACCGCGCCGGCCGCGATCTTCGTGCCGCCGACGTCCACGCCGATCGTGATCCCCACGGCTGCCCCTTCTCCCGAAGACTCTCGCCCCCCGCGAAAGAGTCAGGTGCGTGACTTCGAGCTAGAGGATGTCAATGTGTTCCACGGGGACGGACGGGCCCCCTACCCACGACCGCTCATTGGCCTCGATCGCGGCCCGCACGGCGGCGAGAAGTGAAGTTCCAGCCTCGACGAGGTAGTCCATGACCTCGGAGCGCGGGCCTCGCAAGGACGCCAGCAGCCGGCACACCGGGCAGTAGCGGCACTCCCCGTCGGGGCCGAGCGAGTCAGGCCCCGTCGCGGCGTGATCGTGCCCGAAGAGCCCGGCGGCGGCTCTTGCCTCCCCCCCGGTGTTCGTCCCCCCCGCCGTGTCCGCTCCCCCGGTGGCGGCAGAGCCGCCGGGGCGGGCGGAAGCAGGGCCGGATGCGCCTGGAGCGCCAGTGCCAGTGGCGGCCCTCGCTGCGGCCGAAGGGGCCGCGGTCGTGCTGGCGAACCCCGCCGCCCGCGCGGTGGCAGCGCCCAGTGCTGCCGTCAGCAGCGGGCCGAACGCGTCCTTCGCTGAGCGCATCCACTCCTCGACCGCGGAGGCAAGCAGCGCAGCTTCCTCACCGACACTGCCATGGGGGTATCCGCTTTCCCCTGTCGTACTCACCGTTGCATCCACACGCTGGGATCAGGGACGAAGGAGACGACCAGCCGGCCGTCCCGGAACCGGGCGCCGGAAACCTGGCACCGGCGCAAGGCGGAGGGCAACGCCAGAACGCGACGGTGGCTGCCCACCGTGACCGCCAGTTCGTCGCCGTGGCGGCTCAGCGACACCTCGCCACGCTCGGCGAAAGGAAGCCAGAGAACCAGGTCGAACCCGTCCTCGGTCCGGCAGACTCGCAGCGGGTCACCGAGTGCCGGCAGGGTGGTCGGGTCCGTGTCGGCGTACAGGTCCGTGGCCAGTTCCGTGAGTGCCTGCAGGCCGACGGGCTCGGCGGCGCGGTACGGCGCCCGGAGCACGGGCAGCGGAGCGAACGAAGCCTCGACGTCACGCAGGTGCCTGGCCTGGGCGGCAGCCCACCCCGCCCGCCAGGGGTCGCCGCCCTCCGGGAACACCCGGTTGGCGATGACCGCGTCCACCTGGTACCCGTACAGCGACAGCGTGGTGAGCGTGCGGCGGGCCTCCGCCACGACCACCGCCTCGGGCGTGAGGACGAGGCGGACCGACGTCAGGCGCGGATCGGCGAGCAGCTCACGGACCTCCGCGAGATCGGCTTGCAGGCGCAGCACCGCCTCGAAGACGCCATCCCTGGGCATGGGCACCCCGGCCGCGCGGGACAGCACCGGGCGCAGCGAGCGCACCACCCGCCGCTCGATCGGGAAGATCCGGCGCATGTACCACTGGAGCGCGTCGGGCAGGGCAAGCAGGCGCAGGGTCTCGGCGGTGGGTGCGCAGTCGACGACGACGAGATCGAATCGCCCGCTGGCGACCTGGTCCCGCACAGCCTGCAGTGCGAGCACCTCCTCGGCACCCGGCAGGACCATGAGCTCCTCGGCCTCGAGCCGGTCTACTCCAGCGGATTCGAACACCTCGGCGAGGTAGCCGCGGATCTCCATCCAGGCCCGCTCGAATCCGAGCTGAACGTCAACCTGCTGCCCATACAGCCCGGCATCCACCTCGGCGGGGTCCGGCCCGAGCCCCGTCCCGAACGTATCCGCGAGCGAGTGGGCTGGATCGGTGGAGATCACGAGAGTCTTGAGGCCCCGCGTCGCGGCGAGAGCCCCGGTCGCGGCAGCCGTCGACGTCTTCCCGACCCCGCCCTTGCCGGTGAAGAGAAGGACACGCACCGCCGTGTCAGCTCTCGACGCGCGATTTGAGGTCACGCAAGGCGGCCTGCATGATCTTCTGTTGACCGATGCGCCGGATCGGCTCGGGCAGGGGCACCTTCAACCGCACGACAAGGTCGTAGGCGACCTCGGTGCCCTCCTCCTGGGGCTGCAACGTGTAGATCCCGTCGTGCTGTCGCTGGGTCGTGCCCTTGGTCAGGTACCACAAGCAGCGGTGGTCACCCTCCCACGTGTAGTCGAACAGGGACTCGTCAGTCACGCCGCCCCCCGTCACCAAGAAGCGCGCGAGCTTTGGACGACCATCGTCGTAGCTCTCCAGGACGTCGATGTGCTTGACCCCGCTCGCCCACTCCGGGTAACGCTCCAGATCGGCGATCACGTTCATGATCGTCGCCGGATCGCAGGCCACCATGATCTTGGCCGAGAGCGTCTTGGCCACGAGCACGTCCTCCCGTCGACGTCGTACTCCTGCCGCGTCCGTACTCCTGCCGCGTCCGTACTCCTGTTGAGGCCGAACCACCGTCCGCCGAACCACTGCTCCGGCCGCACCACTGTCCTGATCAACCACTGTCCTAATCAACCACGGTCCT
>JADGOW010000229.1 GCA_017882765.1 Frankiaceae bacterium
TGGGCGGAGGCGGCGGTCGTCGCAGCCGCTTCGGCCTGCGAGACGTGGCGCTCGTCGGCGATGACGATGAGGGTGAGCACGCCTGCGAAGGCCAGTGCCCCCGCTGCGCGCCGCTCGGCTGCAAGCGCCTTGACGACGTCGGTGCCGGTGGTGTCCCACAGCGTCGTCATCCGAGGCCCCTCTCCGCCGCCGTCACCTTCACTGCCAGCGGTTCCGCCGTCATCCTCACGGCCGCCGCCACAGCCTGCCGTCGCGTGCCAGCATCTGCTCGGCCTCGGCCGGCCCCCAGTCGCCGGCCCGGTACGGGTAGGGCTTGCGTCCCGACCAGAACTCCTCCAGGCGGTCGATGATCCGCCACGAGTACTCGATCTCCTTGTTCCGCGGGAACAAGGTTGCGTCGCCGATGAGGACATCCAGGATGAGGCGCTCGTAGGCCTCCGGGGACGACTCGGTGAACGACTCCCCGTAGAGGAAGTCCATCGACACGTCCCGCACTTCCATGGCGGTGCCCGGAACTTTGGACCCGAAGCGCATCGTCACGCCCTCGTCGGGCTGCACCCGTACGACAAGCTGGTTGTGCCCGAGCTCCGCGGTGTCGGTTTCCGCGAAGGGCAGGTGGGGGGCCTTCTTGAAGATCACTGCCACCTCGGTCGTCCGGCGGGGCAACCGCTTGCCTGTGCGCAGGTAGAACGGGACGCCCGCCCATCGTCGCGTCTCCACGCCGAGCCGGACCGCCGCGTAGGTCTCAGTCTTGGACGACTTGGGGATGCCCTCCTCGTCCCGGTAGCCCCGCACGCGCTCCCCGGCCAGCCAGCCCTGCTCGTATTGCCCGCGGATCGCGTAGCGCTTGCTGTCGGGCGGCAACGACAACGCGCCGAGGATCTTCACCTTCTCGACCCGGATCGACTCGGCGTCGAAGCTGACCGGCTCTTCCATCGCGGCCATGGCCAGCAGCTGCAGCAGGTGGTTCTGCAGCACGTCGCGCGCGGCGCCGGTCTTGTCGTAGAAGCCCGCGCGAGTTCCGATGCCGACATCTTCGGCCATGGTGATCTGCACCGAGTCGACATATCGGGAGTTCCAGATGGGTTCGAACAATGTGTTGGCGAACCTCAGCGCCATGAGGTTCTGGACAGTTTCCTTGCCCAGGTAGTGGTCGATCCGGTAGACGGCGTCGGCCGAGAAGACGCTGTCTACCAAAGCGTTGAGCTCAACAGCGCTCTGCAAGTCGTGGCCGAACGGCTTCTCGACAACGACCCGCCGCCACCCGCCGCCCTTCCCCGACGCCATTCCCGTGCGCTCGATCTGCTTGAGAACCGCCGGGAAGGCGGCCGGAGGGATCGACAGGTAAAAGGCGGCATTGCCGGGGATGCCGTGGGTCGACTCCAGGTCGAGCAGGGTCTGGGCCAGGGTGTCGAAGCCCTCGTCGTCGTCGAAGGACCCGGGAAGAAAGATGATCGTCTCCGCCAGGCGCCGCCAGACGTCCTCCCGGAACGGCGTGCGGGCATGTGCCTGCGCGCACGAGCGCGCAAGCTGCTCGAAGTCGCCATCACCACCCCAGTCCCTGCGGGCGTAGCCGAGGAGGCAGAAGCCCGGCGGGAGCAGGCCGCGGTTGGCCAGGTCGTAGATGGCCGGAATGAGCTTCTTGCGTGACAGGTCGCCGGTGACGCCGAAGACGACGAGGGCGCAAGCCTCGGGAACTCTCGGAAGCCGGCGGTCACGTGGGTCACGCAGCGGATTGCTGATCACTGCCCGGTATCCTCCTCAAGCCCCGTACGACGCGGAAGCCGCATTGCCGGCGTAGGCCGGGTAGGCCGTTGCGCGGCGCGGCGCGGCCCTCCCGCACCGATGCGCCGGCACGACGGCACGACGGCACGACGGCACGACGGCACGCCTCATCCCGCCCCGGCCGCCGGCGGCCCGAACTCCCCTGGGTGGCCAGCTGCCCGCTGCCCGGACGCTCCAGTGGAGTGCTGGAGCGCACCGGTGAGGGACTCGATGAGCTCGTTCCATGACGTCTCGAACTTGTCCACGCCTTCGCGTTCGAGGACCGAGACCACGTCGTTGTAGTCAATCCCGAGATCCTTGAGGGTGTCGAGGGTCTCCTGGGCGTCCTCATAGTGGGCCCGGATCGTATCGGCCTCAATGATCCCGTGGTTGTAGACGGCCTGGATCGTCCCCTCCGGCATCGTGTTGACGCAGCCGGGAGCGGCGAGATCGGTCACGTACATGGTGTCGGAGTACTCCGGGTCCTTGACGCCCGTAGACGCCCACAGCGGCCGCTGCCGGTGCGCCCCTGCCTTTTCCAGCGCCCGCCACCGCGCGCTGGAAAAGACCTGCTCGTATCGTTGGTAGGCGAGGCGCGCGTTGGCGACAGCCGCCTTGCCGCGCAGCGCGAGCGCCTCGTCCGAGCCGATCTTGTTGAGTCGTTTGTCGATCTCGGTGTCGACCCGGCTCACGAAGAACGATGCGACGGAGGCGATCTGGGAGAGATCCTTTCCGGAGTTGCGGGCGCGTTCCAGCCCTTCGAGGTAGGCGTCCATCACCCCGTCGTACCGCTGCAGGCTGAAGATCAAGGTGACATTGACGCTGATCCCCTCCGCCAGGGCCTGGCTGATGGCTGCCAGGCCCTCCAGGGTCGCCGGAATCTTGATCAGCAGATTGGGCCGGCCCACGAGCCACCACAGTGCCCGCGCTTCCGCGATCGTCTTGCCGGTGTCGTGGGCGATGCGCGGGTCGACCTCTATGGACACTCGGCCGTCGAGCCCGCCCGACGCTTCGTACACAGAGCGCATGACGTCGCAGGCCCATCGCACGTCGTAGGCGGTCAGCGAGCGCAGCGCTTCACCGATGTCCACCCCGCGTACGGCCAGATCGTGAACCTGCTCGTCATAGGTCTGGCCCTGCGTGATCGCCTTCTGGAAGATCGTGGGGTTGGTCGTGACCCCCACAACGCTGCGGTCGCGGATGAGCGCCGTCAGGTTGCCGGTCACCAGCCGGTCGCGGCTGAGGTCGTCGAGCCACACGGCGACGCCGGCACGGGACAGCCGGGACAGGGGATCAGTCATGGCGTGCCCTTCCTTGTTGCTTGTCCTAGTCGTTGGCCGCTGGGGTCGCTGGGGTCGTTGGCCGCTGGGGTCGATGGCCGCTGGGTCGGCTGGTCTTGGGTATCTCCGATGTTCCTGTTCCCCGGGTCCGGACGCCTCAGTTGCCCGTGGGCTCGCCCGTGATGGCCCCGACCTTGGACAGGCTGGAATGGGCGGCGGCGACCACGCGGTCCGGGGTCAGCCCGAACTGCTCATAGAGAACCTTGTACGGAGCGCTCGCGCCGAAGTGCTCCAACGAGACGCACTCGCCCGCCTCGCCCACAATGTGGCGCCATCCATGCGCCACGCCGGCCTCGATGCTGACCCGCGCCTTCAGCGACGGCGGAAGCACGCGTTGCCGGTAGGCCGGCTCCTGCTCGTCGAACCACTCGCGGCAGGGCATGCTCACGACGCGCGTGGGGGTGCCCTCGCCCTCCAGCCGTTCGCGTGCCGCCAGCGCGATCTCCACCTCGGAGCCGGTCGCGATCAAGACCACCTGTGGTTGGTGCTGGCTGGCCTCGGCCAGCACGTACGCCCCCTTCGCGGTGTGCTCCGCGGAGGCGTACTTGGCGCGGTCGAGAGTCGGCAGGTTCTGCCGAGTCAGGCACAAGCCGGCCGGGCAGTGCGTCCGCTCGAGGATCGTCCGCCAGGCCACGGCGGTCTCGTTGGCATCGGCAGGCCGCACGATGTCCAGCCCCGGTATCGCGCGGAGCGCGGACAGTTGCTCGATCGGCTGATGGGTCGGGCCGTCTTCTCCCAGCCCGATCGAGTCGTGCGTCCAGACGTAGGTGACGGGCAGCCTCATGAGGGCGGCAAGGCGCACCGGCGGCCGCATGTAGTCGCTGAACACCAGGAACGTGCCGCCGTAAACCCGGGTGCCGCCGTGCAGGGCTATCCCGTTCATGATCGAGCCCATCGCGTGCTCGCGGATGCCGAAGTGCAGGGTGCGCCCGTA
>JADGOW010000230.1 GCA_017882765.1 Frankiaceae bacterium
CGCCCCGGCCCTCGCCCAGGCCGACGTCGGGGTGGCGATGAACACCGGGACGTCGGCCGCCAAGGAGGCCGGCAACATGGTCGACCTCGACTCCAACCCCACGAAACTCATCGAGATCGTGGAAATCGGCAAGCAGCTGCTCATCACCCGCGGTGCGCTGACCACGTTCTCGATCGCGAACGACGTCGCGAAATACTTCGCGATCATCCCGGCGATGTTCGCGGGCGTCTACGCGGGCCTGGACAAGCTCAACATCATGCGGCTGAGCAGCCCGGAGTCGGCGATCCTGTCCGCGGTCATCTTCAACGCGCTGGTCATCATCGCGCTGGTGCCGCTGGCGCTGCGCGGGGTGCGGTACAAGCCGGCCAACGCCACCCAGATGCTGCGGCGCAACCTCTACCTCTACGGGGTGGGCGGGATCATCGCCCCGTTCGTCGGTATCAAGATCATCGACCTGCTCATCCAGTTCATCCCCGGGATCGGGTAACGCCATGTCATCGCTTCCGAGCTGGCTGCGCCAGCATGTGGCCGCCCTCCGGGCGCTGATCGTCCTGACCGTCATCGTCGGGGTCGCCTACCCGCTGGTCATCACCGGCGTCGCCCAGCTCCCCGGCCTGAAGGACAAGGCGAACGGGTCGCTGGTCAAGGCCGCGAACGGCACCGTGGTCGGCTCCAGCGAGATCGGCCAGCTGTTCACCGACGCGGACGGCAACCCGCTCGTCCAGTACTTCCAGAGCCGCCCGTCCGCGGCCGGGGACGGCTACGACCCCACCGCCACCAGCGCGAGCAACCTGGGCCCGGAGAACACCGTGGACACCCTCGCCGACCCGGCCCACGGGGTCGAGGCCAAGCAGAGTCTGCTCACCCTGGTCTGCTCGCGCAGCCTGGCGGTCGCCCAACTCGAGCACGTCGACGGCCGCCGGCCCTTCTGCACCTCCGACGGGGTGGGCGCCGTGCTCGGTGTCTTCCGCAACGG
Organism: Frankiaceae bacterium; assembly: GCA_017882765.1. Classification (GTDB taxonomy): domain Bacteria; phylum Actinomycetota; class Actinomycetes; order Frankiales; family Frankiaceae; genus JADGOW01. The sequence continues at coordinate 977 of JADGOW010000230.1, forward strand.
CGGCGCGAAGGGCCCGATCACCCGGGTCGTCAGCCTCAACCAGGCCTGCCCGACCCGTCCGTTCCTGCGCGTCTACCAGGGTGTGCGGGTCGAGTGCGCCACGCCCGGCGAGGACTACTCCGCCGGCTTCGTCACCCCGATCCAGGGTGACGCGCCGACGGACCCGGTCGTGCCCGCAGATGCGGTGACCGCCAGCGGCAGCGGCCTCGACCCCGACATCAGCCCCGCCTACGCGCATCTGCAGGCCGCGCGGATCGCCGGCGCCCGGCACGTCCCGGTCGCCCAGATCCAGAGCCTGATCGACGCGCACACGGACGGCCGGGACCTCGGGTTCATGGGTGAGCCGCGGGTCAACGTGCTCGACCTCAACCTCGCCCTCAACCGCCAGTACCCGTACCGCGCGGCGGCGTAGCGGCCGAGCCTGACTCTCAGGCGAAGGGAGGGGGGCGATGCCGCGAGGCCAGCTCCGGGTCTACCTGGGCGCGGCCCCCGGCGTCGGCAAGACCTACGCGATGCTCGACGAGGGCCGGCGCCGGCTCGCCCGGGGCACCGACGTCGTCGTCGGCCTCGTCGAAACGCACGGCCGGGCGCGCATCGCCGAGCTGCTCGAAGGCTTGGAGATCGTCCCCCGGCGGGTGCTGTCCTACCGGGGGGCGAGCTTCACCGAGCTCGACACCGAGGCTGTGCTGGCCCGGCATCCGCAGGTCGCGCTGGTCGACGAGCTCGCCCACACCAACGTGCCCGGCTGCACCCACGCCAAACGCTGGCAGGACGTCCAAGAGCTGCTCGACGCCGGCATCACCGTGATCACCACCGTCAACATCCAGCACCTGGAATCGGTCAACGACGTCGTCCAGCAGATCACCGGGGTGCCGCAGCAGGAGACCATCCCCGACGAGGTCGTGCGCCGGGCCGACCAGGTCGAGCTGGTCGACATGGCCCCGGAGGCGCTGCGCCGGCGGATGGTGCACGGCAACGTCTACCCGGGTGAGCGCATCGACGCCGCCCTGTCCAACTACTTCCGGGTCGGCAACCTCACCGCCCTGCGCGAGATCGCGCTCATCTGGCTGGCCGACAAGGTCGACGAGCAGCTCGACCGCTACCGCACCGACCATGACATCGCGGTGCCGTGGGAGACCCGGGAACGCATCGTGGTGGCCCTCAGCGGCGGACGGGAGGGCGACACGCTGCTGCGCCGCGCGGCCCGCATCGCCGCCCGGGCCCAGCACGCGGACCTGCTCGCCGTCCACATCACCCGCAGCGACGGCCTGACCGGAGCGGGCCCCGAGCAGCTGGCCCGCCAGCGCGCCCTCATCGAGAGCATGGGCGGCAGTTACCACCAGGTCCTCGGCGACGACGTCCCGGCCGCGCTGCTCGAGTTCGCCCGCGGCGCCAAAGCCACCCAACTCGTGCTCGGGGCCAGCCGCCGGGGCCGGATCTCCCGGCTGTTCTCCTCCGGGGTCGGCGTCACCACCCTGTCCCGGGGCGGCCCGATCGACGTGCATCTGGTCGCCCACGAAGACGCCGCCCGGGGCCGCCGGCCCCGGCCCGGGTCGGGCCGCGGGGTCACCACGCGCCGCCGCCGCATCGGTTTCGCCGCCGCCGCCGCCGGCCTGCCACTGCTCACCTTGCTGCTGGCCAACCTGCGCTCGTTGGGCCTGCCCAGCGACATCGTGCTGTTCCTGGCCGCCGTCGTCGGCGTCGCCCTGATCGGGGGCATCTACCCGGCGCTGGCAGCGGCGGTCGCCGGATCCCTGTTGCTGAACTACTACTTCACCCCGCCGCTGTATGAGTTCGCGATCGCTGCGTGGGGGGACGTGCTGGCCATCGTCGTCTACGTGGCGGTCGCCGTCGCCGTCAGCCTCGTCGTCGACCAGGCCGCTCGGCGCTCCCGCGAAGCGGCCTGGGCCCGCGCCGAAGCCGAAACGCTGTCCACGCTCGCCGGCAGCGTCCTACGCGGAGACCAACCGCTGGCCGCCCTCCTCGACCGGGTCCGGGAGACCTTCGCGATGAGCTCGGTCGCCCTGCTCGAACGCCTCGACACCGGCCCGCCGACCCCGGACACCCCCCGCGACCCGGCCAGGTGGCGCATCGCCGCCGCCGCCGGGATCGACCCGTGCCGGGCCCCCGACGAGGGGGACACAGAAATACCCGTGGACGAGGACCTCGTTCTCGTGCTGCGCGGTCGGGTGCTGCCCGCCTCCGACCGCCGGGTGCTGGAAACCGCCGCCGTGCAGGCCGCGGTCGCCTTCCGCCAGCAGCGCCTCAATCAAGAGGCTGCCGAAGCGCTCCCCCTCGCCGAAGCCGACCGGATGCGCCGCGCCCTGCTCACCGCCGTCAGCCACGACCTGCGCACCCCGCTCGCCTCCGCGACCGCCGCGGTCGACAGCCTCGCCGGCCCGATCGCCTGGACCCCCGAACAGCGCGCCGAACTGATCGCGACCGCCCGAGAGTCCCTGACCAGGCTCGCGACCCTGGTCGAGAACCTCCTGGACATGAGCCGCCTGCAGGCCGACGCCGTCGGCGTCACCCTGCACCCGATCGCGCTCGACGAAGCGGTCCCCCGCGCCCTCGACAGCACCGACGGCGCCGCAGCCGTCGTCCTCGACGTCCCCGACACCCTCCCGGAGGTGCAGGCCGACCCCGGCCTGCTCGAACGCGTCCTGGTCAACCTGCTCACCAACGCCCTGCGCCACAGCCCCCGGCACGTCCCGCCGTGCGTGACCGGCAGCACCCACGGCGACCGCGTCGAGCTGCGGATCATCGACCACGGTCCCGGCATCCCCGCCCCCGAACGCGACACCGTGTTCCTGCCCTTCCAGCGCCTCGGCGACCGCGACAACGGCAGCGGCGGTGTCGGGCTGGGTCTGGCCCTGGCCCGCGGCCTGGCCGAAGCGATGGGGGGCACGCTGACCCCCGACGACACCCCCGGCGGAGGACTCACCATGATCCTTACTCTGCGCGCGGCGCCCCGCCGCGCGCTGCCGCCCGAGGCCACCGAGCAGACCCCGGCGTCCCCGCCCGCACACGGCGGCCCGAGATGAATCGGGTTCTCCTCGT
>JADGOW010000231.1 GCA_017882765.1 Frankiaceae bacterium
TGGGAGCAGGCCGCTGCGGCTCGGCGTGCGTGCGTCCGCGAAGATCTCAATCCTGCTGGCCGCCCTCGGACCGCAAGCGGTGCGGTTGTGCGGCGAGGTCGGGGACGGCTGGTACCCGTTCCTGTTGCCGCTGTCCGGGCTGCAGGACGGGGTGCGCCTCCTCGACGAGGGTGCGGCCCGCGGCCGACCCGGCGGATCCGGCCGGCCGCGCCCGCAGATCTGCCCCGGCGTCCCGACGGCAGTGTCACCGGACCCGGTCCAGGCCCGCGCAGTGGCCTCTTGGTGGGTCGCCTTCTACCTCACGAGCATGGGACCGCTCTACGGCCGCACCCTGCAGAACCTGGGCTTCGGGGCCGCTGTCGACGCCGTGCTCGCGGCGAATCCCTCCCCCGGCACGACCGAGGTGCCCGGCACCGCCCAAGTCCTGATCGACGAGCTGACCGTCTCCGGGGATGCGGACGCCGCGCGAGCCGGCCTGGACCGCTGGTACGCCGCCGGGGCCGAGATGCCCGTGATTGTGCTGCCGCCGAACCGGAGCCTCGACGAGTTGGAACACACCCTCGACGCGCTGCGCCCAACCCCGCCAGAACTCCTCGATCAGGAGGAACCAGACGTTACCGGCGAGTAGCATTGACATCTCACACAGTCGGCAGACAGGAGCATCCGTGACGCAATCCGGGTCCGGCCCCCGGGCCGTCCGTGACGTCGTCTTCGTGGACGGCGCCCGCACGCCATTCGGAAAGGCGAAGGGCGTCTACGCCGAAACGCGCGCCGACGACCTCGTCGTCAAAGTCATCCGCGAACTGCTTCGCCGCAACCCCTCGCTTCCCCCCCAGCGGATCGACGAGGTGGCGATCGCAGCGACAACCCAGATCGGCGACCAGGGCCTGACGATCGGCCGGTCGGCCGCGCTCTTGGCCGGCCTGCCCAAGAGCGTGCCGGGCTTCGCAGTCGACCGCATGTGCGCAGGGGCGATGACCGCTGTCACCTCGGTCGCTTCGGCCATCGGCATCGGGATGTACGACGTCGCCATCGCCGGCGGTGTCGAGCACATGGGCCGCCACCCCATGGGCGAGGGCGTCGACCCCAACCCGCGCTTCGTCGCCGACAAGGTCGTCGATCCCGCGGCTCTCATCATGGGCTCGACGGCCGAGAACCTGCACGACCGCTACCCCTCCATCACGAAGGAGCGCTGCGACGCCTTCGCCGCAGCGAGCCAGGCGAAGGTGGCGAAGGCCTACGCGGTCAACGCCATCCAGCCCGACCTCGTCCCGGTCGCGAACCGTAGCGCCGAGGCCGGCTGGGGCCTGGTCACCACCGACGAGCCGCCCCGCCCGGGCACCACGATCGAGGGCCTGGCGACGCTGAAGACCCCGTTCCGCCCGCACGGCCGGGTCACGCCGGGCAACGCCGCCGGGATCAACGACGGCGCCACCGGCTGCATCCTCGCCGCCGCCGACGTAGCGGACGAGCTTGGCCTGCCGGCCAAGATGCGCCTGGTGAGCTACGCCTTCGCCGGTGTCGAGCCCGAGTTCATGGGCGCCGGCCCCATCCCGAGCACCGAGAAGGCTCTGGTCCGCGGCGGGCTGACGATCGACGACATCGGCCTCTTCGAGATCAACGAGGCCTTCGCCGTCCAGGTGCTGGCCTTGCTCGAGCACTACGGCATCGCCGACGACGACCCGCGCGTGAACCCCTACGGCGGCGCGATCGCGCTCGGCCACCCGCTGGCCTCCAGCGGCGTCCGGCTCATGACCCAGCTCGCCCACGAATTCGCCGAGCACCCCGAGGTCCGCTACGGCCTGACCACGATGTGCGTCGGGTTCGGCATGGGCGGCACGGTCATCTGGGAGAACCCCGCGTACGCGGCCAACGGCAAGGAGACAGCGTGACCAGCGGCACTGCGCAGGCAGCTCCCGACTTCCCGGACGAGATCGTCACCTCCGCGCGGGTTCGCTACATCCAACTGCCAGGCGTCGAGCGCGACGTCGCCCTCATTACGCTGGACAACGGCTTTGACCACACCAAGCCGTCGAGCTTCGGGCCTGGCGGGCTGGCCAGCCTCGACCGTGCCCTCGACGAGGTGGAGGCCCACGGTGTGGCGGCCATCGCCATCACCGGCAAGCCGTTCATCTTCGTGGTCGGGGCCGACCTCACCGGGATGCCCCGCATCACCGCCCGCGAGCAGGCCTTGGAGCTCGGCAGGCTCGGGCACCGCGTCTTCCGGCGCCTGAACGACAGCACGGTCCCGACCTTCGCGCTGGTCAACGGCGCTGCCATGGGCGGCGGTCTCGAGATCGCGCTGCAGTGTCACTACCGGACGCTGGCAAGCAACGCGGCGGCCATCGCGCTGCCCGAGTGCTTCTTGGGGCTGGTACCCGGTTGGGGCGGCACGCAACTGCTGCCCAACCTCATCGGCGCGGACAACGCGGTGACGGTCATCGTGGAGAACCCGGTGAACCAGAACAAGATGCTCAAGCCGGCCCAGGCCGCCGAGTTGGGGATCTTCGACGTCACTTTCGAATCCGCTGACTTCATCGAGCAGTCGCTGCGGTGGGCTGCCGGGGTCATCAGCGGCGATATCCAGGTCACCCGGCCCGCGGTCGAGCGGGGCGAGGCGTGGGCTGCCGCGGTCGCCCGGGGGCGGGCCCTGGTCGATGCCAAGCTGCACGGGGCCGCTCCTGCCCCGAGCCGCGCGCTCGACCTGATCGAGCTGGCGGAGCGGGCGACTCTTGAGGAGGGCTTCGCCGCCGAGGACGACGCGCTGGCCGACCTCGTGATGAGCGAGCAGTTGCGGGCCGGCCTGTACTCGTTCGACCTGGTCCAGAGGCGTGCCAAGCGTCCGGTGGGCGTCCCCGACAAGTCCCTGGCCCGGCCGGTCAACAAGGTCGGCGTGGTCGGCGCCGGCCTGATGGCCAGCCAGCTCGCGCTGCTGTTCGCCCGCAGGCTCGAGGTACCGGTCGTGCTGACCGACCTCGACCAGGAGCGGCTGAACAAGGGCGTGGGCTACGTACACGACGAGATCGACAAGCTCCTGACGAAGAAGCGGGTCACGCCGGAGGCAGCCAACCGCCTCAAGGCGCTGGTCACCGGGTCCCTGTCGAAGGACGCGTTCGCCGACGCCGACGCCGTCATCGAAGCCGTGTTCGAGGACCTGACGATCAAGCAGAAGGTCTTCGCCGAGGTCGAAGCCGTCGTCAGCGACACCTGCCTGCTGCTGACGAACACCTCGTCCCTGTCGGTTACCGACATGGCGAGCCAACTCGCCCACCCTGAGCGGGTCGTCGGCTTCCACTTCTTCAATCCGGTGGCGGTGCTGCCGCTGCTTGAGGTCGTGCGGGCGCAGGCTACGGACGACCCGTCGCTGGCCACGGCCTTCGTGGTGGCCAAGAAACTCGGGAAGAAGGCTGTGCTGGTCAGCGACCGGCCGGCGTTCGTGGTCAACCGCATCCTCACCAGGTTCCTGGGCGAGGTGACCCGCGCGGTGGATGAGGGCGCGCCGTTCGAGGTCGCGGACAAGGCCCTGGAACCGCTCGGCCTGCCGATGTCGCCCTTCATCTTGCTCGCGCTCGTCGGCCCCGCTGTGGCACTGCACGTCGGCGAGACGATGCACGAGGCGTTCCCGGACCGGTTCCCCGTCTCCGAGGGCCTGCGCAAGCTGGTGGCCGCCGGCAAGACCAGCGTCTACACGTGGGACAACGGCGTGCCGGAGGTCGACCCGGAGATCCGCGCGATATTCGGTTCCCGGGAGGGCGGCCCGACCGAGGAGCAGGTGCGGCAGCGCGCGCTGGAGGGCCTCGCCCAGGAGATTCGGATCATGTTGGACGAGGGGGTCGTCGCGGAGCCGCAGGACATCGACCTCTGCATGCTGCTCGGCGCGGGATGGCCGTTCCATCTCGGCGGGATCACCCCGTACCTGGACCGGACGGGCGTCAGCGAGCGCGCCGGTGGTGGTCGCTTCCTGCGCAAGGGGGTCGCGAGCCTGCCCTGACGCTTCCCAGCTCCGGGGCCCCCGGCCGCAC